>DASSSO010000228.1:0-2325 GCA_035776735.1 Gaiellaceae bacterium | reverse complement strand
GCGAAGACGAAGACGTTGTCCATCGAGAGGCCGCGCTCGATGACGTAGGCGGCGAGGTACTGCTCGGCGTCGGAGCCGCCGCGCCAGAGCAGGAGGAAGACGGCGAAGCCGAGACCGGCGGCGAGCCAGACGGCGCTCCACACGGCCGCCTCGCGGAGGCCGACGCTGTGCGCCCGCCTGTGGACGAGGAGGAGATCCGCGGCCAGGAGTACGACGAGGACCGCGCCGAACACCGCCCACGCGGCCCACGCCACGGCTACCACGCTCCTTTCTGCGTCCGACGCTAATCGGCGCCGGCGGCGGCGCCATCGGGGTCTTCGCGGATCGCCTGCGGGAAGCCCGTGAAGCGTAGAGTCGGCGGCGTGCCATCGGCGTTCTCCTGTCGAGTTGCGGCTTGTTACGGATGTCGCAAACTCGGCGCCTCGCTAACTTGAATCGGGCGTCGAGAATTTCGAGCATCTCCCTCCCCAGGAAGACGCTCGCTCGGCGCCCCAGTGGGCGTCCGACTCGGCTGCGGTCTAGAGAGGGAGCTCTCAGAGAGGACCAGGCCCCACCTGCGTCCTTCGCTTAGGCCGGTTTGGCCCCTCACCTGTGAATGCGTGAACAACGCGCGAACTCGAGGCGCACGCGGATCGGGCGGAGCGGGTTGCCACCGCGTTTGTCAAGGGTGCGGCAAAACGCCTCGCGGCTAGAGTCGCCTCGTGCCCTCCCTTCGCTTCGTCGTCGTCGACGTCTTCACGGATACGCCCCTCGCAGGCAACCAGCTTGCGGTGTTCACGGATGCCCGCGAGATCCCGGAAGAGCTCCTACAGCCTCTCGCGAAGGAGATCGGGTTCTCGGAGACCGTCTTCGTGCTCCCCGCCGAGGGGGGCGGAGACGCGCGGATCCGGATCTTCACGCCGGCCACCGAGATGCGCTTCGCCGGGCACCCGACGCTGGGGACGGCGTTCGTCCTCGCCGGGCCGCTGCAGCTGGGCGAGCTCCGGCTGGAGACCCAGGCGGGGATCATCCTCGTGCGGCTCGAGCGGGAGGACGGGCGGATCGTCTACGGGCGCATGGAGCAGCCCGTCCCGACCGTCGAGCCGTTTCCCGACGAGGCGGCGCTGCTCGACGTGCTCCGGCTCGAGCGCTCGGAGCTCCCGATCGAGGTGTACGACAACGGGATGCAGCACGCCTACGTCGCGCTCGGCTCCGAAGAGGAGGTGGCGGGGGTCCGGCCGGACTACGGCGCGCTCGCCGAACTGGCCGGCGAGACGGGCGTGAACACCTTCGCGGGCTCCGGGCGGAAGTGGAAGAACCGGATGTTCGCGCCCGCCGACGGCGTTCCGGAGGATCCCGCCACCGGCTCGGCCGCAGGGCCGCTCGCCCTCCACCTCGCGCGGCACGGGCGGATTGCGTTCGGGGACGAGATCGAGATCTCGCAGGGCGCGGAGATCGGGCGGCCCTCGACGCTCTACGCGCGCGCCGACGGCACGGCCGACCGGGTCGAGCGCGTCGAGGTCGGGGGCTCCGCGGTCCTGGTCGCGCGAGGGGAGTTCCGGCTCCCGTCAGCGCGGTAGCTCGAGCGACCGGATCTCCCACGGCCGGAGCTTCAGCTCGGCCGCTCCGAATCGTCCCTGCACGCCCTGGGGGTGCTCGCAGGCGACCCGCGCCTCGAGCGTCCGCCCGCGGAGCCTGACGGCCGAGAGCACGATCTCGTCGCCGCGAAGCTCCGGCCCGCTCGCGGTCGTCGGGCCGTCGAGCGCTCCTCCGGGCGCGACCAGGAACTCGTGCAGGTAGCGCTCGAGCTGCGCGTGCACGCCGGCCTCGTGCCAGGCGCCGTCGTGGGGGTAGAGCGCGAAGCCGATGCTCCAGGGGCCGCGCATCTGCGCCGCCGGAATCTCGATCTCCGGTCCGGCCGGGCTCTCGCGGTACGCGTGCGCGCTACGGCTGATGACGCCCGTCGGGCGGAGGAGCGTCAGCGCGAGCTCGCGGCCGCCATCCACCAGCTCGTACTCCATCGGGTGCTCGAGCAACGCCGCGATGCCGCCGGCGTCGACGAACCCGTAAGCGGGAAAGGTCGGCAGGGCGACCTCGCCGAACCCCGCCTCGGCCTCGAGCGCCCGTTCGGCGACGGCGAACTGGCCCTCCGCGGCGGAGAAGCGAGCGTCCCGCGGGAGTGGAACGTGAAACCGAAGGCGATGGTCGGAGAGCGGGTTCTCGAAGGAGACGCGGGCCCGGCAGAACGGCTCGCCGGCCCGTAGCTCGACGGTCGTCTCGACGTCTACGGGCACCTGCGCCGGCGACCAGCGGTACGACCGGACGATGCTCAGCGCTCCGCGCACC
>DASSSO010000190.1:0-5983 GCA_035776735.1 Gaiellaceae bacterium | reverse complement strand
GATCCTCCGTCGTTTTCCGGGCAGTTGTTGCTCGGCGGGGGATTGTAACGGGGCGAAAACCTGCTCGTAGGCTACGTGGCGCTGGTGACGGCACTGGGCTCGGAGGTCACGACGCGGTCCTTTCCGGTCCGCTTGGCCTCGTAGAGCGCGGCGTCAGCGGCCGCGACGAGCTGGCTCTGGCTGCTGACGAGCGGGAAGGAGGCGACGCCGAAGCTCGCCGTGACCCGGATCGGCGCTCCGTCGGGCGCGACGAGCCCTTGGCCGCCGAGTGTCCGGCGGATGCGCTCGGCGAGCTGCCGCCCGCCCTCGAGGTCAGTTCCCGGGAGGAGGAGCGCGAACTCCTCCCCGCCCCACCGGCCCGCGAGGTCGATCTCGCGCACGCTCGTGCGCAGACAGCCGGAAAAGGCCTTGAGGACCTCGTCGCCGGTCGGGTGGCCCCAGCGGTCGTTGATCCGCTTGAAGTCGTCGATGTCGGCGAGGACGAGCGTGAGCGGCTCGTCGAATCGCTCGGCGCGGGCCAGCTCCTTCTCGAGCGCCGCGGTGCAGAGACGGCGGTTGGCGAGGCCGGTGAGGCTGTCCACGAGCGCCTGCTGCTCGACCGTCCGGTGCTGGCGGGCGTTGCTCAGCGCGATGACCGCATGGCCGACGAGCCAGCCGGCGCTCTCCCGCTGGTCGGAGTTGAAGTCCTCGCCGTAGAGGACGAGCGTGCCGAAGCTCTCGCGCCCGGCCGACAGCGGGAACTCGAGCTTGACGTCCGTTCGGTCACCACCGAGGGCGATCAAGACGACCCCGCCGTCGGTCAGCTCGCCGCGCGTCGCGCCGGTCGCCTGGACGGCGGTGTCGACGATCACGCGGAGGAGCTGGTCGACGTCATGGGTCGCGGCGAGAGCCTCGCCGAACCGGAGCGTCGTCTCCCGCAGGCGGCGCCGCTCCTCCTCGAGCTCGTGCATCCGCGCCTCGAGCTGGTCGGCCATCTGGTTGAAGGCGCGCGCGAGCGAGGCGAACTCGTCGCGCCCCCGGACGTGCACCCGGTCTCCGAAGCGGCCGCGGGCGATCCCTCTCGCCGCCTCCGCCAGCCGGCCGAGCGTTCCGACGATCGAGCGCCCCTGGATGTACGCCACGGCGGCAATCAGCAGCAGGGCGGCGAGCATGGCGAGGAACAGCCGCGAGCGGAGCCAGTCGACCGACTCGTCGATCCTTGCCTGCGGGGCCATGACGACGAGCGCAGTGTTCCGCGGCTCGGCCAGCCTGTTCGAGGCGAGCGCTCGGAAGCGGCGGCCCGAGACCTCGATCTCCGCGGGCTCAGCGGGCGTCCGGATCGAGCCCTTCAGCGCGGTCGAGGCGGCGAGCACACGGCCCCCCTCGACGAAGGCGACCTGGCCGCCGTTCGCCAGCCCGGCGCGCTGGCGGATGTCGTTCGCGAGCCGCTTGTCGAGCGGGACCGGCGCGATCACGCGTCCCAGCCGGCCGCGGCTCCCGACGACGGCGACGGAGCGGACGACGGCGGGCCGCCGCACGGTCCCGATGGGCCGGCCGCCGCGCGGCTCGATCCGGACCCCGTACCGGGTCGCCAGGCTCCGAAGCCTCGGGCGGTCTCGCGTGGCGAGCGCGCGCTGAAAGGACTGGTCCCGTGCGAGCAGCTTCGCGTCACGCTCGGCGTCTGCGACCTCGTCCACGAACCCGGCCTGCGCGGCCCGGACGCTCGTCTCCAGCGTTCCGTCGACACGGCGCGTCTCGTTCCGGTCGGTGACCGCCTCCAGCCCGCTGAACGCAGCCGCGAACGGCAGCAGCGCGATCAGCGAGAAGTAGGCGACGAGCTTGAGCTTGAAACTTCCCACGCGATACCCCTCAAGACACCCCTGTCTGCTTCCGATAGGTCTCATGGGAGTTGTCGGCAGCGAGGGGGTAGAGCATGAGGGGAGCCGTAATCCACGTCACAACCGGCTTATTGCTGGGACTGGCGTTGGCGGGCCTCATCCATGCGCCGTCCGAGGTCGTTGCGCAGCAGGAGGCGCGCGCGCCGGTCGTCCGGCCGCAGCCGGGCGCCGCAGGCCCATGGATCGAGGAGCACACCGTTCGCGTGTCGCCGAAGCTCGAGCGCGCCCTGGAGCGGCAGCGCCGAGCTCGTCTCGCCCCGCCCAAGCTTCGACCGGTCTCGCCTCCGGCGGCCGTGCCGGTCAGCGCCGCGTTCCAATCCACGCCCGCTCTCGCGCCGGCTCGCCCCGCACCCGACCCCGCACCGGAGCTCCCCCGCAGACAGAAGCCCGAGCGCGAGCCGGACGCCCCGCCCACGGTCACTCCCCCGCCCCCGCCTGCGCCCCCGCCTACGCCGATCGCTGCCCCGCCTCCCGCCAAGTCCGTCGCGTCGACCCCGCAGACACCGGCTGCCCGTGACGATGATGATGATGACGACGACGACGACGACGACGGCCGCCGGTCGAAGAAACGCAAGAAGTGGAAGTCGTCGAAGAAGCACAAGCACGAGAAGCCGCGGTCGGATCGCCGCTCGGAGGATCGCGACGACGACTCGCGCCGTGAGAAGCGCGAGCGCCGCGACGACGACGACGACCGGCACCGCGACGACCGACATGACGACGACCGGCGCGGCGACGACCGGCGCGGCAGCGACGACCGCGGGCACGACGACGACGACGACTGACGCCCCGGAGGTCACGTCTCCCCGAACCGTTAGTCTGCCCGGCGTGCTGCGCGCCCGCTACCAGGCAGCCCGCCGCCTCGGCGCAGTCGGGATCGCACTGACCGCCTGGGACGTCTGGCGGCGGATCCCCAAGGAGCATCGCCGGCGGATCATCCGCGAGGCGCGGCGTCACGCGCCGACGGTCGCACGCGCGGTGACCAAGCAGGTCCGCCAGGCGCGCGACTTCCGCTCGAGCTGGGATAGACGCTAAGTCACCACGCCGCGGAACGGGCGCCCGTTCCGCTCTCAGCGGCCGCACCGCTCGGCTTCAGAGAGTCGCTGAAGGTCGTCAGAGCTTCAGCGAAACACGCTTCGGATAATCCGGTCCTGCTCGCGGACGTGGGCCGTCGGGTAGCCCTCGCTGGGGCTCGCGCGCCATGGCCGGCCCGCGTAGAGGAGCGGGACACGACCCGCGATCGCCTCTTCCAGCCGGTGCCTGATCGCGCGCCAGGCGCCCATGTTCTGCGGCTCCTCCTGCGCCCAGACGACCTCCTGGAGCGCCGGGTACGCGGAGACGAGCGCCGCGGCGGGGTCGACGGGGAACGGGTAGAGCTGCTCGATCCGGGCGACGGCGATCTCCGGATGCTGCTCGCGGAGCTCGTGACCGACGATGTCGTAGTAGAGCTTTCCGGAGGTCAGGACGAGCCGGCGGACCCGCTCGTGCGCCAGGGTGTCGTCGATCACGGGCTCGAACCTCCCCTCGGCGAGCTGCTCGATCCGCGCCGAGGAGTCCTTGAGCCGCAGCAGCCCTTTCGGCGTCATGACGACGAGCGGGCGCGCGCTCGGATCGAGCGCCTGACGGCGGAGGAGGTGGAAGTACTGGCCCGCCGTGCTGGGGACGACGATGCGGACGTTCTCCTGGGCCGCGAGCTGCAGGAACCGTTCCAGGCGGGCGCTCGAGTGCTCGGGCCCGTTGCCCTCGTAGCCGTGCGGCAGGAACAGCGTCAGCCTCGACGTCTGGCTCCACTTCGAGAGGCCGGAGACGAGGAACTGGTCGACGACGATCTGGGCGCCGTTCACGAAGTCGCCGTACTGCGCCTCCCAGATGACCAGCGCCTCGGGCGCGCCGACCGAGTACCCGTACTCGAAGCCGAGGGTGGCGTACTCGGACAGCGGCGAGTTGAAGACCTCGAAGGAGGCGGACGCATCCCGGAGGTTCTTCATCGGCGTGTACTGCTCGCCGCTTCGGGGGTCGTGGAGGACGAGGTGGCGCTGCGAGAACGTCCCGCGCTCCGTGTCCTGTCACGTCAGGCGCACCGGGATCCCCTCGACGAGCAGGCTCGCGAAGGCGAGCGCCTCACCGTGGCCCCAGTCGATCTCGCCGGACTCGAGCCGCTCGCGCCGCCGCTCGAGCTGCCGCTCGAGCTTGGGGTGGACCACGAACCGCTCCGGCGTGCGGAGGAGATCGTCGTTGAGGGCGCGCAAGCGGTCGGCGCTCACGGCCGTCGTCACCTCGGCGCCCTCCGTCGGCGGGGTGCGCTCGCTCGCCGGCTGCTGGGCCTCGGTCTCTGCGCCCAGCGTCGCCTTGAGCGCCTCGTGCGCCGCCTTCAGGTTCCGCTCGGCCGCGCTCGCAAGCTCGTCCGCCTCCTCCTGGGAGACGACGCCCTCGGCGACCAGCTGCGCCGCGTACTGCTCGCGCACGCTCGGGTGGTTCTTGATCCGCTCGGCCATCAGCGGCTGTGTGTAGGCGGGCTCGTCGCCCTCGTTGTGACCGTGCCGCCGGTAGCCGATGAGGTCGATCACGACGTCGCGTCCGAACCGCCGCCGGAACTCGAGCGCGAGGCGGATCGACGCGACGGCGGCCTCCGGGTCGTCGGCGTTCACGTGGACGATCGGGACGTCGAAGCCCTTCGCGAGGTCGCTCGAGTACCTCGTCGAGCGCCCGTCGGCCGGGTCCGTGGTGAACCCGACCTGGTTGTTCGCGATCACGTGGAGGGTGCCGCCGGTCGAGTAGCCGCCGAGCGCCTGCAGATTGAGCGTCTCCGCGACGACGCCCTGGCCCGGGAAGGAAGCGTCGCCGTGAATCATGATCGC
Source organism: Gaiellaceae bacterium (assembly GCA_035776735.1). GTDB lineage: Bacteria > Actinomycetota > Thermoleophilia > Gaiellales > Gaiellaceae > JACDAN01. The sequence goes on along the minus strand of DASSSO010000190.1, from coordinate 1,251 downwards.
GAGCGCCACGCGGGCGTCGTGGGCGCCGTCGTTCGTCGAGCGGTCCGTCTGCTCGCTCCGCGCGAGCCCCTCCACGACCGGGTCGACCGCCTCGAGGTGGCTCGGGTTGGAGGCGAGCGTGACGGTGATGTCGCCGGCGGCCGTCTTGCGCCTGCCCTCGGCGCCGAGGTGGTACTTGACGTCGCCGCTCGAGCCCGCAGGCTGGTTGGAGATCGCGGCCAGGTTTCGCTCACCTTCGAACTCGCGCAGGATCACCTCGTACGGCCTGCCGACGAGGTGGGCGAGGACGTTGAGCCGGCCGCGGTGGGCCATCCCGGTTACGACCTCGTGCGCGCCGTCCTCGGCGGCCAGCTCGAGCGCCAGGTCGAGCATCGGCACCATCACGTCCAGGCCCTCGATCGAGAACTGCTTCTGCCCGAGGAACGCCCGGCGCAGGTAGCGCTCGAGCCCCTCGACCTCGGAGAGGCGCCCGAGCAGCCGGCGCTTGTCCTCGGTGGGAAGCGGCCGGCGGTACTTGCCCGACTCGATCGCCTGCCGCAGCCAGACGCGCTCCTGGTGCTCGGAGATGTGCTCGATCTCGTACGCGCTGGTGCCGCAGTAGGTCTCCTGGAGCTGGGGAAGGACCTCGGCCAGCGTCTCGCCCGGCACGTGGACGCGAAGGATGTCCGCCGGGATCCTGCGCTGGAGCTCCGGCGTCAGCGGCGGAACCATGCGCTCGGGCTCGAGCGCCGGGTCGCCGACTGGCTCGGACCCGAGCGGATCCAGCCGCGCCGCGAGGTGGCCGTGGGTGCGGTAGGCCTTGACGAGGGCCGTCGCCGCCGCGACACCGGCCAGGAGGGTCTCGTCGACCGCAGGCGCAAGCGGCGCCACGGGCTGCGGCGCGGGAGCGGCAGGCGCCTCGACCCGTCCGCCGTTTCCGCCCGCCTCCATGAGCTCGAGCAGGCGGGCCACGCCCGGGTGCTCGCGGAGCAGCGTGCTGTCGCTCTCGAAGAGCTCCCGCCACTCCGGCGGCACGGCGCCGGGGTTCTCGAGGTACTCCTCGAGAACCGCGCGTGCGTATCCGGCGTTGAGCCCGTCGACCTCAGCCACGATGCCTCCCTGTTCTTTGTAGCAGGGCGCTTTCCCCTGCAGGCCGCCGGGCTACCAGAGGGGCCGGCCGGTGAGGACGCAGACGATCATCCCGATCAGCCACCCCGCGCCCGCGATCGCCACCGACGCGGCGGCGAGGTTCCGATGCCTCCCGCTCGCCAT
>DASSSO010000159.1:0-2703 GCA_035776735.1 Gaiellaceae bacterium | reverse complement strand
ACCTGCGGGTTGTCGGTTCGAGACACGTAGATCGCCTCGAAGCCCTTGAACGTCTCGTCCTTCTTCGTGCCGATGTTGGACGTGAGGTTCGCGTAGTAGAGGCGTGAGCCGTTCGACCAGGAGAAGCCGCCCGGGCCGGGGCGCGGCCCGAAGGCGAGCGCCGGGTCGCCGTCGGAGACGAGTCCGTTCTCGAAGTACCACGGCAACGTGCCGATGTCACCGACCGCAGGCACGCACTCGGCCGGCCCCGTGCAATGACGGGCCGTCAGACCGGAGTACGTCGGCTGGGTCCAGGTCTTCCCGCCGTCGAACGAGAAGTGGATCCCCGATCCGCCGACGCCCGCCGTGAACGGGCAGGTCGTGGGATTGCCTGCGTTGCAGGCCTCCATGTCGATGTTGTCGTTGGAGCCGGCCGCGAGCACGAGCTCGCTGTTGGCGTCCATGGCGATCGCCGGCTCGTTCTGCTTGTTCGCCGAGAACGGGCTCGACGGGCTGCCGACCGAGACCTCACGGTCCCCCGGCACGGCAACCGCGCCCGGCACGGCAAGGGTTAGCGCTGCCGCGGCGATGCCGAGCAGCGAGAGATTCCTCCTCATGGGCCCTCCTCTCCCTGAAAGAGGATGTATCAAGCGATACCTACCCTACTCGCCGCGCGGCGCAAGTGGATCTTCGGCCGGCGTCGCTAACCTCGTCCGCCGATGGCGGACTACGTCTTCACGATGATCCGGGCCTCGAAGTTCTACGGGCCTGAGCGCAAGGTGCTCGACTCGATCACGCTCGCCTTCCTGCCGGGCGCGAAGATCGGCGTGCTCGGGCCGAACGGCGCCGGGAAGTCGACGCTGCTGCGGATCATGGCCGGCGTCGAGGAGCCGTCGAGCGGCTCGGCGCAGCTCGCGGCCGGGGCGTCGGTCGGCTTCCTCCCGCAGGAGCCCGACCTCGATTCAGCCAAGGACGTTCGCGGCAACGTCGAGGACGGCGTCCGGCCGCTCCGCGACCTGCTCGACCGCTTCAACGCGATCTCCGCGCAGTTCGCCGAGCCCGACGCCGACTACGACGCGCTGCTCGCCGAGCAGGCGAAGGTGCAGGAGCAGATCGACCGGCACGACGCCTGGACGCTCGACGCCCAGCTCGACCGCGCGATGGACGCGCTCCGGCTCCCGGAGGGCGATCGCGACGTCACGACCCTGTCGGGCGGCGAGCGGCGGCGGGTTGCTCTGTGCCGGCTGCTGTTGTCTTCTCCGGACTTGCTGCTCCTGGACGAGCCGACGAACCACCTCGACGCCGAGTCGGTCGCCTGGCTCGAGCGCTTCCTCGCCGAGTACGCCGGCACCGTTGTCGCCGTCACGCACGACCGGTACTTCCTCGACAACGTCGCGGGCTGGATCCTGGAGCTCGACCGCGGTCGCGGGATCCCGTACGAGGGCAACTACTCCGGCTGGCTCGAGCAGAAGCAGGAGCGCCTTGCCGCCGAGGAGAAGCAGGAGTCGGCTCGGCGGCGCGCGCTCGCGCGGGAGCTCGAGTGGGTGCGCTCCTCGCCAGTGGCGCGGCACGCGAAGTCGAAAGCGCGGCTCGGCGCCTACGAGCGGCTGCTGGCGGAGGAGCGGAACGTGAAGCTCGACCGGGTCGAGATCCACATCCCGGCCGGGCCGCGGCTCGGCGACGTGGTCGTCGAGGCGGACTCGGTCTCGAAGGGGTTCGGCGACCGGCTCCTCGTGGAAGACATGACCTTCTCGCTGCCGCCGGGCGGGATCGTCGGCGTTATCGGTCCGAACGGCGCCGGCAAGACGACGCTCTTCCGGATGATCGTCGGTGGGGAGCAGCCGGACTCCGGCGACCTGCGCGTGGGGGAGACGGTCGAGCCCGCCTACGTCGACCAGTCGCGCGCCGGGTTGGACGCCGGAAAGACGGTCTGGCAGGAGATCTCCGGCGGGCACGACACGCTGGCGCTCGGCTCGCGCGAGGTGAACTCGCGGCAGTACGTCTCCTGGTTCAACTTCAAGGGCTCCGATCAGCAGAAGGGGGTCGGCGACCTCTCGGGCGGCGAGCGCAACCGTGTGCACCTCGCGAAGCTGCTCCGGTCGGGCGGGAACCTGCTGCTGCTCGACGAGCCGACGAACGACCTCGACGTCGACACGCTGCGCGCGCTCGAGGACGCGCTGCTCGACTTCGCCGGCTGCGCAGCGGTGATCTCGCACGACCGCTGGTTCCTCGACCGCGTCGCCACGCACATCCTCGCCTTCGAGGGCGACTCGCAGGTGACGTGGTTCGAGGGGAGCTTCGAGGAGTACGAGGCCTGGGTGCGCGAGACACGCGGCGCCGAGGCGCTCGAGCCGCACCGGATCACGTACAAGCCGCTCGTCCGCCCGGGCGCCTAGGTCAGAATGGAGCCATGAAGGGCTCCGACAAGCCCAAGAGGCTCGCGAAGAAGGCTCCGCAGAAGACGCTGAAGGAGAAGCGGAGCGACAAGCGGGCGAAGAAGAAGTACGGCGGCCTCGGAACGTAGCCGAGGCTATCGCGCAACGGAATCCGTTGCGCTAACCTCAGAGCATGCCCGTCGCCACAGCAGCCAAGATCGAGGCGCTCAGCGTCGACTTCCGCTCGCAGGCGGCGCTGGCCGAGATCCTCGGCGTAAGCCGCTCGCGGGTGACGCGCTGGCTGAAGGGCGCCGGGATCGACCCGCTCAACGCCGAGAAGGTCGACCTG
>DASSSO010000047.1:0-2237 GCA_035776735.1 Gaiellaceae bacterium | reverse complement strand
CGGGCGACTCTTGGGGCATGCTTGCGCTCGTGCTCCGGCGACGCCTGACGATCCCTTCCGGTTCCGAGCCGGCCTGACGTGCGGATCTACGTCGCGGGCGCTCTCTTCTCCGAGGCCGAGCGGGCGTGGCTCGACGGACTTGCAGCGAGGCTTCGCGGCGAGGGGTTCGAGTGCTTCGTGCCGCACGAGCAGTTCGGCGAGCTGACGGAGCTCACGCCCGCCGAGGTGTACCGCGTCGACGCCGAGGGCGTGCGCTCCGCGAACGTGCTGCTCGCCTGGCTCGACGGGCCGAGCATCGACGACGGCACGGCCTGCGAGATCGGGATGTTCGCCGAGCTCGTCGAACGCGACGAGAGGCGGTACCGCGGCATCGTCGGCCTCGTCACGGACCTGCGCCTCGAGCGACGGAGGGGAAACGCGGCCGGCGACGGGATGAACCTCTTCGTCGCCGGGGCGATCGAGGCCTGCGGACGCCTCTGCTGGTCGGTCGACGACGCGGTCGAGGCGCTGCGGGAGCTCGAGTCGCAGCCCCTCTGACTGCGATCATGCGGCCGGATGGACCACGTACGGATCGACAAGTGGCTCTGGGCGGCGCGGTTCTTCAAGACCCGGAGCGCAGCCACGGAGGCGGTGCTCGGAGGTCGCGTGCAGCTAAACGGGACACGCGTGAAGCCCGCAAGGGAGGTGCGCGTCGCAGACACGCTCGAGATCCGCCGCGGTCTCACGCAGTGGACGGTCGTGGTTGCCGGCCTCGCCGAGAGGCGGGGCTCGGCCGAGGTCGCCGCGGGCCTGTACGACGAGACGCCCGAATCGGTCGCCGCGCGGGAGCAACGCGCCCTCGAGCGGCGGCTCGCCCGTCCTCTCGGAGCGGATCTCGGCGGCAGGCCGACGAAGCAGGACCGGCGCCGGCTGGACGCGCTCCGCCGCGCGAAGCGCGAGCGCTAGTAGCGGGTTGAACTTTCGCGACGGGAGAGCCCCTCAGGCGTCATTCCCGAGCTGGCCCAGGCGGAGGCTCTGACCCGTGCTACTCACCTCGCAACGAGCGACTCAAAGTTCCCTATGACGCTCGACTTCGTCGCGCTCGACCTCCGTTAGGTCATCTCCGGCAAACCTGAGCTTCACCGCGATCATCCTGTGTCGCGCCCCCTGCAATAAGCTCGGAGCGATGCTGATCTACTCGATGAGCGTCTCGGTGGACGGCTTTATCGCCGACCGCGAGGGTGCGTTTGGGTGGACGGTCCCTAGCGAGGAGCTGTTCCGTTTCCACATCACGCAGGTACGCGAGCTCGGCGGCTTTCTGTTGGGCCGCAAGCTGTACGAGACGATGCTGGTGTGGGAGACGGATCCGTCGCTGCGCGAGACCGAGGCTGAAGCTGCGTTCGCCGACGTCTGGTGCGCGATCCCGAAGGTCGTCTTCAGCCGCACGCTCGACAGCGTCCAGGGCAACGCCCGGCTCGCCGAGGGGTCGGTGGCCGAGGAGGCCGCTGCCGCGCTCGCCCCGACCGACAAGGACGTCGGGATCGGCGGCGCCGGCCTGGCCGCGGCAGCGATCGAGCTCGGCCTCGTCGGCGAGCTGCGCATGTTCCGCGTTCCGGTCGTCGTCGGTGGAGGCACGCCGTTCCTGCCGCCGGTTACCGAGGTAGTCCCGCTAGACCTGGTCGAAACCAGAACGTTCGGCTCGCGCGTGATCTACGAGCGCTACAGGCAGACCCGCGAAGAGCCGGACTGAGACCGCCGTCCCAGCCATCAGTGTCTCGCCGGACTCAGGCGTCATTCCCGCACGCTGGCCCAGTCGAGGTCACCTTGTCGATGTCGAGCGCCGGCTTGCGATCGACCGAGACGATCAAACGTCCGGACAATTCAGCTAGTCAGCCCACCAGTCGCGCTGGCCATCGACATCTTCGCGCGGGTCCTCGCCGAGGTTGGGCGCGCCGATGACGAGGATCTCGAGGCCCTCTGGCCCGGCCTCGTAGCCTCGCCATGTGCGGGGCGGGACGCGCACTGCATCCCATGCTTTGAGCTCGATGATCTCGTCGTCGACCTTCATCCGCCCGCTCCCGCGCAGGACCACGTACACCTCCTCTTGCGTCTCGTGGGTGTGGCCGTACGGAAAGCGATAGCCGGGCGGGACGCGCTGGTAGCTCAGGGCGGATTGCTCGAGGTCGAGCGCCTTAGTCGCCGCGCGGAACTCCAGGTCCGGCGCGCCGTGGAACCTAGGGCCGATGTCCTCCAGATCC
>DASSSO010000071.1:0-20701 GCA_035776735.1 Gaiellaceae bacterium | reverse complement strand
GAGCTGGAACGCGTCGCGGTCGGTCGAGACAACGGTCGTCTTGAGCCCGGCCTCGTCTGCCTGGGTGGCGAGGGTCGCGATCACGTCGTCCGCCTCCCAGCCCTCGAACTCGAGGTTCCGGTAGCCGAAGGCCTCGACGATCGGGCGGAAGTGCGGGAACTGCTCGCGGAGGAGGTCGGCCATCGGCCGCCGGTCGGACTTGTACTCCTCCGAGAGCTCCATCCGCTCGACCGGCCGCGTGTCCCAGGCGACGGCGACGCCCTTCGGCCGGTAGTCGGTCAGGAGCTTGAAGAGCATATTCGTGAACCCGAGCAGCGCGTTCGTCGGCATCCCTTCGCTGGTGGCCAGCTCCTCGGGGAGCGCGAAGTAGGCCCGGTAGGCGAGGTTGTTGCCGTCGACGAGGAAGAGATCGGACTCGCGAGCAGGCGCGTCGTCGAGCTGCAGCTCCTCGCCGGTCAGGGTCTTGGGCATCGCAGAGCCAACGGTATCGTCCTCCGCCGATGCCGGGCCTCGAGATTCAGCCGTTCTCCGAGGAGCATCTCGATGCCGCCGCAGGCCTCCTCGCGGAACGGCATCGGCGGCATCGCGAGGCGGAGCCGCTGCTCACCGAGCCCGCGGACTACCGCGCCGAGGTCGAAGCGGACTGGCGCGGCGCGGAGGCCTCCGGTGCCGTCGGGCTCAGGGACGGCCGCGTCGTTGGCTACCTGCTCGGGCTCCGCAAGGACGACAAGGTCTGGGGCCCGAACGTCTGGGTCGACCCGGCGGGCCACGCAGTCGAGCAGGCCGAGGACCTTCGCGATCTCTACGCGGCCGCGGCGGAGCGCTGGGTCGACGAGGGGCGCACGCGGCACTACGCCGTCGTGCCCGCGTCCGATGCCCGGCTGCTGGAGGCCTGGTACCGGCTGAGCTTCGGCCAGCAGCAGGCGCTGGCGGTCAGGGAGGTGCCGGACGCGGCGATGCCCGCGAACGTGCGTCCGGCCGAGGAGCGCGACATCGCGGCGCTGGTCGAGCTCGGGCCGCTCCTCCCCGACTACCAGGGCGGCTCGCCGGTGTTCTCGACGTGGCGGGCGCTGGAGACCGAGGAGGAGCTTCGTCAGGAGGTCGTCGACGACCTCGCCAACCCCGAGCTGGGTCTTCTCGTCGCCGAGGAGGACGGCCGGATCGTCGGCGGGTTCGAGCTCGCGCCGACCAAGCTCTCGTCCACGCACCGCGGGCTTGCCTGCATCGACGGCTCCGTGCTGCTCGGCTGGGCGGTCACGCGTCCGGAGGTTCGCGGGAGCGGAGCCGGCATCGCGCTGACCGAGGCGAGCTTCGCGTGGGCGCGCGAGCGCGGCTACGAGGTCATGGTCACGGACTGGCGGGTCACGAACCTCCTCTCCTCGCGCTTCTGGCCCCGGCGCGGCTTCCGAGAGACCTTCCTGCGGCTCTACCGCTCGATTCCGTGATCGTCCGGGAGGCAGAGCCGCGCGACGCCGACCGCGTGCTGCAGCTGATGGAGGACCTGACTCGCCCGGCGGTCGCCGAGGACCCGCTGCCGCAGCGCGACGTCTTCCTCGCGCACCTCGAGCACCCCGACTGCCGGGTGTACGTCGCAGAGCTCGACGGTGAGCTCGCGGGCGCGGTCAGCCTCTGGGTCCAGCCGCGCCTGAACTGGACGACGCCGCAGGGCTGGATTCCCGACCTCTACGTGGACGAGGCGTTCCGCCGGCGCGGCGCAGCCCGCGCGCTGCTCGACGCCTGCGCCGAGGAATGCCGGCGCCGTGGCTGCCACGTCCTGACGCTGGAGTCGGGTCACCACCGGGCGGCGGCCCACCGGCTCTACGAGGCGTACGGGTTCGTCCATCACGCCCGCGCGTACATCCTCACGCTCTAGGTGAAGGTCCCGCTCCTCGCCGGCTCGCGGCTCACGGTGGTCAACGTGCCACCCGATGCGGTCGTCCTGAGGCCGCCGCCTCCGACCGAGCCGCTCGCCGACGTCCGGGCGGCGGCCGCGGAGGCCCTGCGCTTCCCGCTCGCCGGACGGTCGCTCGAGGAGCTGGCGACGCGGGGCGGGCGCGCGACGATCGTCGTCGAGCCGACGGCGATCCCGATTCCCAGCGCCGTGCGCGATCCCCGTCAGGACGCGCTCGCCGCGACGGTCGCGGAGCTCGAGCGGGCCGGCGTGCCGCTGGGACGGCAGACGATCCTCGTCGCCGGCGGCCTGGGCCGCAAGGCCGGCACGCACGAGCTGGAGGCGCTCGTCCCGCACGAGCTCGCGCGCCGGTTCGCGGGGACGCTGGAGGTCCACGACGCCGCCGCGCCGGACCTCGTCGAGCTCGGGACCGCCGGCCGGGTGCCGCTCCGTGTGAACCGGGCGCTCGTCGAGACGGATCTCGTCGTCGTCGTGACGGCGGCCGAGTCGGTCCTCGACGGCGGGCCCGCGTCGCTTCTGGCCGCCGGCGGCACCGAGGCGCTGCGCGCGGCCGGGGCGTACTCGCTGCTCGAGACCGCCGCGTCGCACGGCTGGCGGCTCGGCATCGAGCTCGAGCGGGCGCTCTCCGGCCGGGTGCCGTTGATCGGGGCCTCGCTCTCCCTCAACCCGCCGGTCGTGACCGGTGCGTTCCACGGCTACCCGTACGACCACCGCGCGCTCGAGCGGATCGCCGCCTCGCCGGTCCGGCTCGTGTTCCGGCTGGCGCCGGGCGTGGTGCGGAGCCGGCTGCTGGGATCGATTCCCCGCGAGCTCACCGCGACCTCGGTGCTGGGCGGGCCGCCCTCGGTCGCGCACGTGGAGGCGCTGCTCCGCGCGGTCGAGGCTCGCGCCGCCCACTTGGACGAGGCGCTGGACGTGGTCGTCGTCGGCATCCCGGCGACGACGCCGCACCTTCCACGCGAGCGTCCGAACCCGGTGCTGGCCGCCTACCTTGGGCTCGGCCTCGCGCTGCGGCTCTGGCGAGACTCCTTTCCAGTCGCCGACGGCGGCACAGCGATCCTCCTCCATCCCTTCGACCGCCGCTTCCCGCACCCGAGCCAGGCGCCCTATCGGACGTTCTTCAACGCGCTCCGGGCGCTCGGCTCGCGCGCGGCGACCGAGCTGCAGGAGCTCGCCGCCGCCGAGCGCGCGGCCGGCGCCGACGTGCGCGCGATCGAGCAGTACCGGGCCGGTCGGTCGTGCCACCCGCTGCTGCCGTTCGCCGACTGGGCCGCCTGCCTCCCCGCGGTCGAGCGCCTCGGCGCGGTCTTCGTCGCCGGCAGCCGCGACGCACTCGCCGCGCGCCAGTTCGGATTCGTGCCGACGCGGAACCTGTCGACCGCGCTCGCGATGGCGCAGGCGCGTGAGGCCGACAGGCCGCCGCGGGTGGGCTTCCTCGTCGCCCCGCCCTACTTCCCGATCCGCACCGCCGGGCCCACCTGACCAAGTAACACAGTGTTACTAGCTCGGAGAGGCGCGTCGTTACGCGGCGCGCGCGGCTAGTAACACTGTGTTACTTGCGTTCGGGGCGGTGCTAGGACTCGCCGAGATAGGTCTTGCGGACCTGCTCGTTCTGGGCGAGCGCCTTCGCCTCGTCGGCCAGCGCGATCACGCCCGTCTCCATCACGTAGCCGCGGTCGGCGACGTCGAGCGCCATGAGCGCGTTCTGTTCGACGAGCAGGATCGGCGTCCCCTGCTTGTTGATCTCGACGACGATCTCGAAGATCCGCTCGACGAAGATCGGCGCGAGCCCCATGGACGGCTCGTCGAGGAGCAGGAGCTTCGGCTGCGCCATCAGGGCGCGGCCGATCGCGCACATCTGCTGCTCGCCGCCGGACAACGTCCCGGCCCGCTGGCTGCGGCGCTCCTCGAGCCGTGGGAAAAGCTCGAACACGCGGTCGAGGGACTCGCGGATGCCCGCCCGGTCGTCGCGCTGGAAGGCCCCCATCTCGAGGTTCTCCATCACGCTCATCCGGGGGAAGAGCCGCCGGCCCTCGGGCGACTGGCTGATGCCCATCTTCACGACGTCGTGCGGCGACTCCTGCGTGATGTCCCGTCCCTGGAAGCGGATCCGTCCCTTGCGGGGGTGGTTCAGGCCGTTGATCGACCGCAGGGTCGTGGACTTCCCGGCGCCGTTCGCCCCGATCAGGGTGACGACCTCGCCCTCGTAGACGTCCAGGGACACGCCCTTGATCGCATGGATCGACCCGTAGTAGGTGTGGACGTCCTCGAGCTCGAGGATCTTCGGGCGCTCGCCGGACGCGACCGGCGCCCGCTCGGCGACCGTCTCGGTCACTGCGCCACCGCCGAGGAGCCGAGATACGCCTCGATCACCTTCGGGTCCTTCTGCACCTCCAGCGGCGCGCCCTCGGCGATCTTCTGGCCGTAGTCGAGCACCGTCACGCGGTCGGAGATGCCCATGACGACCTTCATGTCGTGCTCGATCAGCAGGACGGTCAGGCCCTCCTCGTCCCGGAGCCGCGACACGAACGCCGTGAAGTCGGCCGTCTCCTGCGGGTTCATGCCCGCGGTCGGCTCGTCGAGGAGGATCAGCTTCGGCTGCGTCGCGAGCGCGCGGGCCACCTCGAGCCGCCGCTGGTCGCCGTACGAGAGGTTCCGCGCCCACTGTTCCCACTGGTTGCGCTGCAGGCCGCTGAAGGCGAGCAGCTCGCGGGCGCGCTCGGCGGCCTGGCGCTCCTCGCGCTTGACGCCGGGCGTGCCAAGCACGCTCTTGACGATCCCGCCGCGCAGCCGCGCATGCATCCCGACCATCACGTTCTCGCGGGCGGTCATCTCCTTGAAGAGGCGGATGTTCTGGAACGTCCGCCCGATCCCGCGCTCGGTGATCGCGTGCGGCGGCTTGCCGGTCACGTCGTCGCCGGCGAACACGATCTTGCCGCCCGTCGGCTTGTAGACGCCGGTGAGCATGTTGAAGAAGGTGGTCTTCCCGGCGCCGTTCGGGCCGATCAGGCTGACGATCGAGCCCTCCGGGATCGTGAAGTCGACGTCGTTCACGGCGACCAGGCCGCCGAACTCCTTCCGGACGTTCTCCGCGACGAGCAGGTTCGTCATTCGGGAGCGCCCCTGACGTCGTAGAGCGTCTCTTCGGCGACGGCGCCCTCCTCGAACTCGGCCTTGCGCCGGGCGCTCGGGATCAGTCCCTCCGGCTTGAAGAGCATCACCAGCACGAGGATCGCGCCGAAGATCCCGTACTGGTAGAGGGGCACGTCGATGTTCGTGCCGAAGGTCTCGTTGATCTCGGCGCCGATGTTCCCGAGCCCCTCCTGGTTCAGGTACGCCAGGAAGCCGCCGCCGACGATCACCCCCCAGACGTTGCCCATCCCGCCGAGGATGACCATGCAGAGGATGAAAACCGAGATGTTGAAGAAGAAGTCGTCGGGGAACGTGCCGCTCTTGAAGCTCGCGTAGTAGGCGCCGGCGATGCCGCCGAAGAAGGCCCCTGCCGCGTAGGCCCACGTCTTCGTCCGCATCAGCGGCACGCCCATCGCGGCCGCGGCCGTCTCGTCCTCGCGGATCGCGATCCACGCCCGGCCGAGGCGGGAGTCGCGCAGGCGCACCGAGCAGAAGACGGTGAACAGCAGCAGCGCGAGGGCGGTCCAGTAGAAGACCTCGATCCCGCCCAGCTCCCGGCCGAGGAAGGAGGCGTTGAAGCTCAGGTAGTCCTCCGGCAGTCCCGTCCAGCCCGAGATCGTCGCTCCGAAGCCGGGCGGGTCGATCGGGTTGATCCCCTGCGCCCCGTTGGTGAGGTTGAAGCCGGTGCCGAACAGGTTGTCGCCGTTCCGGGCAATCTGGGGCATGATCTCGCCGAACCCGAGCGTGACGATGGCGAGGTAGTCGCCGCGTAGGCGCAGGGTCGGTAACCCGATCAGGACGCCGACGACGGACGTGAAGATCGCCGCCACGATCAGCACGACCCAGATCGAGACGTGGAACCCCTCGGCCTCCGGGCTGACGCCCACGGAGCCGACGTGGACGCCCCCGACGCTCTCCGCGAAGTGCGGCGACGCGAACCATGCCGCCGTGTAGGCGCCCATCGCGTAGAAGGCGACGTAGCCGAGGTCGAGGAGCCCGGCGTACCCCACGACGATGTTCAGGCCGATCGCCATCATGATGTAGATCGTCATCGTCACCGCGGTGTCGACCGAGGGGAACGGGCCGAAGATCGGCACCTCGTACAGCTCGTCGCGGTAGTAGGGGTAGAGGATCGCCAGCACGATCGCGACGGCGGGCACCACCCACTTGCCGTGCCGCAGCCAGTCCCACGGCACCGCGTAGAGCGCCAGGATGATCGCCGTCGAGACGATCAGGGACGTCGTGAAGCCCGAGAAGATGATGACGAGCACGATCCAGGCCACGGCCGCGATGCCGCCCCTGAAGAGGCGACGCCGGAGCTCTGCATCGAACTCCGCACGGCGCTCCGCGGGCAGGCCCGGAACGTTCATCTAACCCCCTTCGGGTGTCCGCTCGCCCAACAACCCCTCGGGCCGGAAGACGAGGATGACGATCAGGAGCGCGAAGATGATCGACTGCGTCCAGTCGCTCCCCGGGGTCGCCCAGCTGAGCCCGTTGTTGAAGGACTCGATCATTGCGATCACGAGGCCGCCCAGGACCGCGCCGGGCAGGTTCCCGATCCCGCCGACCACGGCGGCGGTGAACGCGATCAGGCCGAGCCGGAAGCCCTCGTCGTAGCGGATGTTCGTGATGTAGAGCGCGTACAGGAGCGCGGCGGAGCCAGCGAGGGCGCCGGCGAGGAAGAACGTGAACGAGATCGTCCGGTTGACGTTGATCCCCATCATCGCGGCGGCGTCACGATCCTGGGCGGTGGCGCGCATCGCCTTCCCCTGGCGCGTTCGCTGCACGAGGAGGATCAGCAGGAAGAGGACGGGGACCGTGAAGAGGAGGACGATGAACTTGTCCCACGTGTAGGTCACGCCTCCGATCGTGAACACCTCGCCCTTCGGGAGGATCGAGTCCACCGACGTCGGACGCGCGCCCTTCCAGACGAGCCCGATGTTCTGGAGGATGAACGACATCCCGATCGCGGTGATCAGGGGGGCGAGCCGGGGCGCATGTCGTAACCTGCGGTAGGCCACGAGCTCGATCGTCGTATTGATGACGGCGCAGAACGCCATCACGATCGCGAGCATCAGCAGGATCATCATCCAGAGGTAGAGGCCGGACTCGCCGGCGAGCCCGAAGCTCGAGACCATCGTCGCCACGAGCATTCCGCCGAGCATGAAGACGTCGCCGTGTGCGAAGTTGATCAGCTCGAGGATGCCGTAGACGAGCGAGTAGCCGAGCGCGACGAGCCCGTAGATCGCGCCATTCGTCAGTCCGATCAGGAACAGGCGGTAGAAGTCACTCGGCGTCTTGATGAGGTTGACCCCGAGCCAGACCACGAGCAGGACGACGAGCAAGATCCCGATCGCCGGCACGATGTAGTCCGGAAGCCGCCCGGCGAGGGTTGGAAACGGGAGTCGGCGCGCCTGCGTGGCCATCTGATCCCTTCGAAGCGTCGGGGGAGGACGGACGTCCTCCCCCGACGGATTCGATTCTCTGTCCTTGCTAGCCGCCCTCGACGAACTCGAGTTCCGGCGAGACGGTCTTCACGTAGGTCTCTTCTCCGTTCTTCACCTGGTACACGGAGACCGCCCCGAGGGTCGTGTCGCCGTTCTCGTCGATCTGGAAGGAGCCCACGATGCCGTCCTGGATGTCGGTCTCGAAGAGCGCGGACGAGACCGCGGTCCGGTCGGTGCCGCCCTTCTCGATCGCCGCGATCAGGACCTCGGCCGCCTGCGCCGCATAGGCGGTGTAGGGGTTCGGGGCCTTACCGAACTGCTCGGTGAAGCCGTCGACGAACTCCTTGCCTGCGCCGGTCAGCTGGTCGACCGGGATGCCCGGCTGCGTGATGTACATGTCGTTCGCAGCCGCGCCTGCGCCCTCGATCGTCGCGGAGATCGGCGTCCACCCGTCAGGACCGATCAACTGGACGTCGGGAGCACCGGCCTTGATGTCCTTGATCAGCTTGCCGCCGTTGTTGCAGACAATGCCGCCGAGGAACACGGCGTCGGCGCCCGAGGAGCGGATGCGGCTGGCCAGGGACTCGTAGCTCGAGGCCTTCTTGTCCCACTTCTGGTTCGCGAGGACCTCGATGCCGAGCTTCTCTGCGTACTCGGCGAAGAGCGTCGCGATTCCCAGACCGTAGGTCTCGCTGTCGTTGAGGATGAAGACCCGCTTCACGCCCAGCTCCTGGGCGTACTGCGCGTTCGCGGCGCCCTGGAACTGATCGTTCCAGACGACGCGCGCGTAGTTGCGCGTCCCGCCCGGGTAGTAGACGTCCGGCTCGCCCGACTCGGTCCCGGGGCCGCCTTCGGTGAGGCCCGGGTACGTGTTCGCCGGGCTGACCATCGCCAGCGACTCGCGGTTCGCGATCGGGATCACGAGCTTCGCGCACCCCGAGTTGAACGTGCCGATGACGCCGATCACGGCCGCGTTGTTCGCGTACGCGCGGGCGTTGGACGAGCACTTGGCCGAGTCCCAGCTCCCGGCCTGCGCCGTGGAGTCGTCACAGGACTGGTAGCCGAGCACGGTGTCGCCGGCCTTCCATTCGTGGGAGTCGAGGATGTATTCGATGGCGTCGGCCATCTCTGTCGTCAGTGCGCGGTTCGCACCCTGCAGCGGGAGATCGGACGCGATCAGCGCGTCCGGGTCGTCGTCGCCCTGGCGGATGGGACCACAGGCAGCGGACGGGAGGGCCTCAACCGCTCCACCGCCGCCACCGTCGCCGTCGTCGTCGTCGCCTCCGCAGCCGACGGCCGCGAGTGCCAGGACGGCAATGAGCAAGATCAGGAACCCGAGCACCCCTCGTCTTCTCGAAATCACTACGCCTCCTCCATCGCCGGTTATTCCCTGTGCGGAAGGCGGAGTGCCGCCGCCGATCCGCGCTCCTGGGCAAGTATCCGGTGTGCGGTTCGTTACCGCAACTCGGAACCCTCGGGCGTCGCGCTTCGCCGAAAGTCTCACGACTTTCGGCGACGACATGAGGCGCCGCAGGCGCCAAGAAGGTGCCGAAGGTGGGAATCGAACCCACACGGCCCGAAGGCCACCGGATTTTGAGTCCGGCGCGTCTGCCAGTTCCGCCACTTCGGCCTGTGCGAATAGGGTAGCCCTGTGGCTGGCCGGATTGGGATCCTCACGGGCGGCGGCGACTGTCCCGGGCTGAACGCGGTCATCCGCGCCGTCACCCGCCGGTCTCTCGACCGCGGCTACGAGGTGATCGGCGTCCGCGAGGGTTGGCGCGGGTTGACGGACCGGCTCTTCCAGCCGCTCGACTACCGCGCGATCTCCGGGCTCCTCCCGCGCGGGGGCACGATCCTCGGCACCTCGCGGACGAATCCGTACAAGAGCGAGGACGGCGTCCAGCGGGTCCTGCAGACCGTCGAGTCGGAGCACCTCGACGCGCTCGTCGCCGTGGGAGGCGAGGACACGCTCGGGGTTGCGGCCCGGCTCCACGCCGAGCACGCCTTCCCCGTCGTCGGCGTCCCGAAGACGATCGACAACGACCTCTCGGGCACGGACTACACCTTCGGCTTCGACACCGCGGTCTTCATCGCCACCGAAGCGATCGACCGGCTGCACACGACGGCTGAGTCGCACAACCGCGTCATGGTCGTCGAGGTCATGGGCCGCCACACGGGCTGGATCGCGGTCATGAGCGGGCTCGCCGGCGGCGCAGACGCGATCCTGATCCCGGAGCAGCCGATCACGGTGGAGGCGGCGTGCAAGGAGATCAGGCGGCGGCACGAGCGCGGGAAGGATTTCTCGATCGTCGTCGTCAGCGAGGGCTACGAGCTCACCTACGAGTCGGGAGAGCAGCGGACCGTGACCCAGGAGGCGGAGACCGACCAGTTCGGCCATGTCCGGCTGGGAGGCGTCGGCGAGGCACTCGCCCGAGACATCGAGGAGCGGACGGGCTACGAGACTAGGGTGACCGTGTTGGGGCACGTCCAGCGCGGCGGCTCACCCACGCCGCGCGACCGGATCCTCGCGACCCGCTTCGGCCTGAAGGCGGCCGACCTCGTGGACGAGAGGCACTTCGGCCGCATGGCGGCCCTGCACGGCGACGCCGTCGTCGACGTCTCGCTCGAGGAAGCGACCCGCGAGCTCAAGACGGTCCCGCCGGACTGGTTCGACACCGCTCGGGCCTTCTTCGGCTGAACGCCGAGCTTCGCCGAAAGCCCCACGGCTCTCGGCGACCGTATGAAGCCGGGTGGGATCGACGGCCTCCGGCTCGACGCGCCCGCGCCGCCGTTCGGCGCCAGCATCCCGAACGGCTACGGCGACAACGGCTTCCAGTCGACCGCGATCACCTTCCCGGCCGGAGGTTGCTGGGAGGTCACGGGGCGCGTCGGCGAGGCGAGCCTCACGTTCGTGACGCTCGTGATCCCCGCCTAGGAGGGTTTGGCGCAAAACCGGCTATGCCGCCAGGCCGCGCTGGCAACGAGCGCCTTCCCGCCAAACCCTCCTAGCCGAGCTCGGCGAGCGGGAAGCTGCGGTGCGAGCGCGGCGGCACGACGTAGTTCTGCCTGTGCGTCGTGCGGAGAACAGAGTTGAGGCCCTGCGCCCGCGACCGCGCCTGCAGGGGGAGCCGCGTGCCGTCGGGCAGGAAGCCGTCCATCGCCAGGCGGTTGCGGCGGAAATCGTCGCTCGAGGGGTTGAAGGTGATGAAGTGGAGGCCGGCCTCCGGCTGGTCCGACCGGCGGTCGCGCTCGGGATCGGACGTCCAGAAGAACGGGTTGTCGAGGGTGTTGAAGTCCGCCCGGAGCGGAATCGCGGTGCCCTTCGCGTACAACTCGCCGTCCGCGCCCATCACGTCCATCTGCAGGCGCGAGGTCGGCTGGATCGAGCTGCTGTGCCCGATCGCCCCCGAGCGTCGGTAGTCGGCAACGAGGTCGGCCTGCGACGAGGCGTCCTCGGGATCCTGCGGCAGGGTCTGGGCTCCCTCCCGAGCCTGGAACCCCGGCCTGAACGTCGTGTCGACGCGGTCGCGGAAGTCGAAGTCGAGGTACCAGGCCTCGACGTTCTCGAACAGGTGCGAGAGGTGCATGTGCGTGCCTCCGCGGAAGTAGCCCTCTCGGACGTCGACGAGCCCGAGGGTCTCGAAGCTCGCGATCCGCGACGGGCCCTGGGCCGCGCGCTGCGTCGACGTGAAGCCGAGAAAGAGCTGCGCGCCGTCGGGGATCAGGTCGGCGCCCTGGATGCCCGCGGCGCTCGCCATCTGCTTGGGCAGGCCGGGGCCGCCGGAGAAGCCGCCTCCCTGGAACCCCTTGCGGATGCTGGTCAGCTCGAAGAGGTCGTCGGTGTCCGCGAACAGCGACCGGGCCGCGTCGGCGACGTGCTCGCGGTCGTCGCTCCGGAGGAGGAAGGCGACCTCGTTCTCCTCGAGGATCGTCGTCTTCGGGTCGCTGGGGAACCGGCTCGCATCGAGGACGGCCGAGACCGGGCGGTCCGCGCTCGTCGAAGCGCGGCGGTCGACCGGCAAGTGGCGGTCGGCGAGCTCCGGGACGAAGCGGCGGAAGTACGGCAGGCCCCAGGCCACGGTCACCGCAAGCCCGGCCGGGCTCGGCTCGTAGCGGCGCTCGATCGCCGCAACGGCGTCCTCGAGCACCCGCTGCGCCTCGCGCAGCTCGCGCCGTCCCGGCTCCCCTCGGACCGTGGCGGTCACGACCTGGTGGTGCAGCGGCGGCTCGATCACCTCGACGCCCTCGTGCGTCAGGAGCTTCGCGCCCGTGAGGAGGTACTGCTCCTCCTGCAGCGAGCCCGCCTCGGCCCGCTGCGGCGACTCGGCGAGCTTGTCGACGAGCTCATAGATCCCCGCAGCGCCGAGGGCGCCGGCGGCGGCTCCGCCGAGGAGCTGCTTGCGGGTAAGGCTCAACCTAGGCCTTCGGTTCGATGGCCTCGAGCCCGCCGACGATCCGGTCGAGGTTCTGCAGCACCCTGCGGAAGGTGAGCGGCGGCGCGACGTGCTCGCTGACTGCGTACAGCGAGCCGTCCTCGATCCACGTGTAGGTCACGTGCCACTGGTCCGCGTCCCGCGACACCGTGTAGACGGTGACCGTCTTGTTCCCAACCTGCCGCGTCCCCTGCTCGTCGCTGAAGCAGGGAACGGAGCGACGCCGGGTCTTGCCGCCGGAGGTCTGCGTGTCGATGCAGCGCGGGATCGCCGTCTTGCCGGGATAGCCGCGGAAGTTGACGTGGACGTCGCCGCTCCCCGCCTCGTGCCAGAGGAAGCCGGCGAGGTAGCTCTTGTCGTCGTCGACGATCACGCCGTCGCTGTTCCACTGGCCGCCGATGTGCGCGTCGATCGGGCTCGGCATCCAGCTCGGGCAGTAGACCGGGATCCCGACGTCGTTCGCGAGCTGCTGCCAGCCCGCCTTCCAGGCCGCGGGACAGGCGGCGGCCCGGTCCCTGGCGGACGCGGTCTCCTCGACGCCGTCGTCCCCGTACGAGCAGCCCGCGGCGGCGAGCGCCAGCGCAACGATCAAGAGAGCCCTTCGCACCCCGCTAAGAGGGTAGCCCTGTCACTCGATCAGCAGAAGGGCATCGGTCGGCGCATAGTCGTCGGTCAGCGTCGGCACGCCGGCGATCGAGACGTCGGCGTCGCGCCGGTCGTTGATCGCCTTCGTCAAGTCCGGGGCCCCGTTCGAGTTCGCCCGGACCTCGCGCCAGCGCTCGACCAGGAACTCCTTCGCCGGAGCGGCCTGCTCGGTCGCGACGAGCATCAGGTTGCGGATGGCGTCGTCGCCCTCGTCCCCGGGAAGCTTCACGGGGTGGACGAGCACGGTCGGGAAGGCCGTGCGGTAGGTCCGGTAGACCGAGCGGAACAGCCTCGACTGCTCGCCCTCGATCGAGCCGATGGTGTTCGTGATCACGACGCCGCCCGGGTTCAGCCGCGAGCGGACGAGCTCCATGAACTCGCTCGTGAAGAGGTGGAACGGGATCGCGTCGGCGTAGAACGCGTCGATCAGGATCGCGTCCCACTTCCGTTCGTCGTCGTCGAGCCAGCGCCGGCCGTCGTCGACCGCGACCTTCAGGCGGTCGTCGCGCGGGAGCTGGAAGAAACGGTAGGCGACGTCGACGACCACGGGGTCGAGCTCGACCGCCTGAATCTGCAGGTCGGAAAAGTCCCGCCACAGCCGCTTGGGCGACGAGCCGCCGCCGAGCCCGATGAACAGGACGTCGCGCGCGTCGGGCTTGTAGGCCCGCGCGAGGTGGAAGTAGTCCACGTACTGGAACGAGGTCCCGAACGGGCGGGCGAGCGGCATGCCGCTCTGGTACGAGTTGTCGAACCGGAGGTACCGGTTCGTCTGGTCGTCGGCAACCGTGAGGCGGTGGTACCGCGTGTCCTTCGCGTAGCGGAGCGTGAGGCCGGCGACGTCCGTCGGCTGCTGGCCGCCGACGGAGCCGGCGCGGCGGTAGAGCGGCGACCAGTTCCTCGCCTGCGCCTCGGTGATCGTGCCTCCCGTCTCGGGCGCCAGCGAGACGGCGGCGAAGCCCGCGAGGACGGCGCCCGCCAGGGCGAGCGCCGCGGTTCCGACGAGCCGCTCGGCCACCGAGAACAGCGCGGCGGCGACGAAGAGCGCGGCCGCGGCGATACCGAGCAGTTGGTCGGTGCCGAACTCGGGGATCAGCCAAAACGCGGTGGCGAAGGTGCCCGCGATCGAGCCGGCGGTCGAGATCGCGAAGAGGCGCCCCGCGGTGTGCCCGAGGGTCGAGAGCGACTGCGCGTGCAGCCGGACGGCGATGGGCGCGACCCCGGCCAGGATCACGCTCGGTGCCCCGAAGAGCGCGATCGCTGCGAGGAGCGGGTTCAGCCGCGGGCCCGGGTCCCACTCCACGATCGCCTCGAGCACCGGTTCGTCGAGGATCGGGATCGCGAGCACCCCGAGCGCCCCCAGTCCCATGACGGCGGCCAGCAGGCGCGGCTCCGGCCGGCGGTCGGCGAGCACGCCTCCCGCCCAGTAGCCGACCGAGAGCCCGGCGAGGACGATCCCGATCAGCGATCCCCAGACGAAGAGCGAGTTGCCGAAGAAAGGCGCGAGCACGCGGCTCGCGGCGATCTCCATCCCGAGGACGACTCCACCGGAGACGAAGACGGCGCCCGCGACCGCCACGCGGTGCCGCTGCGCCGCCACGGACCCCTCTACAGCTCGTACACCGCTACCCAAGGTCCAGCCAGTTTGCCGTTCGCCGCCCGGTAGAAGCGCCGGTTCCCCTGCCGCTCGAGCTGGTCGTAGAAGCGCACGTCGCGCGGATAGCGGTCTCCCGCCGCCGTGACGAGGTCGGCGACGGCGCCCGTGACGACGACGTAGCCGACGCCGAGCTCGCGAAGCCGTCCGAGGTCGCGCTCGGGATCGGGAGAACGCCCGGGGCCGGGAAGCGCGAGCCGGAGCGGCCGCACGCTCTCGGGCGTCGCCGTCGACGGGTCGGCGGCGACGAGCACGCCCGGGGTTAGGTTCTCCTCCATCCAGTCTTGCGCCGCGACCCGCGTGTCGGTCTTCCTCAGCGGCGCCGTGTCTCCGATCGCCCACACGGCCGGGATGACGAGCAGGAGAAGCGTCACCGAAGCGAGCGCGCGCACCCGGCCGGCGAGGGCGCCGAGCGCAGGAACGAGCGGGAGCACGTAGCGGTCGAAGTGCGCGTCGAGCGGGAGCAGGGTCGCGAAGTAGGCGAGCACGAACGCCGCGAGGATCCGGTCGGCGTAGGTCCGGTGGACGAGGGCGAGCACGAGGCCGAGCAGGGCGACGAGCAGCGCCGGGCCCATCCCCTCCCAGAGCCGGTCGACGAAGGCGATCGGGGCGGCGTGGTCGTTCTCGAACCCGAGCCATCCCTTGCGACCGAGCTCCTGGACCCGACGGACGTCGCCGAGCGCCTCGCCGAGGTGGATTGCGAAGTACGGGCTCGTCACCAGGAAGGCGAGCGGCGCCAGCGCCGCCGAGAGCGCGAGGCGGCGCCACTGCCCCCAGCCGGCGACCACGAGCGGCACGAGCAGCGTGAACGCGGGGTACTTGAACCCGGCGGCGATCCCGATCACGGCCCCCGCGGAGGGCAGGCGCCCGGTGACCATGAGCGCCAGAGCGGCGGCGACGCCGAGCGTCATCGGGACGTCCGTGACCGCCATTCGCGAGTACTCGACATGCGTGACCTCGACGGCGGTGACCGCCGCCGCGACGAATCCGGCCATCGTCCCGTAGGCGCGGCCGCCGAGCCACCAGGCGGCGGCGACCCCCGCGAGCCCGAGGGCGACGACGACCAGGCGGGCGGAGAGGTACGAAGGATCGTCCGTCCAGCTCTGGAACGGTGCGATCGCGTACATCAGGAGGCTCGGGTACTCGAACCAATCGGGGTCGAGGCCGCCGCCGTGGCTCATGCTCCAGGCGCGCGGGACGATGCTCTCCTCGCCCGGGTTGAGGAGGGGGAACGGGAGGCCGTAACGGACGCCGGCGAGCCGGATCGCGGCCGCCCCGGCGAGAAGCGCTCCGAGCGCGAGCCAGCGGTTCCCCCACCGGCTCGGCTCCCGTGCGAGGGTCAGCCCGCGCGGCACCGCGCGCGGATCAGGCTTCCGGCGGGGCCGTGCCCACGAGGTCGGCGATGTTCCCGGCGGAGACGATGACCCCGTCGACGCCCGCCCGCTCGAGCTCGACGACCTCGTCCCGCGTGCGTGCGCCGACGTCCGCGATCGCGAGCTTCCCGGCCGGGACGTCCGGCAGGAGCTCGAGCGCCTCCGCGAGCGGCTCGTCGCCGTCCGCGCCGAGGACGAGCACTTCCGGGTCGAGCTCCTCGAGGACGAACTCGAGGTGTTCCTCGGTGGAGATGCGGGGGGCGAGCTCGGCCCGGCCTGCCAGGTCCGCGCGCACGGCCTCCAGCCACTCGCGGTCGTCGTCCCGGACGTCCACGATGCAGGCGTCGGCCTCCTCGGGCACCGGGCGATCGCGGTCGAAGACGACGAGGATCGGCAGCTCGGTGGCGGCCCGGATCGCCGAGAGGCCCGCCTCGTGTGGGGCGGCGACGAGCACGCACTCGGCGCCGGCCTCCTCGGCGGCGCGAGCCGCCTCGGCACCGTCGACGAGGGCGATGACGGAGATCCCATCGCCCTCGGCGATCGCGTGGCTCAGCCTGCGCTCGGTCACCTGCCCACCCGAGGAGTCACGCCCGGCATCTTCACCGTTCCGGCACGCTCCCGTGACACATCTGCGCGGACGGCGCGGCTAGGCTCGCATCGGGGAGGAGGCGGGGGCAACCTGATCTAGATACGAAGGCAGCTCAGACGCCGATCGGGTGCCAGACCCGTCTTCAGCTCCAGGAACGCCGCGATCTCGTACGGGCCCTGGCGATCGGCGCGGCCGCGCACGACCCGTTTGAGCGGGCGCCTTGGCCATCGGTTGAGTGTAGCCCTCGACCCACGGCCGGGCGGCGCGCCCCAATAGATTGCGCCGCTGTGAAGCGGCGCCTCCTCGGGATGCTGAACCGGCTCGGGCTCCTCCTCCCCGCCTACCGCGTCTACGAGGGGCTGCGCGCGCTTCGCGGGCGCGGCGGCACGGCGGACGACGGGCTCCCGCTGCCGCCCGCCCGCCTCCGCCTGATGGTCGCCGGCGTCCCGCAGGCGGACTGGTTCCTCGAGGGTGGGAGGGCGGCCGCCGAGTCGATCCGCGACGCCGTCCCGGAGCGACTCGAGTCGATGCGCTCGATCCTCGACTTCGGCTGCGGCTGCGGCCGCGTGATCAGGTGGTGGCGCGACCTGCCCGCCGAGCTCCACGGGACGGACTTCAATCCGACGCTGATCGCGTGGTGCCGTGAGAACCTGCCGTTCGGCACGTTCGGTGTGAACGGGGCCGAACCGCCGCTCGAAGCAGCGGACAACTCCTACGACCTCGTCTACGCCATGTCCGTGCTGACCCACCTTCCGGTCGACACGCAGCGCCGCTGGCTCGAGGAGCTCGCCCGCGTCGCCCGTCGCTGGGTGCTCGTCAGCGTGCACGGGGAGCCCTACCGCGTCCGGCTGAAGCCCGACGAACAGCGACTCTTCGACGCCGGCGAGATCGTCGTCCGCTGGGGCGTCGTCGCCGGGACGAACCTCTGCACCGCGTTTCATCCGCCCGGCGCGCTCGAGCGGCTGGTGAAGCCGTGGTTCGAGGTCGTCTCGTATCTCCCGGAGGGTGCGAAGGGCAATCGGCCCCAGGATCTCGTGCTGCTCCGCGTCCGGAGCCAGTGAGAGAATCGCCGCGTGCAGGACGTCGACGTCAACTACCTCGCCGTCCTCGTCGCCGCGCTGGTGCCGATGGTGCTGGGCGCGCTCTGGTACTCGCCGATCCTCTTCGCAGACAGGTGGATGCGGGCCGTCGGGCGGACGCGGGAGGAGCTCGGTGACGCCGCGCTCGGCTACCTGCTGTCCGCGGTCGCCGCGCTCGTCACCTCGTACGCGCTCGCGCGGATCATGCGCTGGGCGGAGGTGGACGATCTCTGGAACGGGGCGCTCGTCGGCGGGCTCGCCTGGGTCGGCTTCGTGGCCACGGTGCTTGCAGTGACGACCTACTTCAGCGGCAGGCCGCGCGAGCTGTGGCTGATCAACGCGGGCTATCAGCTGGTGGCGCTGGTGCTGATGGGCGCCATCCACGGCGCTTGGGAGTAGCGCTCCGGGCGCCCCTCGCCTGGGGCCACCCCGGGCCACCACCCGCTGTCGATCCTAGTCCGGAACTCCGCGCGTGTCTGTGACGCGTCCGCGCCGAAAGTGCGCCGGGCTCAGAGGCCCAGCCGCTCGAGCATGCGCTCGTCGCGCCGCCACTTCGGCCGCACCTTGACCATCAGCTCGAGAAAGACGGGATGCCCCACCAGGGCCTCCACCTCCGGCCGCGCCCTCGTCCCGATCTCCCGGACCATCGAGCCGCCCTTGCCGACGAGGATCTGTTTCTGCGAGTCGGTCTCGACGTAGACCACGACCCGCACGACCTTCTCCTCCAGTTCCTCGACCGCGGCGGTGATCGAGTGCGGAACCTCGTCGCGCGTCAGCTGGATCGCCTTCTCGCGGACGAGCTCGGCGATCTGCTCCTCCATCGAGAGATCGGTCCGCTGGTCGAGCGGGAAGTACGCCGGCCCCTCGGGCAGCAGCTCGACGAGCTCGGCACGCAACTCGTCCACCCCGTCCCCCGTCTTCGCGCTCACGGGATGCAGCGCGTGGAAGTCGCCGAGCCGCGAGGCGGTCTGCATCTGCGAGGCGACGTGGCCCGGCTTCAGCCGGTCGACCTTGTTGACGGCGATCACGACCGGAACCCCGAGCTCGAAGACCCGCCGCGCGATGAAGCGGTCGCCGGCGCCGATGCGATCGCGCGCGTCCAGCACGAACAACACGGCGTCGACGTCCTCGAACGACGAGTCCACCGTCCGCTGCATGTGCTCGGTCAACGCGTCACGCGGACGCTGGAAGCCCGGAAGATCCGCGAGCACGAGCTGATGATCCGGTCCGTTCGCCACGCCGAAGATGCGCCGGCGGGTCGTCTGCGGCTTGTCCGAGGTGATCGCCACCTTCCCGCCCGCCAGGGCGTTCACGAGCGTCGACTTGCCGACGTTCGGCCGCCCTGCGACAGAAACGAAGCCCGACCTCACAGCTCGAACGTATCGGGCAGGAGCTCGTCGGGGGTGGTGACCGCGATCTCGCCGTTCGCGCGGCGGTAGATCACCCGGTCGATGCCGAACTCGTGGAACCACTGGCGGCAGCCCCCGCACGGCGAGGCGTTCACCGCGAGCGCCTCGATCTCCCCCGGTCGCACGCCGGCCGACGCAGCCGCTGCGAGCGCCGTCTTCTCGCCGCAGATACCGAGCGGGTAGGCGGCGTTCTCGACGTTGACGCCTTCGAAGATGCGCCCGTCCCGCGTCCGCACCGCAGCGCCGACGTGGAACTTCGAGTATGGCGCGTAGGCCTTCGCCGCCGCCGCGTCGGCCCGTGCGAGCAGCTCCCGGTCCGCGTCCGTCACGACCAGAAGAGCTGGAAGAGGACGAGCGTGACCAGCGCGCCGAGTACGCCGCCGGAGACGACCTCGACGAAGGAGTGGAAGCCGGCCTCGATCCGCGTCTGCGCCACGAGCAGGGCCATGATGAACGTCAGCGTCGAGATCAGGAACCAGTGGGTCGAATCGCCGAGGATGTACGTGGCCGCCATCCAGCCGGCGAAGGCGATCGCCGAGTGCCCTGACGGCAGGCCGCCGCGGAGCGGCCGGCCGCGGCCGGTGTAGGCCTTCGCGCCGATGACGAGGATCACCGTCAGGACGAGCGCGACGAGCGTGATCTCCGTCGGCGCGTCGCGAATCCGGTCGAGCGTGCGCGAGCTCGGATCCTTGACTCGGTCGACGAAGATCAGATAGCCGACGGCGACCGCGTTGACGGTCGCGATCAGGACGGCGCCGGCGGCGATGTCCTTGGCGAGCTTGGCGAGCGGGTCGAACGACGTCGTCGCCACGTCGATCCCGGCCTCGAGCGCGGAGTTGATCATCTCGGCGATCAGCACGAACGAGATCGCCATCAGCAGCACGACGAGCTCGAGCTTGCTCACGCCGACGATCAGCGCCCCGATCAGCACTCCGGCGGCGATCAGAAAGTGGATGCGCATGTTCCGCTGCGTGCGGAGCACGTGGATGATCCCCTCGAAGGCGAAGTTGAAGGACTCGATGATCGAGGGCGGGCGGCGGGCGCTCATGCTGCGCCCTCGAGCCCGGCCCAGCGCTCGGCGAGGAGCTCCGGCGCGACCGGCTCGCGGCCGAGAAGGACGACCGCGGTCATCATGCGTGCATCCGCTCGCGCTCCTCCATCTCGGCGCCGTGGTCGTAGCCGAGCAGGTGCAGCAGCCCGTGCACGAGCGGCGCGCGCCACTCCTCGCCGACCACCTGCGGGCAGATGACGAGGTCGCCGAGCGCCCGTGGCATCCCGGCGGGCAGCTCCTCGCGGCCGTCGAGCGGGAACGAGAGCACGTCCGTCGCCTCGTCGATCCCGAGGTGCTCCTGCTTCAGCGCGCGGCTCTCCTCAGGCGGGACGAACGCGAGCCCGAGCTCGCCCTCGTCGATCCCCTCGGCCGCGAGCACGCGCCGCGCGAGCTCGACCGCGCCCGCCTCGTCGACCGCTGCCCCGCTCCGGTTCTCGACCTCGACGGCGACCACCGGCACCTACCGCTTGCGAGCGGTGCCCGGCTCTTCGGCGTGGTGCTTGTACGCCTCGACGATCCGCTGCACGAGCTTGTGCCGGACGACGTCCTGGTGCGAGAACTCGACGAAGCCGATCCCGTCGATCGCGCTCAGGATCTCCCGCACCTGGATCAGCCCCGAGGCCTGGTCGCGCGGGAGGTCGATCTGGGTCACGTCGCCGGTGACGACGACCTTCGAGCCGAAGCCGAGCCGCGTCAGGAACATCTGCATCTGCTCGGGAGAGGTGTTCTGCGCCTCGTCGAGGATGATGAACGAGTCGTTCAGGGTGCGGCCGCGCATGAAGGCGAGCGGCGCCACCTCGACGGTGCCGCGGTCCATATAGGTGTTCGCGCGCTCCGGGTCGAGCATGTCGTAGAGCGCGTCGAAC
Source organism: Gaiellaceae bacterium (assembly GCA_035776735.1). GTDB lineage: Bacteria > Actinomycetota > Thermoleophilia > Gaiellales > Gaiellaceae > JACDAN01. Next base: position 114 of record DASSSO010000071.1, on the reverse strand, counting down.
AGCGGGCGCAGGTACGGATCGACCTTGGCGAGCATGTCCCCCGGCAGGAACCCGAGGCGCTCGCCGGCCTCGACCGCGGGCCGGGTGAGGATGATCCGCTGCACCTTGCGTTCG
>DASSSO010000143.1:0-6482 GCA_035776735.1 Gaiellaceae bacterium | reverse complement strand
CAGGGCTCGCGACCGGTCACAACTACTGGTTCGGCCGGCCGAGGTCGGCCGACCTGCCGTACAACCGCGGACTCCTGCCGGCGGGCTACCTCATCTCGAGCGCCGAGGACTTGACCCACTACCTCGTCGCCCAGCTCAACGGCGGCCGGTACGGCGTCACGTCGGTTCTCTCGCCCGCCGGGATCGGCGAGCTCCACCGCCCGGCCGTTCCGACGCCGGAGGCGGAGACGTCGTACGGCATGGGCTGGTTCGTCGGCCCCCGCAACGACATCCCGGCCGTCCACCACCAGGGCGAGACGTTCAACTTCCACGCGAACATCGTGCTCGTGCCGCAGAGCCGAAGGGGAGTCGCAGTCCTGATGAACGGCGAGAACTCCCTCGACCTCTTCACCAACGGTCGCATGGGCACCGTCGCCGACGGGGTCGCCAGCCTGCTCGAAGGGGAAGAGCCGGCTTCTCCGCCGTCGAACGTCCCGATCTTCATGGTCTACGCGGCGCTGTTCGCCCTGCTCGCGCTGCAGGCCCGCGGGATCGCCACCGGGGTCGTCGCGCTCCACCGCGGGCGGATCCGACGCCGCCCGTGGCTGCGCATCGGCCTCACCCTGGCGCTGAGCCTGCTCTGGGCGCTGTTCGTTCTGGTGCTCGCGCCGAAGCAGCTCGGCTTGCCGCTCTCGGTTCTCGCCACCGGATTCCCCGACCTGGTCTACCTCTTGGTTGCCAGCGCGTTGGCCGGGCTCGGCTGGGCCGTCGTCAAGGCCGTCTGGACCTACGTCTCCCTTCGCGAAGAGCAGGTCGCAGCGGTGCCGGCGACCTGACGCCACTCCTCCCGGGCCTGATCCGGGAGCGTCCGCTCGCGAGCTTCTTCGTCCTCGCGTACGCGATCTCCTGGTCGCTGTGGCTGCCGCTCGTCGTCTCCGGAGACGACTCGCCCACCGGGCCTGCGTTCTTTCTGCAGCTCCTCGGATCCTTGGTGCCTTCCGCGGTGGCGATCGTGCTCGTCGCGTCACCGTCACCGTGACGGGGGCCGTGCTCCTGTTCCTTCTCTTCATCTTCCCGGGCAGCGCGGGCGGCGAGGAGCTCGGATGGCGCGGCTTTGCCCTCCCACATCTGCAGGCCGGGCGGAGCGCCCTGGCCGCGAGCGTCGTCCTCGGTGTCGCGTGGGGTGTCTGGCACCTGCCGCTGTACCTCGTCGGCGCGGACCTCCGCCCGATCGGCCTCTTCGCCCCGTGGGTCGTGCTCACCGTCGCCTCCTCGATCGTGCTCACGTGGATGTACAACGGCACCGGCGGGAGCCTGTTGATCGTGGTGCTGTTCCACGCGGCATCCAACCTGGGGCTGACCGTCTTTCTCGAGCCGCTCGACGACCAGGTGGCTCAGCCCTTCCTGATCTACGTCGGGCTGATGATCGTCGCGGCTTCGGTCGTGGTGGCCGCCACCGGCCCGGTGACGCTGTCTCGCACGCGCGCCAAGCAGGTCGCAGTGCCGTGATCCCGATTCTCAGGCCGCCCGGGGTAGCCGTCTGTGCATGAGGTGCTCGGTTATCCGCTCGGCGTCGAGCGGCAGCACGGCAAGCTCGGGCGGCGGACGGCGAACGAAGCCGTCGAGGAGCAGGAGGTCTTCCGCCTGCTCGGAAGTCAGCGTGTCCTCGGCACGCTCGCGGGCGGCTCGGCAGAGCGCGAGCCCGGCGCCGATCTCGAGCCTCGCGCCTGCTCCCGGCGGCAGCGGGCGAACGGCCTGGACCGCGCCGCCGCAGACGAAGAAGGCCTTCCGCCAGCCCGACTCGGTCGCCGGAGCGATCAGACAGAGCTCCAGTCGGCGCAGTCGCTCCAGCCGGCGCAGGCGCTCGACGACGTGCTCGAGCGCCTCGATGCGGTCACGCAGGCGGGCCGCCTCCTCGTAGCGGAGGCTCTCGGCCAAGTGCGAGAGCCGTGCCCGGAGCCGCGGCAGCGGCCCGCCCTCGAGGAGGCCGTCGAGCTCCTCGGCAGTGCTCGAAGCAAGCGCGCGGGCCGCGAGCGAGGCTCTTCGGCGGCTCCCGATCGGGCCGAGCCGGGTCGCGGTCTTCGTGACGACGAAGTCCTCGCCGCGGCGTCTCAGGTAGACGCCGTGCTCCTTCCGGCGGCTGCGGGAATTGGCGGGCGGCTGGAGCTCCCGGATCAGCCTGAGCTCCTCGAGTGCGGCCTCGAGCTCGGAGCCCTGCACCCGCCACTCGATGCGTTCGAGCGCGAGCAGGGCCGCCTCGACCGACGGCCGCTGACCCTCGCTGCGGAAGTAGGAGCGAAGGCGGGCGCGGAGGTCGCGAGCCCGGCCAACGTAGAGCACCTGGTCGTGGCGGTCGCGAAACAGGTAGACGCCGGGCCGCGTCGGGGCGCCGCGCGCGAGGGCACGCTTGCCGTAGACCCGGCGCTTGCGCGGGGCGGCGAGCGCGCGCAGGTCGGAGAGCCGCCTCGCCCCGACCTCCTGCGCCACGCCGATCAGGTGCACGAGCACCTGGGCCGTCGCCTCGGCGTCGGGAAGGGCACGGTGGCACGGTCTGGTGGGAACGCCGAAGAAGTGGGCGAGCGAGGCGAGGCCGACGCGGCGGAGCCGCCCCTCGAGCAGGCGGCGCGCGAGCGCCGCCGTGCAGAGCGGCGGCTCGGACAGGCGCCGGCCGTGGAGTCGCTCCAGCTGCCGCTCGAGGACGCGCTGGTCGAAGCGGGCGTTGTGCGCGACGAGCAGGTCGTCGCCCGCAAAGGTCAGGAAGCGGCCGAGAACGCTCGAGACCGACGGTGCGTGCCGCAGCTCCTGCTCTCGCAGCCCCGTGAGGCGGGCGACGGGATCGGGGAGCCGGACGCCCGGATTGACGAGCGACTGGAAGGAGCCGACGGGCTCGAGCGCCCGCACGCGAACGGCCCCGAGCTCGCAGATACGGTCACGTGCGGCCGAGAGCCCGGTCGTCTCCAGGTCGAAGACGACGAACGCGGCCTCCTCCAGCAGCGGGTCGGCTCGCCGTCCGGCGAGCGCGACGGTGGCGCCGGTGCAGACGACCCGGCTGTCGCCGGCGGTCACATCGGCCAACAGGGAGCACGCGAGGCCTTCCGAGATCGTGGGCGTGGCGAAGAGGGAGCGGGCGGCCTCGACGACCGAGAGCGGGCCGCGCTCCTCGAGCGTGTCCACCAGACGGTCGAGCGCGTCGAGCGCGAGTTGCACCCGATAGATCAAAGCGAACATATGTTCGCTTGGCAAGGGCGGCTGCCGGGTCTGCCTTTCCAGCAACATGTCTGGTCTTGATCTACGACCCGTCCGCCCACGAGCCGCTGACCGAGACGCCGTGGGACGCCGGGCGCGCCGCCGAGGGGATCGCCGCGATCGTCGCGGACGCGGAAGCCTCACTCGCCGACGGCGGCTGGCCGAACCACCCGCTCGACGACGAAGACGGCGACCTCCGCGACAGGCCGACGAGCCTCTATCTCGGATCGGCCGGGATGATCTGGGCGCTCCACCGGCTCGGCTCGAGTCTCGATCTCGCCTCACTCGCCGACGACGCGCTCCGCCGGTACGGCGAGCAGCCCGACTTCGCCGACGATCCGTCGAGTGTCTGGTGGGGGGAGGCGGGGATCCTGCTCGTCGCGCGGATCGTCGGTGCGGCCGGCGCGGACGACGAGCGGCTGCGCGAGCTCGTCGTCGAGAACGAGCGCAACCCGACGTGGGAGCTGATGTGGGGCTCGCCCGGCACGATGCTCGCCGCCCGTGAGGCCGGTCTGGCGAAAGAGTGGCGGCAATCGGCGGCGATCCTCGTCGAGGAGTGGGAGCGGCGCGGCGGCCTCTGGACGCAGGAGCTCTCCGGGAACGCGCGGCAGTTCATCGGCCCCGCGCACGGCTTCGTCGGGAACGTCCACGCGCTGCGCGGCTACCTCGACGACGAGGACCTTCGGTCGCGGATCGAGCCGGTCCTGCGCGAGCACGCGGTGGCGGACGGCCCGTTCGTGAACTGGCCTCCGGTCGTCGGCGCCGAGCGCGTCGACCGCGTCCAGTGGTGCCACGGGGCCCCCGGCGTCGTCGCCACGGTCGGCGACCTCATGCCATCCGACCTCCTGCTCGGCGGCGCCGAGCTCACCTGGCGAGCCGGGCCGCTCGCCAAGGGCGCGGGCCTCTGTCACGGGACCGCCGGCAACGGCTACGCGCTCCTCCGGGGCTACACGGTCACGGGCGACGAGGCGTGGCTCGACCGGGCCCGCCGGTTCGCGATGCACGCCCTCGAGCAGGTCGAACGCGCCCGCGCGGCCTACGGCCGCGGCCGCTACACCCTGTTCACGGGCGACGTCGGCGCGGCCCTCTATGCACGCTCGTGCCTCGACGCGGACCCGCGCTTCCCGACCATGGACGTCTGGTGAGCCCGCATCACCAGCTCGCGATCACGCGGCAGGGCCCGCCCGAGCCCTCCTCCCACGGGATCAACCCGACGTAGGCGACCGCCCCCTTGGGCGGGATCTTGTGGAGGTTGTTCAGGTTCTCGAGCCCGTACCGGTCGGTCGCGAGGAAGTTCACGTGGACCGGGAAGGTCGCGGAGTTCCCGGGGTCGAGGCTCATCGTGTCGACGCCGATCCCCGTCACCTTCCGGCGCTCGGCGAGCCACATCGCCGCCTCGGCGCTGAACCCGGGGAAGTGGTAGTCCGGAAACGCGGCGCCGCCCTTGAACTCGAGCGGGTCGCCGACCTTGGCCGCCCAGCCGGAGTCCATGCAGACGATCGACCCCTTCTCGATCCGCCCGTGGCGCCGCTCGAACCGGAGGAGGTCGTCGACGGTCAGCATCGTGTCGGGATCCCGCTCGGCGCGGCGCGAGATGTCGACGACGACGATCGGGACGATCAGCTCCTCCAGGGTGATCTCGGGCGAGAACCGCCCGCCGAGCACGAAGTGGCCGGGTGCGTCCATGTGGGTTCCGGAGTGCTCGCCGAACGTCCACTCCTGGGAGTAGAACCCGCCGGTCGGAATCGTGACGAGCGTCCTTCTCGCCGGCGGGTCGAAGGTGAAGACCGGGAAGCCCGCCGTGAAGACGTGCGTGAGATCCTGCAGTCGCTTCTTGCCGTGCTTGTGGGTCGCGGGACGTCCGCCCGAGGCGATGCCGGGGAAGGCGGCGGCGACGGCCGCGCCGACGCCGGTCAGGACGGCGGTGCGGCGGTCGATACGGCGCCGATCTTCCTGCTCGACCTGCTCGCGAACGGTCTCGACAGTTCCGGGGAGACACATCGGCTGCTCCTCCTCTCAGGTCGCTGCCTCGAGTCTAGGCTGAGAAGATCCGCCGTGGTGACGGACGAGGGCTTCTTCGGCGAGCGCGTGGCGTCGAGCTACGACGAGAGCTCGGCCGAGATGTTCGACCCGGCGGTGGTGACGCCGGTCGTCGACCTGCTCGAGGAGCTGGCCGGGGACGGTCGGGCGCTCGAGTTCGGGATCGGCACGGGCCGGATCGCGATCCCGCTCGCCGAGCGCGGCGTGGGCGTCCACGGAATCGACAGCTCGGAGGCGATGGTCGCACGGCTGCGCGCGAAGCCGGAGGCGAGGGACGTCGAGGTCACGATCGGCGACTTCGCAACCACGCGCGTCGACGGCGAGTTCTCGCTCGTCTACCTGGTCTACAACACGATCTTCAACCTGGTGACGCAGCACGCGCAGGTCGCGTGCTTCGAGAACGCCGCGGCACACCTGCAGAGCGGCGGGCGGTTCGTGATCGAGACCGGCGTGCCGGAACTCCAGCGCCTCCCGCCGGGCCAGACGATCATCCCGTTCCGCGCCGATCCCGACGGGATCTCCTTCGACGTCTACGACGTCGTCACGCAGCGGTTCAGCTCCCAGCACTACCACTTCACGGGCGAGGGCGTGCAGGCATTTCCGTTCGAGTTCCGGTACGCCTGGCCGGCCGAGCTCGACCTGATGGCGCGCATCGCGGGCCTGACGCTGCGCGACCGCTGGGCGGGGTGGCGGCGGGAGCCGTTCACGAGCCTCAGCCGGGCGCACGTCTCCATCTACGAGCAGCCCTGACCTCGTGGCCGCCGGCCGGCGGCTCGATCCTGTCCGGAAACGGCGAGCGCGACGGCGGGGCGCGCGGCATACCTGCGCTGCCCGACCGAAAGGAGATCGTGATGAGAACATTGATCGCGCCGATCCTGCTCGCCGCCGCCCTGCTCGTGGGCGCTGCCGAGGCGGTCGGCACCGGCTCGCACCGGCCCGGCGGCGAGCTCACCGAGTACGCCGTGGACAACCTCGACCCGCTCGGCGGCACGTCCAGCGTCGGCTTCAGCGTCAACAACCGCGGCTGGGTTGCCGGCCGCTCCAACCTGCTCGGCAACCAGAGCCGGCACGCCACGTTGTGGCGCAACGGCAAGCTCACCGACCTCGGGACGCTCGGAGGCGCCAACAGCGCGGTGCTCTGGCCGGTGAAGAACGTCGGAGGCGTCGTCACCGGCGTCGCCCAGACCGCCGAGCCGGACCCGCTGAACGAGAAGTGG
>DASSSO010000132.1:0-13403 GCA_035776735.1 Gaiellaceae bacterium | reverse complement strand
TACCGCAACGAGGTCGACGTCGGGGCGGCGATCCGGGCGAGCGGCCTCGAGCGGGACTCGGTCTGGGTGACGACGAAGCTTGCGAACGCCGACCAGGGCGCCGCGACCGCTCGCCGCGCCTTCGAGGCGTCGCTCGAGCGACTCGGTCTGGACGCGGTCGACCTCTACCTCCTGCACTGGCCGCATGAGCGCCGCCTCGAGAGCTGGCGAGTGCTGGAGCAGCTTCACGCCGAGGGGCTTGCTCGCTCGATCGGCGTCTCGAACTTCCTCGTGCGCCACCTCGACGAGCTGCTGGCGCGCGTATCGGTGCCGCCGGCGGTGAACCAGATCGAGCTGAGCCCGTTCCTCTATCGCAGCCGTGAGGACGCTGTCCGCCGCTGCACCGAGGAGGGGATCGTCGTCGAGGCGTACAGCCCGCTTACCAAGGGCCGCCGGCTGAGCGACTCCACGGTCACCGCGATCGCGGCGGAGGTCGGCCGGACCCCGGCCCAGGTGCTCATCCGCTGGTCGCTGCAGAAGGGCTTCGTCGTCCTCCCGCGCTCGTCGAACCCCGGACGCGTTGCCGAGAACGCCGCCGTCTTCGACTTCGCCCTCGACGACGCGCAGATGGCCAGGCTCGACGCGCTCGACGAGGGCCTGACCACCGGCTGGGACCCTGCGCGGCAGTCGGACTCCTGATGTCGTAACGATCGTCCGGGCTTGCGCGGTAGTCCGAAAAGGGGGAGCACACCGTGGTCGTCGGCTGGCAAACGCGGGACCACTTCGCACCACTGGATGCACCCGACCTGCATCTCGACGACATACCCGGTTCTTCCGCGACTTGCGCTGAACCGCCGTGTCGTCGCCGAGCCTAGGCCGACGACGCCGTTCCCGCTGTCCTCCTGACGGCCCCGGGCGCTACGCCGATGACGCGCTTGAACGCGCGGCTGAACGCCGCCTCCGACCGGTAGCCGAGCCGGTTCGCGAGCTCCGCGACCGTGACGCCTTCCTCGCGGAGCGAAGTCAGCGCGAGGTGCATCCGCCAGCGCGTCACGTACTGCATGACCGGCTCGCCGACGACTTCCGTGAAGCGCGCCGCGAGCGCCGACCGCGACATCGCCAGCTCGCGCGCGAGCGACGCGACCGTCCAGTCCCGCGCCGGGTCGCGGTGGATGAGCGAGATCGCGCGGCCGATGTGTCTGTCCCGGAGTGCGCCAAGCCAGCCGGTGCGGGCCGCGGGGTCGGTCTCGATCCACGCACGGATTGCCTGGACCACGAGAATGTCGCCGAGTCGCGTGGTGAGCTCTTCCCCGCCGGGTCGCAGCTCCCGCGCCTCGGCGGCCATGAGTCGGAGGGTGCTCTGCAGCCACTCGCTCTGCGGCGAGCTCGGCGCCTCGACGTGGATCAGCGGCGGCAGAGCCGCCGCGAGGTTCCGGGCGGCGGGATGGTCGAAGCGCACCGCGCCACAAATGAGCGTCGTCCGCGCTCCGCCTTCCCCGTGCAGGAGGATCTCGTACCGGTCGCTCACCTGTTCCCGCTCGAGGTCGAGGACCCCGGGCGCGGGGACGCCCGGCGTGCTGCGGAGAGCGTGGCCCCGTCCGTGCGGCACGACCGCGAGATCTCCCGGCCGCAGGAACGTCGCCTCTGCCCCGTCCGTCTCGAGCCACCCTCCGCCGGCCGTGACGACGTGGAACCACAGGTAGTCCTCGAGCGGCGGCAGCGTCAGCCCCCACTCGGCGGTCAACTCGGAGCGACAGTAGAAGGCGCCCTTCATGCGCAGGAAGTGGAGCGCCTCGCCGAGCGGGTCGGTTGGCGCCCATGGGTCGGGCGAGCTCATCGCTCAAGTATGCGTGCTGCGCGCCTCGATCGTCCAGCGCAGTGGACGTAAGAGCAAGAACCAGCGCTTTCCAGTCATAGACAGTCCTGCAGGACGCCTGCACACTGGACGAAAGGCAAAATGAGAAGGAGGCTTGTGATGAGACAGGAGAAGCCAGTCCTCGTCCTGGGCGGCACGGGCAAGACCGGCCGCCGAGTCGTGGAGCGGCTCACGGCACGCGGCATCCCGACGCGCGTGGGCGCACGCTCGGGAAAGCCGCCGTTCGATTGGGACGATCGGGACACGTGGGCGCCGGTGCTTGAGGGCGTCGGGTCCGTCTACGTGCAGCACTACCTCGACGCCCTTCCAGGTGCCGCGGAGATCCTCGGCTGCTTCGCGGAGCTCGCCGTGGCCAACGGCATTCCGCGGCTCGTTCACCTCTCCGGCCGCGGCGAGGCGGAGGCGGAGCGCGCCGAGCAGGCCGTTCGGGACACGGGCGCCGAGGTGACGACTCTGCGCTCGACCTGGTTCAGCCAGAACTTCAGCGAGAGCTACTTCCTCGACGGTCTGCTCGCAGGGGAGCTCGCGCTCCCAGCGGGCAACACGCCCGAGCCGTTCGTCGACGCCGACGACATCGCGGACGTCGCGGCCGCCGCCCTGATCGAGGACGGCCATGCGGGCGAGGTCTACGAGCTGACCGGCCCCCGCCTGTTGACCTTCGCCGACGCCGTCGGGGAGATCGCGCGGGCGACGGGCAGGGAGATCCGCTACGCGCCGGTGTCGATCGAGGACTTCGCCGCCGGGCTGGAGGAGCAGGCGGTCCCGGGAGAATGGATCGAGCTTCTCGTGTACCTCTTCCAGGAGGTGCTCGACGGGCGCAATGCCCACCTGGCGGACGGCGTCCAGCGGGCGCTCGGCCGGGAGCCGAAGGACTTCGCCGACTACGCGCGGGACGCCGCCGCCACCGGCGCCTGGACTCCGGCCGTCGCTCGCGTCGCCTAACTGAAGGCGTAGGGGCCGGGTACGTGCCCGGCCCCTTGCCGCGGAGGAGGTCGGCTTCTCAGACTCAAAGCTCCACACCCACTGCACGTTCGCTCTGGAGCAAGTCCATCCAAGCAGAAAAATGGCTGATTTACAGGTATTGGGCGTGCCCGGGCTCGCGTACCCGCCTCGTACCCGCGGGGCAGTTGCCTCATTAGAGAACGAGTCAGCGGTGAGCCTCTATCGATCGATCCGCCACCGCGAACGAGGAGGTTCGACTCCTCCCGAGGCACCTGGCGCTGAGGGGTCAGTCTGGCGGAGCATCTTCAGGACGTGGCTTGCGGTGGCGAAGCGACCCTGCGTGGGCGCGCGCGGTTGGGTCGCGCCGTGTCTCGAGGATGCTCGCGACGGTGACGGAGACAAGGATCGTCGCGATCACGATCAGCGACTGGGCAGCCGAGATCTCGGGCACGCCTTCCCAGCGCTCGTGGAGATAGTGCAGCACCAGCTTCACGCCGATGAACACGAGGATCGCCGCGAGGCCGGCCGAGAGGTAGACGAGCCGGTCGAGGAGGCCGGTGACGAGGAAGTAGAGCGCGCGGAGCCCCAGGAGGGCGAAGGCGTTCGCGACGAAGACGAGGTAGGCCTCCTGGGTGATCCCGAAGATCGCCGGGATGGAGTCGAGCGCGAAGAGGACGTCGGTGGTGCCGATTGCGACGAGGACAAGGGCGAGGGGCGTGAGAACGCGGCGGCCGTTCTCCCGAGTCACGAGCCGTCCGCCGTCATAGCGCTCGCCGATGGGCAGCCACCGCCTGGCAGCCCGGACGACGGGGTTGTCCTCGATGCTCGGATCCTCGTCGCGATGCCGAAAGAGCTGGATGCCCGTGCCGACGAGCAGCAGCCCGAAGATCAAGAACATGAACGAGAACGCGGCGAGCAGCGCCGCGCCGAGGGCGATGAAGATCGCTCGCAGGACGAGCGCCGCGACGATCCCGAAGGTGAGCACCCGGTGCTGGTGCTCGGCCGGAACGGCGAAGGTGCTCATGATCACCACGAACACGAAGAGGTTGTCCACGGACAGGCTCTTCTCCACGGCGTAGCCGGCGAAATACTCGGCGCCGAAGCTCCAACCCGCGACGAGTCCTAAGCCCACGCCGAAAGCAAGCGCGAGCACGACGTAGAAGACCGACCAGGCGGCCGCCTCGCGAAAGCCCACTGCGCGGGGCCTGCGGGCGGCGAGGAGGAGATCGAGCGCGAGCAGCGCGACGATCGAGAGAACCGTCGCTACCCAGGCAGTGAGCGAGACGTCGAGGGACTCCACGTGTTCTGGATACGCGCGTCAGCGGTGAGCGGGCGCGGCGACGCCGCGCCCGCTTCGATCACACCTAGCCTACGCGCACCAGTCGAAGAGCTCGGGGTTCGTGAAGTGGAGCCGGATCACGGTGCCGAGCGACAGGTACGAGCCGTTCGGGAGGTCCGTGTTGATCGGGCCCGAACGGGTGAAGACGTCGTCGTTGTTCGTCAGGTCCGAGTCGAGGTCGCTGTAGTCGATCTTCCGCAGGGCTGCTGCCTTGAGCAGCTCGTTCTCGACCAGGAACGTAACGCCGGCCTTGACACAGCGGGCGCCGGCGACGGCGTCGGACGAGTTGCTCGCCGTCGCGGTCGTGGTGAGTGCGAGCACCGCAGCGGTCGCAGTTGCTCCGAGGAGCGCGAGTCTCTTCAGCATCTCTTCTCTCCTACGACATGCTCGGGGGGACGAGAACGGTGTTGATCGCGTGGATGACGCCGTTCGACGCCTTGACGTCGGCGACGACCACCCGGGAGTTTCCGTTCAGGAAGAGCTTCGAGCGCTTGAGCGAGAGCTTGATCTTCTCTCCCTGCACGGTCTTGACCGAGCCGCCCTTCCTCGCGACCGCGACGGCGGCCGTGCTCGGAATGCGCTTCGCGACCACGTGGTAGGTCAGCACCTTCGTGAGCAGGGCCTTGTCGCTCGTGACGGCGGCGTACGTCTCGGGAGCCGTCCGCTTGAGCTTCGCGAACGCCGCGTTGGTGGGAGCGAAGACCGTGAACGGTCCCTTGCCGTTGAGGGTCTTCACGAGGCCGGCCTGCTTGACCAGCGAAACGAGCGTCGTGAAGCGCTTGTCTCCGGCCGCGACACCGACGATGGTCGCCTGAGCGGCGGCAGGCTTGCTCGGTGCGGCAGGTGCAGACGCTGCCAACAGAGCTGTGCCAACGAGAGTGGCCAGCATGAGTGCGACGAGTGCTTTCACCGATACCTCCAGATGGAGTTGGCTTGCAGGACGCGGTTGATACGGCACGGGACACGTCCTGGATCAGTCGCTCGACGAGAGGTCGCTGATCGGCGAACGCGGCCCGTGCGTATCAGGGGCATGAGCACGAGGCGCGGTCCTGCGATCATCTCCAAGTGCCCGATGACCGCGACGATCTCGAGCTCGTTCGCCGGATCGGCGAGGGCGAGACGGATGCCCTCCGCACGCTGTACGAGCGCTACGGCTCGATCCTCTTCGGCTACTCGCTCCGCCTGCTGGGCGACCGCCAGGCGGCGGAGGAGTGCACTCAGGACGTGCTCGTCTCCGTGTGGCGGGGCGCGCGGGCCTACGACCCGGGGAGAGCTGCAGTGAGCTCCTGGATGATCGCGATCGCGCGGAACCGTGCAATCGATGTGATGCGTCGTCGAGCTGCGCGTCCGGCGGACCCGTATTCGGAGGTGCGGCAGGGAAGCGAGGCTCCCGACACGGCGGAGCGGGTCGTCGCCGAGGACACCGCCGCGCGCGTCGCCGAGGCGCTCGCCGAGCTTCCGGAGGGCCAGCGCGAAGTGGTTCTTCTTGCGTACTTCCAGGGGCTCTCCCACAGCGAGATCGCCGAGCAGCTGCGACTGCCGCTCGGCACGGTGAAGGGCCGGATGCGACTCGCGCTCGACCGCCTGCGTACGCTCGCGCCCAAGTACGCGCTCGACGTGGAGGGAGGAGCATGAGCGATCACGAGCGGGATCAGGCGGCCGCCGCCGCTCTCGGAGCGCTCTCGCCCGAGGAAGCCGCGCGTCTCGCGGCCGACGCCGCCAGGGATGCCGCCCTGTCCGCTGAGCTGGAGGAGTACCGCGCGACCGTCGCCATGCTCGAGGCGTCCGTCGCGCGGGAGAGCCCGCCCGCGGACCTCTTCGACGCCGTGCTCGCGCGCATCGAAGACGAGTCGACCGCTCCGTCGCCCGCCGCCGTCGCGGCCCCTGCGCCCGCTCGCCCGTCGTTCCGGGAGCGCGTCGCCCACCGTTTCTGGCCCGCGTTCGCCGCCGGCGCCGCCGCGGCCGCCGCCGCGATCGCAATCGCGTTCGTCATCGCAAGCGACGACTCCCTCGGATCGCCCGACGCGCGTGCCGCGGTGCAGGGGACGCAGAAGTTCTCGGACGTCAGCGGTGAGGCCCGTCTGTACGCGTCGACGCAGGACGACGGTCGTCTCGTTCTCCACCTCAGCGAGCTCCCGTCTCCGTCTGCCGGCGAGCACTACGAGGTTTGGGTGCTGCGACGCGAGGCGGAGGGAGAGATGGAGGCGGTGGGCGTCTTCGTGCCGACCTCTGCAACGGTCGACCTCGAGTTCCGTCTCCCCGGCCCGGGCGACTACGAGGCCGTCGACGTCTCCGTCGAGCCCGACGGCGGGCCGGCAGAGCACTCGGGCCGCAGCCTTGCCGGCGGCAAGTTCGAATCCGGCGTGTAGCGGAGGAATCGCCTCGAATGATCCGCGAATGCCCTACCGTCCGTACCACTGCACGAAAATCCCGACTTCAGTGCGTGAGGACCTAAAGTTCGGATCACCCGAGACACCCTGATCGACCGATCTCCGGCGGAGGTGTGGCCGGTCGTGGTCGACCTCGAATCCCACCCACGCTGGCGCCCCGCTCTCAAGGAGTTCCGGCAGGTCTCGGAGGGGCCGCTCGGCGTCGGCTCGCGCATCCACGAGGTTCTCGCCTGGCGAGGCCGGGAGATCGTGCTCGCAGACGAGGTGATCGCCCTCGACCCGGAACAGCGATTGGCGATTCGGGGCGGCTGGCCGGCGGCGACCTTCGAGCTCGACATCCTCCTCGAGCCTCGTGGGCACGCGACGGCGGTGACCTTCGACTGGACGCTGCAGCCGAAGTCGCTCCTGATGCGAGCCGCGGCGCCCTTCCTGAGAGGGACGTTCGACCGAGCCACCGCCGAGGAGCTCGAAGGCCTGAAGCGCTACGTCGGGGCTCGCACGGGCGTGCCCGGCGACTCGCAGGCGTAGGCGTGCGCGTCGCGATCGTTCTCTTCACCCGTGACCTTCGGGTGCACGACCAGCCCGCGCTCACCGAGGCCGTGCGCTCGGCCGAGCAGGTCGTCCCGCTCTTCGTCTTCGACGACGCCGTCCTCGGGCGCTTCGCCGTGCCGAATCGAGCTGCGTTCCTGCTCGACTGCCTGAGCGACCTCGATGCGGCCCTGCGAGACCGGGGCGCGGAGCTCGTGATTCGCCGCGGCGACGTGGTCGCGGAGACCATGCGCGTCGCACGCGACGTGGGCGCGCAGGGCGTATTCGTCAGCGAGGACGTGAGCGCGTACGCCCAGATGCGCGAGCGACGCCTGCGTGGTGCTTGCGAGGCCGAGCGCCTCGAGTTCCGCGCGCTTCCGGGCGCCACCGTCGTCCCGCCCGGCGACCTGGCACCCGCCGGAGCGGATCACTACAGGGTCTTCACGCCCTACTGGAACCGCTGGCGCGCCGCCGCACGCCGGAAGGCCCTCGAGGCTCCGCGCCGCGTCGCCCTTCCTGCCGACGTCGGGAGCTCGGGATTGCCGCAGCTCGCCGACCTCGTCCAGGGGTCGCCGTCGGCGGAGCTTCCTCGGGGAGGAGAGGCCGAAGCCCGCCTCAGGCTCGACCGATGGGCACGAGACGAGTTGCAGCACTACGGCCGCATGCACGACGACCTCGCAGCGGATGCCACCTCGAGGCTCAGCCCCTTTCTCCACTTCGGGTGCCTTTCTCCGCTCGAGGTCGTCGAGCGAGCACTCGCGGAGGACGGAGGAGAGCCGTTCGTCCGCCAGTTGGCCTGGCGGGACTTCTACGCGCAGCTCCTCTCGGCGAACCCGCAAACCTCGCACGAGGATCTGCGATCCCGCGGCGGCCGGTGGCGCCGCGCCGATGAGGAGCTGGCGGCCTGGAAGGAAGGAAGGACCGGCTACCCGCTCGTCGACGCCGGGATGCGCCAGCTCCAGCGCGAAGGGTGGATGCACAACCGCGCCCGTCTGGTGACAGCCTCGTTCCTCGCGAAACACCTCTACCTCGACTGGCGGCTCGGCGCCGAGCACTTCTTCGACCTGCTCGTCGACGGAGACCTCGCGAACAACGTAGGCAACTGGCAGTGGGTTGCCGGCACCGGGGCCGACACGAGACCGAATCGCGTCTTCAACCCGGTCCTGCAGGCGAAGCGATTCGACAAGGCCGGCGACTATGTCCGTCGCCACGTACCCGAGCTGGCCGAGGTCGAAGGCGCGTGCGTCCACGAGCCGTGGAAGCTCGGGCTGTTGCGGCCGGGCGGCTATCCCGAGCCGATCGTCGATCACACAGAGGCGGTCACCCGCTTCCGCCGCGCGAGTCAGCGTACGTCGTAGACGAGGCGTGCCAGCTCGCGATCGGATCCGGGATGTGGTGGAAGGTGTGGATCGCTCCGTGTCCGGCCTGCCGCCTCCTCAGCGACTGCCGACCGGGGCCGAGGTTCGGCTCCGCGGGCCGGCCGGCGCGCCCGTTGTCGTGTGCGTCAACGGGGGACAGGCGGCCGAGGTTCCCGGAACCTGGAGTGCGACCATCGAATGGCTCGTCGACCGGCTGGCGCCTGCCTTTCCGGAGCTGCGGTTCGCCGAGGTGCGCTACCGGGTCAAGTCCTGGAACCGGCTCGATCTCTGCGTCGAGGACGCGCTCGCCGCGATCTCGGCCGCCGACGCAGCGCGAACGCTGCTCGTCGGCTTCTCGATGGGCGGCGCGGTCGCGACGGCCGCGGCGGGACATCCGAGCGTCACGGGAGTGCTCGGGCTCGCGCCCTGGCTGCCGAACCAGCTCGATCTCTCGGGGCTCCTCGGCCGGCGTCTGACCGTTCTCCACGGTGCTCTCGATCGCTGGCTGCCCGGCATTCCCGGGGTCAGCCCCGCCAACTCGCGCAAGGGCTTTGAGCGCGCGCGCCGGCTGGGAGTCGAGGGCACGTACACGCTCATCCCCGGCGCCGCGCACGGCGTGGCGCTGCGCGCGCCCTGGGGATCGCTCGTCCCGCTCCCGCGGGCGGGTCGCTGGGCCGAGCTGGCGGCGGCCGAGGTGCGCGCGTTTCAGGAGTCTGCAGGCTGAGGCGCAAGCCGCCGCCGCTCGAGCTGCTCGCGCGAGGGGTGACGCACGTTCCAGACGAGCCCCAGCCGCTCGAGGCCGCGGATGACGAGCCACGACACATCCACCTGCCCGCGCAGAAGACCGTGGCGCGCAGACGACGGGAAGGCGTGATGGTTGTTGTGCCAGCCTTCTCCCAGCACGAGAAGGGCGATCAGTCGGTTGTTGCGCGACTCGTCGCGCGCGCGGAAGTCGCGACGGCCGAACATGTGGCAGATGGAGTTCACGGCGAAGGTCGCATGCTGGTAGGCGAAGATGCGCACGAGCCCTCCCCAGACGAGGCCCGCGAGTCCCGCTTCTAGCGTGCCTCCGACCGCGTAGCCGATCGCGAACGGGATCCCGAGGCTGAGGACGACCCAGAGCAGGTAGAGCCGGTCGATCGTCCGAACGAGCCTGTCCTCGTAGAGGTCGCGCCCGTACACGAGGCCCTCCTCCAGCCCCAGATTCGTGAACATCCAGCCGACGTGGGCGTGGAGGAAGCCCTTGACGACGCCCCAGGGCCCGTCGCCGTGCCCGACGTGCGGAGAGTGCGGGTCGCCCTCGCGGTCCGAGAGCGCGTGGTGCTTGCGGTGGTCGGTCACCCACTGGGTGACGGGCCCCTGCATCGTCATGCAGCCGAGGATGGCGAGCGTCGCGCGCAGCACGGGCCCGGTCTCGAACCCGCGATGCGTGAAGTAGCGGTGGAAGCCGATCGTCGTGCCGAAGGCGCACACGAGGTAAAGGACCGCGAAGAGCACCAGATCGACCCAGTGGAAGGCGATTCCCCAGAGCACGCCCATCGCCGAGAGGACTCCGAGCGCGGGCACGATCACCGCCGTGAGCATGATCGCCTGGTTGACCCGAGTCGTCGACGCGCGCGCCGTGCCGACGCGGGCATGCGGCGGCGCGGGCGAAGGGGAGACGGTGCGCATCGGCGTAATTCGTACCGCAATCCGGGGCGGATCAGCGCGCGCCTTGATCCGGTCGAGCTCGTCCTGCGAATCTACGGCCGTGCGCGTCGCAGTGATCGGAGCGGGCGTGAGCGGGCTCGGGGCAGCTCACCTGCTCTCGCGCGCCCACGAGGTGACGCTCTTCGAGCGCGGCCGTTCTCCGGGAGGGCACGTGCGCACGATCCGCCGCCGCGGGCTCGCTCTCGACACCGGCTTCCTCGTCCACAACGGGCCGAACTACCCGCTCCTGACCCGACTCTTTACCGAGCTCGGGGTCGCCGTGCAGGAAACGGAGATGTCCTTCTCCGTGAGCTGCGGTGACTGCGGCCTCGAGTGGTCCGGCCGGCGCCCGTTCGCGCAGCCGCGGCGACTGCTCGACCCCGGCTTCCTTGGCATGCTCAGCGACGTCGGGCGCTGGCTGCGGACGGCGGGCAGATCGCTGGACGAAGCCGACTACGAGGGCCGAACCCTCGAGGAGTACGTGACCGAGCACCGCTACTCGCGACGGTTCCGCATGCACTTCCTCGTCCCGCTGACGTCGGCGCTCTGGTCGACGGCGCCCGAGCGCGCGCTCGACTTCCCGGCGTCGTACGCGATCCGGTTCTTCGAGAGACACGGGATGCTCGGATTCGGACGATTCCGGTGGCGCTCGATCGTGGGCGGGGCGGAGACGTACGTCACGGCTCTGCTCCAGCGCTTCGATGGAGACGTGCGCGCGGGCGTCGAGGTTCGCTCGCTCCGGCGGGGACCGGACGGCGTGCGCGTGCGGTGCGCGGACGGCAGCGAGAGCGAGTTCGACCAGGTCGTCGTCGCCACGCACGCCGACCAGGCACTCCGGCTGCTCGAAGACCCGAGCGAGGCCGAGCGGCGCCTGCTCGGCGCCTGGCAGTCGACCCGCAACGAGGTGGTACTCCACACCGACGAGCGTCTGCTTCCGCGCGCGCACGCCGCTCGCGCCTCCTGGAACTACCACGTGAACGGAAGCGTGAAGCCCTCCATCACGTACTACCTGAACCGGCTGCAGCGACTCGACGCAGACGAGCACTGGTGCGTCACGCTCAACCGCACCGGGGAGATCGACCCGGAGCGCGTCGTCGACCGAGCCGTCCTCGAGCACCCCCTCTACACGACGGAGAGCCTCTCGACCCAGCGGGGCCTGGCCGAGCTCAGCGGCGAGCGCCACACGTACTACGCGGGCGCCTACCTCGGCAACGGCTTCCACGAAGACGGCCTCGCGTCCGGCGTCCGCGCGGCGGCGGCACTCGGAGTGCACTGGTGAGGTCCGCGCTCTACACGGGCACGCTCGTGCACGCGCGCAGCGAGCCGCGCCGCAACGTCTTTCGCTACCCGGTCGCCTACTGGCTCGTCGATCTCGACGAGCTCCCCGAGCTGGAGCGGCGGCTCCGGCTCGTCTCCGTCAACCGGCGCAACGTCCTCACCCTTCGCGACCGCGACCACTTCGACGGCACGCTGCCGCTCAAGGAGGCCGTCAGGCGCTTTGCGGGAGACCCCGGCATCGCTCGTGTCCTCTGCCTCACGCAGCTGCGCGTCTTCGGCTACGTCTTCAACCCCGTCAGCTTCTACTGGTGCTACCGGGAGAACGGAGAGCTTGCCTGCATGATCGCCGAGCTCAACAACACATTCGGCGAGCGCCTGCCTGAGCTCCTCCCGGGCGGGTCGCTTCGCTACGAGCACGACAAGCGCCTTCACGTCTCGCCCTTCTTCGGGCTCGAGCAGCGCTATCGCTACGCGTTCTCGGAGCCAGGGGAGAGCGTGTACGCGCGGATCGAGGTGCACGAGAACGGGCGCATGCCACTGCATGCGGTGCTGGCCGGCAGCCGCCGCGACCTCACCAACGCGAACGTCCTGAGGTTCCTCGTCCGCTATCCGCTCATGCCTCTCCAGGTGATCGGACTCATCCACTGGCAGGCGCTCAAGCTCTACCTCCGCGGCGTTCCATTCCACCACAAGCCTCCGTTCGAGGAGGGCAAGGGTTCCGTGCGGCCGTGAGCACGGTCGAGCGCACCCTTCGGCCGACGCCCGATGCGCGCCTCGCGCCTCTCGGACGCCTCGCCGCCGCCGTCCTCGAGCGCGTCCTGCCGGGGATCGAGGAGGGAACCCTCGTCGTCCGCCTGCAGGACGGCTCGGAGCGGCGTTTCGGATCCGGGCCGGAGCGCATGCTGGAGATCCGTGACCGGCGCTTCCTCGCGCGGATCGCGACCCGTCCCAAGCTGGCGCTCGGCGAGGCATACCAGGAGGGCGAGTGGACGTCGGACGACCTGCCCGGCGTGCTCGAGCTCCTGCTGCGGAACTCGATTGCCGGCGGCGAGCGCCATCCTTTGCTGCGGCGACTCGCCGACGCGCGCCCGCGCGTGAATCGGCGCACGGGCCTCCTCGCCGCGCGAAAGAACGTCGAGTACCACTACGACCTCGGTAACGAGCTCTTCGCCTCGTTCCTCGACGAGACGATGACCTACTCGTGCGCGATCTTCGAGCACGAGGGGGAGAGCCTCGCGGACGCTCAGCGCCGCAAGCTGCGGCGCGCTTGCGAGAAGCTCTCACTCGGCCCCCAGGATCACGTGCTCGAGATCGGCTGTGGGTGGGGGTCGTTCGCACTGACGGCTGCCCGCGAGTACGGCGCCCGGGTAACCGCGGCCACCATCTCGCCGTCCCAGGCGAAGCTCGCGCGCGCACGCGTCGCGGCCGCCGGGCTCGCCGATCGCGTCGACGTCGTCGAGCGCGACTTCCGCGAGCTCGAAGGGAGCTACACGAAGATCGCTTCGATCGAGATGCTCGAGGCGGTGGGCGAACGGCTCTGGCGGCCGTTCTTCTCCGCCTGCGACCGCCTCCTCTCGCCCGGCGGTCGCGTGTGCGTGCAGACGATCCTGGTTCCGGACGAGCGCTTCCCGCGTTACCGAACGAGCGTCGACTGGATCGAGCGGTACGTCTTCCCGGGCTGCCTGATCCCGTCGCTCGCGGCCCTGCGCGAGGCCTGGCAGGACGCATCGCGCCTCGAGCTTCGAGATCGCGAGGAGATCGGCCCGAGCTACGCCCCGACGCTGGCCGCCTGGCGGGAGCGCTTCCACGAGCGGATCGTGGAGGTGCGTCGCCTCGGCCACGACGAGCGTTTCGTGCGCACGTGGGACTTCTACCTCGCGTCCTGCGAGGCGCTCTTCCGCGTGGGGCTGCTCCACGACGCGCAGCTGGTGTTCGAGCGGTGATCGAGCAGCGCTGGCTCCTGTTCCTCGTCGGCTGGGCGATCGCGGCGCTCCTCCAGGCCGTCCTCTATCTCCGTCAGCGCC
>DASSSO010000127.1:0-10838 GCA_035776735.1 Gaiellaceae bacterium | reverse complement strand
CACGATCGTCGCCGACGGCCAGACGTACAAGTTCCGCCACATGCCCTCGGGGATCCTCTGGGGCAAGGAGTGCGTGCTGGGCGCAGGGTGCGTCGTCGACCCGGGCGTCTTCATCGAGGAGCTGGACGACCTCGAGGCCCGTGGGCTCTCGAGCGAGCGGGTGCATCTCTCGGGCAACGCGCACCTGATCATGCCGTGGCACGTCGCACTCGACCAGGCGAGCGAGCGCCGGCTCGGCACGCTCCAGATCGGGACGACGCGGCGAGGGATCGGACCTGCATACGGAGACAAGGCGGCGCGGATCGGGATCCGGGCGCAGGACCTCCTCGATGCCAAGATCCTGCGGCAGAAGATCGAGGTCGCGCTCGCCGAGAAGAATCTCTGGCTCGAGCGGGTGTACGGGGCCGCACCGCTCGAGCTCGAGGACGTGGCATCGCGTTACGAGAGCTACGCGCAGCGCCTTCGGCCGTACCTCGCCGACACGTCGCTGCTGGTCGACCGCGCGCTGCGCGACGGCCTGTTCGTGCTGTTCGAGGGCGCGCAGGGGACGCTGCTCGACCTCGATCACGGGACGTATCCGTTCGTCACCTCCTCGAACCCGGTCGCAGGTGCCGCTGCGACGAGTATCGGGATCGGGCCGAACCGGATCGGCGCGGTGCTCGGCGTCGCGAAGGCGTACCTGACCCGCGTCGGCGAGGGCCCGTTCCCGACCGAGATCGCGGGCGACGATCAGGAGCGGGTGCGCCGGCTGGGCGGGGAGTACGGCACCGTCACCGGCCGCGAGCGCCGCTGCGGCTGGCTCGACCTCGTCGGCCTGCGGTACGCGGCGCGGCTGAACGGCTTCACGTCGCTGGCGCTCACGAAGCTGGACGTCCTCTCCGCCTTCGCGGAGCTGCCGGTCTGCGTCCGCTACCGGCTGCGCGACGGCACCGAGACCGAGGAGTTTCCTGCGCACCAGAGCGACTTCCACCACGCGGAGCCGGTCTACGAGGTGCTGCCCGGCTGGGAGCAGCCGCTCGACGCGACGGACGACGTCTCGCGCCTCCCCGACGCGGCCCGCCGCTACGTCGGGTTCGTCGAGGAGCAGGTCGGCGTGGAGATCTCGCTCATCGGCACCGGGGCCTCGCGCGAGCAGATCCTCTCGCAGCGGACGCTCGAGGCGATCGCGCGTCCCTAGCGCCGGCCTCGGCGGGCTAGGAAACCTCCGAGCCCGGCACTAGACTCGCCCGCACGTGAGGGTGCTCCTGATCGGCTCCGGCGGCCGCGAGCACGCGCTTGCGTGGAAGCTGCGGCAGAGCTCCACCCTGGACGAGCTGCACGCCGCGCCCGGAAACCCGGGCATCGCGCGGCTGGGCGAGTGCCACCCCGTCCGGGCCGAGGACGGCGAAGGCCTGCTCGACCTCGCCCGGAACCTCGAGGCGGACCTCGTCGTCGTCGGCCCGGAGGCGCCGCTCGTCTCCGGTGTCGCCGACGAGCTGCGCCACGCCGGCGTCGCGGTCTTCGGGCCGGGCCGCGAGGCGGCGCAGATCGAGGGCTCGAAGAGCTTCGCCAAGGACGTGATGCGCGCCGCCGGCGTCCCGACGGCCGCGACCCTGGCGGTCGCCCGTCCGCCCTGCGTGGTCAAGGTGGACGGCCTCGCGGCCGGCAAGGGCGTCTTCGTCTGTCCGGACCAGGCCGCGCTCGACGACGCGCTCCGCACGGTCGGCCCGCTCGGCCAGCCGCTCGTGATCGAGGAGCTGCTCGAGGGTGAGGAGGTGTCGCTGTTCGCGCTCGCGGACGGGCGCAACGCCGTCGGTCTCCCGCCCGCGCGCGACTACAAGCGGATCGGCGACGGCGACACGGGGCCGAACACCGGCGGGATGGGCGCGTACTCACCCGTCGCCGAGCTGTCGCCGACCGACGCCGACGCGTTGCTCGACACCGTTCACCGCCCGGTGCTGGCCGAGCTCGCCGACCGCGGGCGGCCGTTCGTGGGCCTCCTCTACGCCGGCCTCATGCTGACCGCCGCCGGGCCGCGGGTGCTCGAGTTCAACTGCCGCTTCGGCGACCCGGAGACGCAGGCGCTGCTGCCGCGCCTCGAGGGCGATCTGCTCGAGGCGCTCGCGGCGGCGGCCGGCGGCGACCTCGACGGCTCCGCGCTGGGCGTGAGCGACGACGCCGCGGTCACGGTCGTCCTCGCCTCGCGCGACTATCCGGACCGCGGGGACTCCGGCACGCCGATCGAGGGCATCGACGACGCCCAGGCGAGCGCGCTCGTCTTCCATGCGGGCACGGCGGTGCAGGGAGGCCGTCTCGTGACGAACGGCGGGCGGATCCTGGGCGTGACCGGCCTCGGGCCGACCGTCGAGGCCGCGCGCGACTCCGTCTATGCGGCGTGCGCCTGCATCTCCTTCGACGGCATGCAGTACCGTCGCGACATCGCGGGGAGGACAGTCGGCATTGCATCCTGAGACACAGACGGAACCGTTCGAGCAGCTCATGGAGTTCGGTGAGCGCGGCCCGCTCGTGGGCGTCCTCGTGGGCTCGGAGACGGACCGCGAGCGGATGGAGCCCGCGCTCCAGGAGCTCGACGACCGCGGAATCTCCTACGAGTTCCACGTCCTCTCCGCGCACCGGGATCCCCGCGCGGTCGCGGAGTACGCGTCGACGGCGGCGCTCCGCGGAGTGCGCGTGATCATCGCCGGTGCCGGCATGGCGGCGGCGCTCCCGGGGGTCGTCGCCTCGTACAGCGAGCTGCCTGTGATCGGCGTACCGCTCCGGTCGAGCAAGAGCGTCGGCGACGGGATGGACGCGTTGCTCTCGATCGTCCAGATGCCGCCGGGCGTGCCCGTCGCGTGCGTCTCGATCGACGGCGCGCGGAACGCCGCGATCCTCGCCGCCAAGATTCTCGCGCAGGGCGGCGGGCTGCCGGCGTCCGAGCTCTAAGCGCCTTCCTGAGCCGCGTGTAGAGTCGGATCGGTGATCGCCCGCTACTCGCGCCCGGCCATGGCTCGCGTCTGGTCGGACGAGAGCAAGCTCGCGCGCTGGCTCGAGGTCGAGCTGGCCGCGCTCGACGGGTGGGCGGCCGTGGGTGTCGTTCCGGAGGCGGCGGTCGGTGAGATCCGGGCGCAGGCCGTCGTCCCGTCACCCGAGCGGGTGGCCGAGATCGAGGAGCGCACACAGCACGACCTGGCGGCGTTCGTCGACGCCGTCGCGGAGCAGCTCGGCCCCTCCGGCCGCTGGTTCCACTACGGGCTGACCTCGTCCGACGTGCTCGACACTGCGCTGTCGCTGCAGGTGCAGGAGGCGGGGCGGCTTATCCTCGAAGGCATCGACAGCGCCCAGCGGGCGGTGGTGGAACAGGCCGAGCGCCACCGGGGAACGCTGATGATGGGCCGGACGCACGGCGTCCACGCCGAGCCGACCACCTTCGGCCTCAAGCTCGTGGGCTGGGCGTTCGAGCTCGGCCGCGGCCGCGAGCGGGTGGCGCGGGCGCTCGAGGGGCTCCGGATCGGAAAGCTGTCCGGGGCGGTCGGCACCTATTCGGCGATCGATCCCGAGGTGGAGCGGCTGGCCTGCGAGCAGCTCGGGCTGGAGCCGGCGCCCTCCTCGACGCAGATCCTCCAGCGCGACCGCCATGCCGAGCTCCTCGCGGCGCTGGCCGTGGCCGCCGCGTCGCTCGAGAAGTTCGCACTCGAGATCCGCCACCTGGCGCGGACGGAGCTCCGGGAGGTCGAGGAGCCGTTTCGCCGCGGGCAGAAGGGCTCGTCCGCGATGCCGCACAAGAAGAACCCGATCGTCGCCGAGCGGATCTGCGGGCTCGCACGGATCGTGCGCGGCGCTGCGGTCGTCGGCTTCGAGAACGTCGCGCTCTGGCACGAGCGCGACATCTCGCACTCCTCGGCCGAGCGAGTCGTCGTGCCGGACGCCTTCCTGGCGCTGGACTACATGCTCGACCGGTTCGCGTGGCTCGCGGAGGGGCTCGTCGTCCGGCCCGAGCGGATGCGCCGGAACCTCGACGCGAGCCACGGCCTCTTCTTCAGCCAGCGGCTGCTGCTCGCGCTCGTCGAGAGCGGGCTCGAGCGCTCGCGCGCCTACGAGCTCGTCCAGCGGAACGCAATGCGCGCCTGGGAGGAGGAGCAGGACTTTTCGGACCTGGTTCGCGCGGACGCCGAGATCGCCGCGCAGCTCGATGCCGCCGCGCTGGACGCGGTCTTCGATCTCGACACGTACACCCGGCACGTCGACGTCGTGTTCGACCGCCTGGCAGCCCTGACCCGAGGAGAGGAGCCTGTTCATGCCTGAGACCGCCGCGCACGTCGGCAGCGGCAAGGTCCGCGAGCTCTATGCGCTCGACGAGCAGCGCCTGCTGCTGGTCGCGAGCGACCGGATCTCGACGTTCGACGTCGTCCTCCCGACCGAGATCCCGGACAAGGGCCGCGTGCTCACCGGGCTGTCGGCGTTCTGGTTCGGGCGAACCCGCGAGATCGCCCCCAACCACATGCTCGCGCTCCGGCCCGACGGTCGGTCGATGGAGTGCCGGCGGCTGGAGATGGTGCCGGTCGAGTGCGTCGTGCGCGGCTACCTCACCGGCTCGGGGTGGAAGGACTACCTCGCCTCGGGCGCGGTCTGCGGCCACGAGCTGCCCGAGGGGCTGCGGGAATCCGAGCGGCTCCCCGAGCCGATCTTCACGCCCTCGACGAAGGCGGCGACGGGCCACGACGAGAACATCACCCGCGCGCAGGCGGCCGAGCTCGTCGGCGAGGACACCGCCGAGCTGCTCGAGCGGGTCTCGATCGAGCTCTACCGGTACGCGGCGGACTACGCGGCGCAGCGCGGGATCCTGATCGCGGACACGAAGTTCGAGTTCGGCGTCGACGGCGCCGGGCAGCTCCACCTGGGCGACGAGGCCCTGACGCCGGACTCCTCGCGCTTCTGGCCCGCCGACCAGTACGAGCCGGGACGCGGCCAGCCGTCCTACGACAAGCAGTTCGCGAGGGACTACTGCGAGACCGTCGGCTGGGACAAGTCCGATCCCGGCCCGGAGCTCCCCGACGACGTCGTCGCCGGGACGCGGGCTCGCTACGTCGAGGCGTTCGAGCGCCTGACGGAGATCCCGTTCGTCCGCTACCTCGAGGACCCGGCCGTGGTGCTCCGATGAGGGCGACCGTTCTCGTGCGGCCGAAACCGGGCATCCTCGACCCGCAGGGGGAGGCGGTCGAGAGCTCGCTGCGCCACCTCGGCTTTCCGGTCGGCGAGGCGCGGGTGGGTCGCGTCGTCGACCTGGAGGTCGAGGCGACCGATGCGGTCGCCGCCCGGGCCGAGGTCGAGCGGATGTGCGAGCAGCTCCTCGCCAACCCTCTGATCGAGAGCTACGAGATCGAGCTCGAGGACGCCCAGTGACGGAGCGCGAGCCGCGCCCGCGGATCGGCGTGATCACCTTCCCCGGCTCGAACGACGACCGGGACGCGCTGCAGGCCCTCGAGCTGCTGGGTGCCGAGGCGGTCCCGGTCTGGCACGCCGACGAGCGGCTTCCCGACGTCGCAGGCGTCGTCCTCCCGGGAGGGTTCTCGTACGGCGACTACCTCCGCTGCGGCGCGATCGCCCGGTTCTCGCCGGCGATGCGGGCGGTTGCGGACTTCGCGGCGCTCGGCGGCCCGGTGCTCGGGATCTGCAACGGCTTCCAGATCCTCTGCGAGGCAGGCCTCCTTCCCGGCGCGCTCCGCCCGAACGCGTCGCTCTCGTTCGTCTGTCGCGATGTCGATCTGCGGGTCGAGCGCACGGACACGCCGTTCACGAGCCTGTGCGAGCCCGGCGGCGTCCTGACGATCCCCGTCAAGCACGGGGAAGGCTGCTGGTTCGCCAGCGACGAGCTCCTCGCCGAGCTGGAGGCGAACGGCCAGATCGTCCTGCGCTACCGGGACAACCCGAACGGCTCGGTCGCCGACGTCGCCGGCGTCGTGAACGCCGACCGCAACGTCATGGGCCTGATGCCGCATCCCGAGCATGCGGTCGACCCACTCCTGGGCTCGAGCGACGGCGCGCTCATTCTCCGCGGGTTGATCGCGTCGGCCCGAGATCGAGCTGTCGTCACGGCCTAACGGAACGCATCACCCCCCGACGAACCCGAGTGCCGCGGCGAGCGCCGGGTGGTCGTCGAGCCGGTCGCGGAGGCGCTCGATATCGGCGCCGCGGAGCGTCACCGGGCCGCGCCGCGCGGTGCCGTCCGTCGTGTAGGCGAAGCGGACGAGCCATTCGCCCTTGTCGTCCTCGAGCAGCTGGACGACCGAAGCGAAGCGCTTCTGCCCCGCACGCTGCTGCAGAGTGACCTCCTCGACGAGCTTCGCCGTCCCCCACGCGGTCGTGATCCTCCTCATGGACCCGACGCTAGCCGGGCAATTCGCACACGTGGGTGCCGCGTCTGTGTCGAATGTGCGCCGGGCTCAGCTGCGCGGCAGCCCGGCCGTGTCCGCGCCGGGCTCGAGCGGGCTGATCGGGAGCCCCGGCGCGACCGGGGTCAGGTTGTAGCCGCCCGGCGCGACGTCGTTCGACGAGTCCGGGTGGAACAGCGAGGCGAGGTGCTGGATGTGGTGGCGTCCGACGCCGAGCTCGAACTGGCCGCCGCCGTACATGCCGATGCCGTTCGCCGCGCAGTAGTCGTAGGTCTCGAAGAGCCGCTCGACCGATCCGAAGCGCGACGGCTTGACGTTGATCGTCCGAGGCGGGAAGGGCAGGCCCTCGATGTCGGCGACCGAGTGGATCGGCGCGTCCCACGTCACGCGCTCCCGATGCTCCTCGAGCACGCCGTCGGTCTCCTCCGTGAGCGCCGGGTCCTCGATCCACGCGTTCGGGAACGCCTCCACCACCCGCCGGTAGAGCTCCGGGTCGGCCGGGTTGTCCACGACCGTGCCCGAGTATTGACCCTTCAGGTCGACCACGTCGACGAGCCCGAGACCGGCGAGCTCGGCCACGAGCTCAGGCGTCCAGTCCGAAACGGGATCGAGCTTGAACCGCGTCCCGGGGTAGTCCTCGAGGAGTCGCTGGATCGGCTCCGCGGAGG
Organism: Gaiellaceae bacterium; assembly: GCA_035776735.1. GTDB lineage: Bacteria > Actinomycetota > Thermoleophilia > Gaiellales > Gaiellaceae > JACDAN01. The sequence goes on along the minus strand of DASSSO010000127.1, from coordinate 3,799 downwards.
ACGGCTCGCCCAGGCGCAGCGAGACGACGAACCGCACGGGACGCGGCGCGAGCCCGAGCGTATCGGCAAGCGAGCGGCCGGCCTGCCGCAGCGCCAGGTCGAGCGCGGCGCTCTCGAACGCCCAGCGGCGGTAGTCGCGGAACGCGGCCATGGCGGGAGGCGCCGGCCAGAGCTCGAGCCCGTCGAGGCGCTGCGAGAAGGAGCGAAGCGTCCACTCGCCTTCCAGAGCGAGCGGAGGCGCGGCCTGCAGCGCATCGTGCGCCTCGCCGTCGTAGGTGACGTCCTCGCCGATTCCCTCCTCCCCGCCGCCACGCAGCCGGACGTGCGTCGTGGTCCGGACGAATTCGCTCGACACCGACTGTTCCAGCTGCTCGAGCTCGTGGCCCTCGACGAGCAGCGGCAGGTCGGCGACGCGTTCGTACGTGGACACAATGGCGAGTATGGCTGCCCGGGCGCTTCTCGCCGTGGCCCTACTCGCCGGCGTGGCCGGCTGCGGCGGCGAGCCCGAGCCCGAGGTCCGCCTGCTCGCACCCGCGTGGATCGACGAGGACGTCCAGCGCTTCGAGCGCGAGAGCGGGTGCCGCGTCGACCTGCGCACCTATGACGACGGCGAGCAGCTGGAGCCGATCGCGGAGCGGCGAGACGCCGACGTCGTCGCGGCGCCGGTCACCGGCGGGGACGCGCACCAGACCGAGGAGTTCGTCCGGGTCGCGCTCTCGGGCGGCGTCGAGGTCACGATCCCGAGGCGGCTCGCTTCCGCCTTCCCCGGGCGCCACGAGCCGGCCGGCCGGCGATCGATCCGCTGGACGATCCGCCCGGAGGGCGACAACGAGGATTGCGCCCGCCGCTGGGTCGCCTACGCGACCTCCCAGTAGACCTCGGTGTCGAGGAGCGCGAGGAAGGCGTCCGGGTCGGAGATCGCGTCCTCCGGCGGCCTCACGCCCGCGAACCGCAGCCGCCCTTCGTGGAGCTCGACGGCCGCCCGGGCGGCGGGCTCGGAGGTCGAGCGCGCCGACCCGCCGCGCGTGAGCGTCCACCCGACGACCCTCCGCGTCGGCCCGCGCAGGTCGACGAGATGGACGGCGACCGCAGCCTCGGACTGCTCGTAGGGCTGGGGCTCGTCACCCTCTTGGAGCGCGAGCAGCTTCTCCAGCAGGCCGGGAGCGAGGCAGAGCCGAAACGAGGCCGACTCGAGCGTCGGGAAGGCGACGGGCAGCGTCTTCAGCTCCGAGTGGAGCGTGTAGATCCCCTTCGCGCGCCCGACCGGCTCGGGGAGCTCCCGCTCGGCCTCGCCGGAGAGCGGCTCGACCTCCCGCAGCTCGCCCTCCTCGACGACGACGGGTCGCATGCGCAGCTCGTCGAGCAGCGTTCGCACCGAGTAGGGCGCGGGAAACGAATGTCCGGCGGCGGCCGGGTCGCGGGCCGCGGCCCAGATCTCCAGTGACCGCGGCTCCTCGCGCAGCCGCCGCGCGGCCGCGGCGGCGAGCAGGTTCGTCTTCCCCGGCGCGGAGCCCATGCCGAGCAGCGCGCCGACGCCCGCCTCGGCGAACTCGCCGTCGAGGGCGAGCTGTTCGGTCGTCACGTAGTAGAGCCCGCCGAGGTCGACGTAGTGGACGCCCGCCTCCAGCGCGCCGCGCATGACCGCGAGGTTCAGGCGGTAGTCGGCGCAGTTGACGACGACCGAGCAGCCCTCGAGGCCACGCGCCACCGCCGCGGGCTCGGACGCATCCAGCGCCTCCTCCCCCGCCAGCCGGGCGTCGCGCCGCGCGAACGGCGCACCCCAGCCCTCGAGGAAGCCGACGACCCGGCGGCCGATGGTCCCGGAGGCTCCGACTACGGCGATCACCGCCCGCAGTATCGCGACTACTTCAGGTCCGCCAGGATCTCGGCGGCCGCCCGCTCGCCCGTCTCGACGGCGCCGTTCAGGTACCCCTGGAAGTCGACCGAGGTGTGCTCGCCGGCGAAGTGGCAGTTCCCCTCACGCTCGCGCTCCGACCCGGCGAACTTCGTGTACTGCCCGACCTTCCAGTACGAGTAGGAGCCCTTCGTCCAGGGGTAGGCCGGCCAGAAGTCGACTGTCGCCAGCCCGTTCCACTCGTTCGTGATCCCGGGGAGGACCGGCTCGATCTGCCGCAGGAACTCCTTCGCCCGAGAGGACGGCGTGCCGGTCCCGAAGCTCGCGCCGATCGAGCCGCCGGTGTAGTCCACGAGGATCCCGGCCGTGCCGGGCTGGGCCCTCGTGACCTCCCAGGTGTTCTGGTAGCCCGTGTCGGCGAACGTCTCGCCGTTGCAGTCCAGCTCGTTCCAGTGGCGCGTCGCGAACTGGACGTGCAGCTTCGAGTTCGTGCCCATCCCCTGCTCGCGAATCGCCGTGCGCTTGCGCTGGCTGAACCCCGCCTTCGAGATGTCCACGGACGACCGGAGGATCGAGAACGGGAGCGCGAGGATTACCCGATCCGCCGTGACGGTCCTCGTGGCGTAGCCCTGGCGGAAGGTGAGCGTGTACCCGCCGTCGGTGCGCAGCCGCACGGCGACGAGCTCCGAGCCGAGCGTGATCTGGCCGGCGAGCCGTTCGGCGAGGAGCGCGGGGATCTGGTCGTTGCCGCCGACCACGTGGTACTTCTCGTTGGACGGGCCGAAGATGCGAAGCCGGCCCTGGCCGCTGTACCCGAGCAGGTAGAGCAGATTGAGAGAGCTCTGGTCGCTCGAGTCGGCGCCGTACTCGATCGTGTAGGCGACGTCGAGGAGCTGGCCGAGCGGCGAGCTCATCCCTCCGGGGACGCTCTCCTCGATCCAGTCGATGATCGACATTTGGTCGAGCTCGCGCCCGCGAGGCGTCGAGGTGTCGTACAGCGTCGGGTAGCTGGCTGCCGAGACGTCAGAGTGGATCTTCTGCCAGATCCCTTTGATGTCGTCCGTCGCCTCCGGGTAGGAGTAGGGCACGCCGTCGAAGAAGTACGTCGGCTCGGTGCCGTTCGCCTCGGCCTGGAGGAGGTTGTCGAGCTTGAGGCCGAGCCCCCCTGCGAGCTGCCGGATCGCCTTGTGGCCCTGGTCGATCAGCTCGCCGCCGTGCTCGGCGATCTGACCTTCTGCGAACGCGCCTCGCAGCGTCCAGCAGCGGCCGCCGACCCGCTCCGACGCCTCGTGGATGTCGGCCAGGATCCCCGCCTGCTTCAGCCGGTGCGCCGCCGTCAGCCCGGCGAGCCCCGCCCCGACGACGACGATGCGCGGCGTAATCGCCGCCGCCGCCGAGGACAGCAAACGGCCGATCGAGGTGGTGCCTGCCGCCGCGAGGCCCAGGATCGAGGCGTCACGCAGCACGTCACGGCGGGTGAGCCTGCGCTCTGCAGACGCGTCGGCGGCCAGCGTCTGGAGCGAAGCGGCGAGCGGTGTCCGAGCCATCGGAGACCTCCTTCCTCGGAGCTTCGAGAATGATCGAGTCCGGAAGGAAGTGCAAGGTTTGCGAGTCGAAAAATCCACGATCCTGCGAGAATGGCCCGCGATGGCCCTCCGTGAAACCACGGCCTCGGGGCGCGTAGCCGCCGCCCGCGAGCGCTACGTCGCGCGCGGGGTCGCCACCCCGCCGCTCGTCGTCGCCCGGGCCGACGGCGCCCGGATCGAGGACGTCGACGGCCGCACCTACATCGACTTCGCCGGGGGGCTCGGCTGCCAGAACACCGGCCACGGGCTGCCCGCCGCCGTCGAGGCGATCCGGGAACAGCTCGATCGCTACCTGCACCAGTGCTTCATGGTCGGGATGTACGAGCCCTACATCGAGGTGTGCCGGCTGCTCGACGAG
>DASSSO010000069.1:0-4351 GCA_035776735.1 Gaiellaceae bacterium | reverse complement strand
GCTAGCGCGCGAGAAGCGCCGCACGGCGGGCGACCAACTCCTCCATCTTCATTTCGGCTCGTCCTCTTCCCCAGAGACGAGCGCCTCGGCGACTTCCCCACAGACGAGCGCCTCGGCGACGCATCGGCACAGGCTGTTTTGCAGCGCCTCGCGCGTAACGCGAGTAACTACACGTGGGTCGGAGGTAGCCCAGTGGAAACGTTGCTCTACACCGTTCCTGGGATGAGTTGCGATCACTGCAAGACGGCGGTGCACGAGGAGATCTCGACGGTGGCGGGCGTGGCGGACATGTCGGTGGGCCCGGAGACGAAGCGGGTCGAGGTCACGGGCGACGATCTCGACGACGCCGCGATCAAGGCGGCGATCGAGGACGCCGGGTACGAGGCCAGAATCGCCAGCGACCCAACGATGACGAGCCCCAGCGTTAACCGTGCGGAGTGACCACGGCGCGTCCTTCGAGCGATCCGTCACGGAGCCTGGCATATGCCTCCTCGACGCGGCCGAGCGGGAACTGCTCGACGTGGGCGCGGATCTTGCCCTGGCGAGCGAGCTCCAAGACCTCGATCAGCTCGACGCCGCTTCCCCAGTAGGGAATCGCGACCGCGGCCTCCCAAGGCACGCGTCCGAAGGCAACGGGCAGCGTCCCGCCGGCGAGGCCGACGATGGCGATGTCGCCCTCGACGTGCGCAACCGCGGCGGCGAGCGCGAGCGTCGCCTCCGCACCCACGAAGTCGAGCACGAGCTCGGCGCCGAGGCCGCGGGTAAGTTCCCGCACTTCCTCGGCCGCGTTCTCGCCCGAGCGCACGGTCTCGTCTGCGCCGACCTCGCGCGCGAGAGCGAGCTTCGAGTCGTCGAGGTCGACGGTGACGATGCGGGCCGACGAGAGCGCGCGCAGGAGCTGCACCGCCATGTGCCCCAGGCCGCCGACGCCGATCACGAGCGCGGTCGAGCCGGGCACGAGCCGGTGCAGCGACCGCTTGATCGCGTGGTAAGGCGTCAGGCCGGCATCTGTCAGCGGCGCCGCCTCGCGTGGGTCGAGTTCGCCGAGCGGCAACAGCAGTCGGGCGGAAGGGACGAGCATGTACTCGGCCATCCCCCCGTCTCGGCCGAGGCCGCCGCCGGCGGCGCCGATCTCGCCCGCCCGCTCGCAATAGTTCTCTTTCGACTCACGGCACGCGCGGCAGCGGCCGCAACCCCAGGGGCCGTAAACCGCAACCGGGTCTCCGGGCGCGAAGCCCTCGACCCCTGCCCCGAATGCCTCCACCCAGCCGGCATTCTCGTGGCCGAGCGTGAACGGGAGCTCGTAGGGGAGCGAGCCCGCCGGCCAGTCCATGACGTGGAGATCCGAATGGCAGACGCCCGCGCCGCCGACCTTGACGAGCACCTGGCCAGGGCCGGGCTCGGGAGCCGGTACGTCACGCAGCTCGGGCGGCTGCTGCCAGGCCGTTAGCTGATACGCCTTCATCGTGTACCTCCTCGGTCTTTGGCGTCTCCTCGCCGCCCGCTTGTCTGCCGTGGCATCGGCAGGCACCCGAGCGCGGCGAGGAGGGCACCGATCTCGTGATCGCGCTCACGGGGGTGCCGGAACGGCACGTTGGGATGGATCTCATACGTGTTACGCCTTCCGGTGCGCGTGCGGGTGACGTAACCGGCATCGACGAGGTCGTTGACGAAGACCTGTGCTGCGCGTTCTGTGATGCCGAGCCGCTGCGCGATGTCGCGAAGACGCACGCCGGGGTCGTCGGCGATACAGAGCAGGGTGCGGGCGTGGTTGGTGAGGAGCGTCCAACGCGCACGGCGCTCTCCGACTAGCGACGCTGACGGTATCTCAGTCATTGCTCGGCCGAGACGCCGATGAGCGAACCGACGGCGAACGTGACCGCTGCGGCGGTGGCGCCGATGGCAAGCATGCGGAGCCCGCTTTGAAGCGGCTTGCGCCCGGTCAGAAGCGAGAGACCGGCGCCGACCAGGAAGAGCGCGACGGCGCTGAGTACCGCGCTGAGGACGAGCGCCGTTCGGCCGGTGGCGAGCAGGAAGGGCAGCACCGGGAGCGCGGCGCCGACCGCGAAGGTGACGAACGAGCTGCCGGCGGCTACCCAGGGAGAGCCGAGGTCGTCGGGGTCGAGCCCGAGCTCCTCGCGCGCCATCGTCTCGAGCACGATGTCCGGATCGACCATCAGCTGGTTGGCGATCGCCTCCGACTGGGGTCGGTCGAGTCCCTTGCGCTGGTAGATGGCGACGAGCTCGGCTCGTTCCTCGTGTGGGGCGCGGGCGAGCTCGTCGGCTTCTCGGGCGAGGTGATGCTGAAAGCGCTCGCGCTGCGTGCGGACGGACACGTACTCGCCGGCGGCCATGGAGAACGCGCCGGCGAGCAGGCCTGCGACGCCAGCGAGGACGATGAAGCGATCAGGCGGGTCCGCGCCAGCGACGCCCATGACGAGGCTGAGGTTGGAGACGAGCCCGTCGTTGACACCGAACACGGCTGCACGAAGGCTGCCGCCCTTGGCCGCCCGGTGCCAGTGCTCGCCAGCGGCGGTCGGCGCTGCCGCGATGGTCACGGTGTCATCGGTATCGGGTCGCTGATCGGGCCGAGCCAGCTCATCAGGTTGAAGCGGAAGCCGACTCAGCCGACGATTCACTAGCGGCCGACAAGTTCGCTTCCTGCCGGACAGGTTCCGCGTTCGACTTGTTCGTGGTAGGCGCCGGGGCTGGCCGGACGACGAGGACCGAGCACTGGGCTCGGTGCGCTGCCCGCTCGCTGACGCTTCCGAGCGCGGCGAGCCCGTGCAGGCCGCGGCTTCCGACGACGAGCAGGTCGGCCTCACGTGAGGCGGCGACGAGAACGTCGACCGGATGGCGCTCGTCCCACTCCAGGCCCTCGCGCCAGGGGAAGTGATCGAGCGTGAGCGGCTTGCCGCCGGTCGCGGCGAGCGCGCGTACCGGGATGCCCAGTTGCTCGCCGATCCGGTCAGCGACTGCTGCCGCCTCCCCTGCGGTCGCGGAGCCGTCGTAGCCGAGGGCGATCGCCCGTGGGAACATCTCCGGCTCGGCCGGCGGGCGCGCGACGAGAACGGGGCAGGGCGCCTCGTGGAGCATGGCGGTGGCGACGCTGCCGAAGGCGATCCCGGCCGCGCGCGCGCCGCCGTGCGTGCCGACCGCGAGGAGCTCGGCCTGCTCGTCGGCGACCGCTGCAAGCAGCACCGAGATCGCGCGCCCGTGAACGAGGCGCGCCTCGGCCTGGGGCAGGTCCGCAAGCGCGTGCTCGGCCTGCTCGCGCGCCTCGCGCGCTTCGGCCCACAGCTGTGCGGCGATGCGGGGCGCGTCGAAGCCTGCGTGGACGGCGATCTCCGGGTTGACGGCGGTGACCGCCAGCAGCCTCCCGCCGGGGGCAAGCAGACGTCTCGCCTGGGCGAGCGCTTCGAGCCCGGCCGGCGAGCCGTCGACACCGACGACTATCCGCTCGAACATGTCGCCGCCGACGCTACGCGGCCGCTGAGGCGGCCGAATCAGGGTCGGACCGGATCACAGATCCGCACAAACCCGAATGCCGACCCATGAACGCTCGTTCTACGATGGCAGCGACCGGAGGGGAGTAACCCCGCACGAGTCTCGTCGTCACTCCGGCCCCCAAGGGCCCGGCGAGGCGGGCCGAAAGCCAGGGAGAGACCTTCGGCGAACGTCAGCGTTTGCGCGGCGGAAGGAGGTTCTCCTCGGTGTCGCTCGACTGGTGGATCTGGGCGACGTTCGTCGCCTTCGTCCTCTACCTGCTCGCGCTCGACCTGCTCGTCCTCCACCGCAAGGCGCACACGGTCACGATCCGCGGGGTGGCGTCTGGATCACGCTCGCCCGTCGGGAGCGGGCGATGACGGTTGCGACCATCGCGCGGCGCGAGGCGGCTGGGCCGGTGCCGTGGCACGCGCGCCCTTCCGAGGACGTGCTCACCCTTCTCGGAAGCGGCGCCGGCGGACTCAGTACGGCGGAGGCTGCTGCGCGCCTCGCCCGCCACGGGGAGAACGCGATGCCGCGCGCTCGCGGCGACGGCCCTCTGCGCCTGCTCTGGCGGCAGATCCACAACCCGCTGATCTGGGTGCTGCTCGGCGCGGCCACGCTGGCGATCGCGCTCGGCAAGACGCTCGACGGGCTGGTCGTGCTCGGGGTCGTAGTCGCCAACGCGGCGATCGGGTTCTTGCAGGAGTTTCGGGCCGGGCGAGCGATCGACGCGCTGCTCGAGCTGGTGCCGGAGGAGGCGAGCGCGCTTCGCGACGGACGGCGGGTACGCATCGACGCCGCCGGGCTCGTCCCCGGCGACCTCGTCCTGCTCGCCTCCGGGGACAAGGTCCCCGCCGACCTG
>DASSSO010000055.1:0-3271 GCA_035776735.1 Gaiellaceae bacterium | reverse complement strand
GTCGATCAGCACCGCGAGGTGCGGCCTGCCGTCGCCGACGACGAGCGCCTCCGCCACGTAGGGCGAGGCCTTGAGCGCGTTCTCGATGTTCGCCGGCGAGATGTTCTTGCCCTCGCTCGTGACGATGATGTCCTTGATGCGTCCGGTGATCGTGAGGAAGCCGTCCCCGTCGAGGGCGCCGAGGTCGCCGGTTCGCAGCCAGCCGTCCTCGACGAGGACGGCGTCGGTGGCGGACTCGTTGGCCCAGTAGCCGGCGAAGACGGTCTCGCTGCGAACGAGGACCTCGCCGTCGTCGGCGACCGTCACCTCGCCGCCGGGCATCGCCTGCCCGACCGTCCCGAAGCGGAAGCTGTCCGGGCGGTTGAAGGTCGCCGCGGTCGTGCACTCGGTCAGGCCGTAGCCCTCGAGGATGAGGATGTCGAGCGAGTGGAAGAAACGCGCGATGTCGGGCGCGAGCGGCGCGCCGCCCGAGACGACGACGCGCATCTGCCCACCGAGGCGCCCCTTCACCTTCGAGAAGACGAGCCTGTCGGCGAGCGCGTGCTGGATCGCCAGCCCCCGCCCGAGCGCCTGACCGGCCTGACGGCGCTCGCTCGCCTCGCGCCCGACTCCGAGCGCCCAGTTCACGAGCCGCCGGCGAGGGCCGTGTGCGGCCTCGAAGCGACCCTGCACGGTGCGGTACACGGTCTCGAAGACGCGCGGCACGGCCGGGAAGATCGTCGGCCGCACCGCGCCGAGCGCGGGGACGATCCCCGTGGGGTCGGGGACGTACGCGATCGTGATCCCCGAGCGGGCGCCCACGAACTGGACCATGCGCGCGAACGCATGCGCGAGGGGCAGGAAGAGGACGGTCCGGTCGCCCGGAACGAGGACGCCGGGCACCTTGCTGATCGACTCGACCATCGTCCACCAGTTGAGATGCGTGTGCATGCAGCCTTTCGGCGGCCCGGTCGTTCCCGACGTGTACACGATCGTGGCGAGATCGTGCTCGCCGATCCGGCTGCGCGCCTCGTCGACCGCGAGCGGATCGCGGGCGAGGTGCTCGCGGCCCCGCGCGCGCACCGACTCCAGGGTGAACTCGCCCCCGGCGAACTCCTCGACCGCGATCACGGCCTCCAGGGCCCGCAGCTCGCCCCGGGCCCGCTCGACCTTGGCGTAGCCCTCGGCGTTCTCGCACACGAGGAGCTTCGAGCCCGAGTCGGCGAGGATGTGCACCGCATCGGCGGTCGAGCTCGTCGCATAGATCGGCGCCACGACCGCTCCGATCGAGATGAGCGCGAAGTCGCAGAGCGTCCACTCGACGCGCGTGCGGCACAGGATGGCGACGCGGTCTCCCTTCTCGGCGCCGAGCGAGAGGAAGCCGGCGGCGAGCTCGTCGACCGCACGCCCCGCTTCCTCCCAGCCCAGCTCCTGCCAGTCCGATCCTTGCTTGACGAGAAACGGGGGGACGGGAGCGGGCTCCGCGACTGCGCGGCGCCACACCTCCGCCACAGTTCGTGCAGCGGTAGCCGTCATCGTCGATCCTCCCTCGGAAGCGCTCGCGACGCGGCGCCCCCGTTCCGGTTAACGATTTCGGTCCAGGATGACCGGTCCTCGGCCGCGCCGCATCGTGGAAACCCTCCGGACCCGCTACGGAGAAATACGCGACCGCTGGGCGACTGCCGACGCGCTACCCGGGCAACCCCGGGCGGCGTTGAGCAGAGGGCGTCGCTCCGCGGCGTCGATCAGCTGCCGCGTCCGCTCGACCGCGTCGAGGCTGACCGAGATCGCGTCGATCCCGGCGCGGACGAGGAGCTCGGCGTACTCGGGGTGGATCGACGGCGCTGTCCGCAGATCGAGGTCTTCAGCACCAGCTCGGCCACGACCTCGGACGGAGCTACTGCGGCGCTCGGGCGGTCCACGCAGCGTACGACGCCGACAGCCGCGCACACGACGCGAGCCCTCTCGCGAGCGAGGCCGTGAACGTCGCGATGCCGCACTTCGTGGGCGGGTAGGTGCCGACGAGCCCGATGGTCGTGGTCTCGATCGCGCGACCCGCGATGGATGGCGTGGTGTCGGCACGTCCGGAGCGCGCAGACTGCAGTACGACGGTCATGCCGCCGCAAGCGTGCCCGAGGGCGTTCGCGGCGACATCGGTAGAACGCCCGTCTTCCGGCTGAGGAAAGTCCGCAGGCTTCTCCCCGACCGAACTCCGTCTCGCGTCGAAGCGCGTCTACTCCGAGCGGACGATGACCACCGGGCAGCGGGCGTGGTGCGCGCACTGCTGGCTGACCGAGCCGAGCAGGAGCGACGCGAAGCCGCCCAGCCCGCGCGAGCCGACGACGAGGAGCTCTGCGCCCTCGGACGCACGGACGAGCTCCTCGGCAGCGGAGCCCTGCACCGCCCGGCGCTCGATCACGACGTCGCCGGCGCCGGCGGCTGCCTCTCGACAATGCTCTCGAGCATGGCGTCCGCGCCTTCCTGGAACGGGTGAGGATCCTGTAGTGGGGCGGCGTAGTAGCCGATCCGTCCCGGCGGCGCAGGCATCGTCCAGCCGTACAGCGCGAGGACGCCGCACTTGCGCAGCACCGCCTCGCTCAGCGCCCAGCGAAGCGCCTCTGTCGCGTGCTCCGATCCGTCGGCACCTACCACGATCATCGGGACCTCCTCTCCTTTCCCGGCAAGTGTCGCGCCCTGCGCTGGGCGCCGCATCCGCGCGAAGCCGGAGAGTCGTTCGGTACTTGGCCGGAGCGCGTCCGGACGGCGCAGGCATCGGCGAGGTTCGGACCCCGCCTCGGAAGGAGCTACGAGGCTCCCTCGGGGTCCGAGCCGCCATCTGCGTCTGACACCGCCTCGGCTTCGCCCGGCGCTGACGCGGCCTCCAGCCGGCGGGTCCGTCTGAGTAAGAAGTAGCCCACCGTGAGCGCGACGATGACCACCCCTATGCCTACGACGGTCAACGGCTCCGTCTTCTCGAGGTCGATGACGATCACCTTCCTGGCGATCGCGATGATTGCCACGATGATGACAACCTCTGCGCGGTCCACCCGCTCATGTAGGTATGTCCTGTAAATCGCTTCGAACAGCTCGACGCCGATCAGCACCAGTAGGAAGAGCCCGAATAACTCGAGCAGCTCGTCGATCTCGAGAATCAGTACCGGCGGGTTGATGACGTCCTGCACGAGCACCCAGGTCAAATCGACGACTGAGAGCGCGAGCACGATCGCCAGCAGGACCAGCAGAGAGCCGATGACGAGCCTCTCGAAGTGCCCTATCGCCCGATCCATGCTCA
>DASSSO010000011.1:0-4633 GCA_035776735.1 Gaiellaceae bacterium | reverse complement strand
ACGAGCGCGATGTTGACCGAGCGGAAGATGTTCTCCAGGAGCTTCGTCAGCTCCGCCGCCTCCGGCGTCGAGACCCGGTGGACGCTGTCGACGGCGCCCTCATAGAGCCGCGCCGCCCGCTCGGTGCACTCGGGCGTGATCCCGCCGACCACCTTCGGAACGTTCTTCGTCGTCCACGTCCCGTTGCCGGGGTCGACCCGCTCGGGCGAGAAGGCGAGGTGGAAGTCGCGGCCCGCCTTGAGGCCGGTGCTCTCGAGGATCGGCAGCAGCACGTCGCGGGTCGTCCTCGGGTAGGTCGTCGACTCGAGGACGACGAGGTGGCCGTCGCGCAGCCGCACGCTGATCTGCTCCGCCGCGCCGATCACGATCGACAGGTCGGGCTCCCGCTGCTTGGAGAGCGGCGTGGGGAGCGCGATCAGGATCGCGTCCGAGCGCCGGAGCTCGTTGTAGTCGGTCGTGGCGCGGATCCGGCCGCTCTCGACGAGCGGCGCGAGCTCCTCGGAGGACACGTCGATGATGTGGCTCTCGCCGCGGTTGAGGCCGTCGACGACCTCCTGGGAGACGTCGATGAGGAGCACGGAACGGCCGGCGGTCGCGAGCGTGTGTGCCAGCGGGACGCCGACATAGCCCGCGCCCAAGACCGCGGCGTCCCAGGTCTCGGTCTGGGCTGGCTCGGCTGTCTGTGGCTGTGTCCGCTCCTCGAGCATGATCAAAGGCTAATCAGTCGGTCTGCGATTCGGTCGGCAGCGTGCCCGTCCCCGTACAACTCTGGCCGGTCGGGGGGCATCTGGGCGTCCGCTGCCGCCCGGGCGATCGCGTCGGGATCGTCGTCGACCAGCACGTTCGCGCCCAGCTCCACGGTGTCCTTCCACTCCGTCGACGGCCTGAGCGTTATGCAGGGGACGCCGTACCAGTACGCCTCCTTCTGGAGCCCGCCCGAGTCGGTGAGGATCACCCGGGCCTGCGAGGCCAGCGCCGCGAAGTCCATGTACCCCAGGGGATCGAGCAGCGCGACGTTCTTTCCAAGTAACACTGTGTTACTAGCGATCGTCCGCCGGGTGCGCGGGTGCGCTGGGAAGATCACGCGCTCGTCCAGTCCGGACAGCCCTTCGAGGATACGGGCGAGGCGGTCGGGTCGCACGTTGGCCTCCCGATGCACCGTGGCGACGGCGTACGCACCCGGCTCGAGCTCGAGCTCGGCGAGGATGCGCGATCGCTCGCGGGCCAGGGGGGCCAGGCGCATGCTCGCATCGGCCATGACGTCTCCGACCACGTCGATCCGGCCCGAGACACCCTCCGCCTCGAGCACGTCCTTCGAGCGCTCGTCCGGTGTGAAGAGGAGCGACGAGATGCGGTCGACTTCGATGCGGTTGTGCTCCTCCGGCATCGAGAGGTCGCCGCTGCGCAGGCCCGCTTCGACGTGCGCCACGGACGTCTCGCCCGCCGCTCGCGCGCCGGCGAGGGTCGAGTTCGTGTCGCCGTAGACGAGCACCCAGTCGGGCCCCTCGCCCGTGACCACCTCGGCGATCGCCGGCGTCAGCCGGTCGAGCTCCGCCGTCTGGAGATCGAGCGAGTGCGCCGGCGGGGGCAGCTCGAGCTCCTCGAAGAACACCTGCGAGAGCCCGCGGTCGTAGTGCTGGCCGGTGTGGACGACGACCTCGTCGATCCCGCGCGCCCGCAGCGCCACGGACAGCGGTCCGGACTTGATGAACTGCGGCCGGTTCCCGACCACGGACACGACCTTCACGGCCGGAACCCTAGGCTCAGGCTGCGGGCGCGAACCAGGGCTTTGCGGTCGGATCGGCCGTGAAGAAGTCCAGCAGCAGCCGCGAGACCTTGCGGACGCCGCTCGGCGACGGGTGGGTCCCGTCCTCGAGCACGTCGGCGCACTCCCAGGTGAGCCCGTCGCGCCGCCCGGCCGTGCCGTCCGTCCAGAGATACGGGCCCCAGCCGACCCAGACCTTCGGGAGGCGGGCCTGGATGTTCTCCTGCACGAGCCATTTGGCGGCGAAACCGCTCTCGTAGGCGAACGGCTCGGGATTCAGGTGCGAGATCGCGTAGCCCGCGTACGTCCGGCTGGAGAGGTAGACCAGGCGCAGGTTGGGGAAGCGGGTCGACAGGATCCGGACGATCGAGCGGAGATGCGCCTGCAGCATCCGCGCATCCTGCGGGAAGGGCCGGTCCTCACCGGCGATCGCCTGCTTGATCCAGACGACCTGAACCTGTCCGGGCTGGACGCGCGCCTTTCGGAGCCGCGCGTTCAGGACGCTCCAGTAGCGGGCGCCCGGCTTCGAGATGCGGACCGCGTCCCAGCCGCCGCCGGGGCCCTCGACGAAGGTGAGGCTCGGGTCGACCCTCGGGTCCTGCTTCGCCGCACGCGCGAAGGCGCCGAACTCCGACATCGCGTTCGACATCCCGACGCCGACGACGCCGATGCGGCCGCGGATCGGCCGCACCCGTCGTGCGGCGGTGAGACCGCGGCGCAGGTGGCGGGCCGTGGGCTTGTTCGCGCCGGCCGGATAGAGGCCGCCGAGCTGGCCGCGATAGCGGACCCTGCCCATGTCGGTGAGCGGGCGGAGGCCCGTGGCCCGCACGGAGCAGTCGGCGCCCGTCCGAGCCTCGCCCGCGGGCGAGTACGCGGCGGCGGGAACCAGGGCAAGCGCCACCAGCGGGATCAGCCGCAAGCTCTTCACGGCCACAGGGTAGGCGGCCCCTGTTAGCCGGAAGTAAGCGGGAAGGAGAGGTGGGCCGTGAAGGATTCGAACCTTCGACCTTGGGATTAAGAGTCCCCTGCTCTACCAACTGAGCTAACGGCCCGGGGACGATCGAGTATAGCCACGGGTTTAGGCTCTCCTCAGCCCCCGAGGAGAGGAGAGGCATGGCCTTCGAACTGCCCCCGCTGCCGTACGAGTACGACGCGCTCGAGCCGCATATCGACGAGCAGACGATGCGGCTCCACCACGACAAGCACCACCAGGCGTACATCGACAACGCGAACAAGGCGCTGGCCGGCACCGAGTGGGAGGACAACCCCGTCGAGTCGGTGCTCTCAGCCCTCGACGCCATGCCCGAGGAGATCCGCACGACGGTAAGGAACAACGCGGGCGGGCACGCGAACCACACGCTGTTCTGGGAGATCATGGGCCCGGACGGAGGCGGCGAGCCGGAGGGCGACCTGAAGGCGGCGATCGACGGCACGTTCGGCTCCGCCGACGAGCTCAAGGCGCTGGTCAACGACGCCGGCGTCAAGCGCTTCGGCAGCGGCTGGACCTGGCTCGTCCACGACGGGAGCGGCCTCGCCGTCTACTCGACGCCCAACCAGGACAGCCCGCTGATGCAGAGCGACGAGCCGCTGCTCGGCATCGACGTCTGGGAGCACGCGTACTACCTCAAGTACCAGAACAGGCGCCCGGAGTACTTGGAATCCTGGTGGAAAGTCGTAAACTGGTCTGCGGTGGCTCGAAGGTTCGAGGCACTGCGCTAAAGACGTTTCGATAGCCGCCGATAACAGGACCGATCCCTCCTTCGAGGGAGGTTTCTGCGGATGAAGAGAACTGCGGCGGCAACGGTCTTCACCTTCCTTCTGCTCGCGCCGAGCGCGTTCGGGGCGGGCGACCCCGAGATCGCCGCACTCCAGGTGGGGTTGCGCCAGAAGGGGCTCTACGCCGGCACCGTCGACGGCGTCCTCGGCGCCGGCACCGTCGAGGCCGTGAGGCGGCTCCAGCGCCGGGCGAACCTCGCCGTGGACGGCGTGCCCGGCCCGCGCACCAGGCGCGCGCTCGGCCGCTACAGCCGGCCCGCACCGCTCGGCGGACGGGTGCTCGTGGCCGGGATGCGAGGCTGGGACGTCGCGGCGCTGCAGTTCGAGCTCGCCTGGCACGGCTTCCCGTCCGGAAGGCTCGACGGGCGGTTCGGAGGCTCGACGGCGCGGGCGCTGCGGCGCTTCCAGCGCTGGGCCGGCCTGTGGGCCGACGGACGCGCCGGCGCCACGGTCTATTCGGCGCTGAGGGCGCCGCCTTCGAGCTGTCCGATCTCGCTCGTCTCGCCGGTCGCGGGCCCGTACAGCGACCTCTTCGGCCCGCGTGGGAACCAGTTCCACACCGGCATCGACTACCCGGCCCCGACCGGGGCGTCCGTCGTCGCGGCCGCCTCGGGGCGCGTCACCTTCGCCGCGCCCAGCTCGGGAGGCTGGGGACGACTCGTGATCGTCGACCACGGGAACGGGACGACCACGCTGTACGCGCATCTCTCCAGCATCGGGGTCCGCGTCGGCCAGTGGGTCGTCGCGGGCCGCCGCATCGGTCGGGTCGGCTCGAGCGGCAAGTCCACGGGCCCCCACCTGCACTTCGAGGTGCGTGTCCGCGGCGCCGCCGTCGACCCGCTCGGCGGGCTCGCCTAGGCGGCCGCGAGCCGACTCGGTCGCCGCTCGACCGAGTCACACATAGACGAGGCAGGCGCGGACGGGCCGCCGTCCGCGCTGCCGTCTCCTTCAGGCCGGCGGCGGGCCTTCCTCGACGTATGTCTCCCTACGCCGTCCTGCGAAACCGCCCCAGCTCGACCAGAACATCAGCGAGAGCAGCAGTCCTGCTCCTCCCACGATCATCAGGATCACGCCGATGGCGTCCTCGCTGAT
>DASSSO010000221.1:0-2411 GCA_035776735.1 Gaiellaceae bacterium | reverse complement strand
GCCGCACCGCCGGTCGCGACGACCACCCCCATGGCCGTTCCGTACGTCACCAGCGTGCCGCCGAAGACCATGCCGTAGCGGTCGCCGATCGCGCTCCGCGCCTCGACGGGAGCCGAGCTCTTGGCGACCGGCACCGACTCCCCGGTGAGAGCGGCTTCGTCGGCCTGGAGGTTGCGGACTTCGATGAGGCGAATATCCGCCGGGACCTTGTCGCCCGAGGCGAGCTGCACGATGTCGCCTGGAACCAGCTCGGCGGCGGAGGTCGTCACCCGCATCCCGCCCCGGACAACGGTCGCGAAGTCGGGCACCATCGCGATCAGCGCCTCGATCGCCTTCCCCGCGCGGAACTCCTGGACGAAGCCGATGAGCGCGTTCACGACCACGACGCCGAGGACGACGGCGCCGTCGATCGGCTTGCCGAGCGCGATCGCGAGCAGACCGGCGCCGATCAGCACCCAGATCAGCGGGTTGTGGATCTGGCGGAAGAGCAGCGTCAGCGGGCCGTCCGTGCCGGCACGCGGGATCACGTTCGGGCCGTGGACGGCAAGCCTCCGCGAGACCTCGCCCGCGCCCAGGCCGTCCCGGTCGCTGTCGAGCGTCTCGAGAACGTCCTCGGCCGACGCCGCGTGCCACGCCGCGGCCGTCTCGGCGTCGGACGCGCGCTCGGCTACCAGACCCTGTTCCGCCATCGCCTGAGAAACGCTCCGCACAGGAAGCCTGCGAACGCCAGCGCCACGCCGCGTCCCGGGCTCATCGGACGTCGAAGAGATCGTCGATGCGTGAGCGCGGGCCGATCCGGTAGTCGTCCTCCTCCGGCCAACGCCTCTCGTACCCGTCGAGCGTCTCCGGGTACCAGGAGCCGAGCCGGTCGACGAGCTTCTCGAGCTCGCCGCGGTCGAGCCAGATCGAGCGGCACTGGGGGCAGTAGTCGATCTCGACTCCTTCGCGCAGCGTCTGCTGTAGCGGCACGTTGCATGCGAAGCAGGTCATGGGTGCCCGTCGTCGTCGACAATTGCGCCCTCCAGCTCGTACGGCACCCGGAGCAGTTCGACGTGATCGTGACCTCGAACATGAACGGCGACATCCTCAGCGACCTCACCTCGGGCCTCGTCGGAGGGCTCGGCTCCGAAGTACGCGGGCCTCGACGTCGCGAACCCGTCCGCGCTGATCCTGACGGCGGCCCTGATGCTGCGGCACATCGGTGAGCTCGCCCGTGCCCAGGCGATCGAGGACGCGCTTCTCGTGACCCTCGCGGAAGGCACGTACACTCGGGACGTCCGACACGAAGGAGCACTCGGCACGCGCGCTTTCGCCGACACGGTCGTCTCGAACCTCGGCCGGCGCCTCAAGGGGCAGCCCGTGCGCGAGCACCGGCCTGTCGACCCGGCCCGGATCCGCGCCTCCCACGTTGACCCGGAGCGAAGACGCGAGGTTGTCGCCGTCGACGTCTTCGTGGAGTCCTCGCTCGAGGCCGACGCGCTCGGCTCGGAGCTCCGCCAGCTCGCCGAAGGCACGCGCCTGCGCCTGAAGATGATCTCCAACCGGGGGACGAAGTGTACCCGGCGACCGGTGCGATTACCGACTGCGTCGACCACTGGCGCTGTCGCTTCCATCTGGGCTCGAACGGCCACGAGCTCGAGGACGGCGAGGTCGTCGATCTGCTCGGCCGAATCGGTGGCCGCCACCGCTGGATGCACGTCGAGAAGCTGCAGGCGTTCGACGGCGAGCCCGCGTTCACGAAGGCCCAAGGCGAAGACTGAGCTCACCGTGCCCCTGCCTCTCCCGGGCCGTCCTGCTCGCCCGAGCCGTGAACCCCGCGGTAGCGCTCGATCAGCTCGGGCTTGACCCGCTTCAGCTCCGCCGCCTGGAACGAGGCGAGCAGATCCCAGGCGAGATCGAGGGTCGCGTCGATCGAGCGGCGCTCGTTGCCCTGTCCCACGAAGCGCTGCTCGAACTCGTCGGCGAATGCGAGCATGCGCCGGTCGTCGTCGGCCAGCGCCTGCTCGCCCACGATCGAGACGAGCCTCCGCAGCTCGCGCCCGCGCGCGAGGAACGCGTACAGCTGGTCGGCGACGCCCCGGTGGTCCTCGCGCGTCTTGCCGTCGCCGATCCCGGAGTTCATCAGCCGGCTGAGCGAGGCGAGCACGTCGATCGGCGGCGCGATCCCGCACCGGTCGAGCTCGCGCGAGAGCACGATCTGACCCTCGGTGATGTAGCCGGTCAGGTCGGGGATCGGATGCGTGATGTCGTCGTCGGGCATCGACAGGATCGGCAGCTGCGTGACCGACCCGAGGCGACCGCGGATCCTGCCGGCGCGCTCGTAGATCGACGCGAGATCCGTGTACATGTACCCCGGGTAGCCGCGGCGGCCAGGGATCTCCTCGCGGGCGGCGGCGATCTCGCGCAACGCC
>DASSSO010000107.1:0-32742 GCA_035776735.1 Gaiellaceae bacterium | reverse complement strand
GGTAGGTGAAGGCGGCCTTCACGTCCTGGAGCGCGTGCACGAGGACGAGCCGGTAGCCGAGACGCGCCGCCAACCGGCCGCCGAGCGCAGCGGCGGCGCGTGCGTGATCGGAGCCGTCCACGCCGCAGACGACGCTCGCGCTCTCGCCGCCCGTCGTCTTGGGGGAGGCCAGCGGCCCCTCCGGCGGCACGATCACGATGGGACGGTCGGCCTGCGTCGCCAACGTCCGGGAGACGCTGCCGAGAACGGTCGAGTGGAGCGACCTTCGCCCGCGCGAGCCGACGACGACGAGCTCGGCGTCCTCGCCGCGGGCGGTCTCGAGCAGGCGATCGGCCGGTGGGCCTTCGGGAAGCAGGCGAACCTCCTCCTCGTTCGCGCCGGATCGCTCCCGGACGCACGACCTCAGCGCCTCCGGGTCCACCGACGGCTCCTCGACGACGTGCACCACCAGGAGCCGCGCACCGAGGCCATCCGCGAGCCAGCGCGCGGAATCGGCGACGGCGACCGCCGCCTCGGAGTCGTCCACGCCGCACACGATCGTCCGCGCCTGCGCCATCAGCACCTCCCGGTTCCGTGCCGGATCCTTGGTGAACGCCGCGGCATCGCCGGGCTTCGCCGCTCGAAGGGCAGAACCAAAACCCGGTCGTCGCTCCCGCGGTGCGCGTGCGACACGTTCGTGGGCGCTTCCGGCATCGGCGACTCAGTTCTGGATCGCCGCGAAGAGGACGCAGGCGAGTAGCAGGAGCAGGCTGGTCGCTACGGCGAGGCGGGTCATGTTGGCGTGTCGCACGGAGGCCCTAGCCTAGACGAGGTCGAACCGTTCGCTGTGGACTCGCTCGCCGGACACCCGGAGCGCCTCGAGAGCCCGCTCCACGGCCGCGATCATCGGGACCGGCCCGCAGACGAAGAACTGATAACGCCTGTATTGGGACGGCAGGTGGCGTTGCAGCAGCTCGGCGGTCACGTAGCCCGTTTCCCCCGCCCAGCCGTCCGGCGGCCGCTCCAGCACGTGGACGACCCGGAGGTTCAGCGTCTGTACGAGCTCGTCGAGCTCCTCGCGGAACGTGACCGCATCCCACTCCCCGTTGGCGTAGATCAGGATCGCGGGCCGGAGATCCTCCCGCTCGGCCATCGTTCGTAGCATGCTGATGATCGGTGTGATCCCGACGCCACCGGCGATGAAGACGAAACCGGGCCCCTCAAGACGGTCGATGCTGAGCACGCCGTACGGCCCTTCGACGTAGGCGAGATCTCCGGGCTCCAGCCCGCCGACGCTCCGGGTGAAGTCGCCGCGCGCTTTGACGCTGACCGCGATCCGACCGGCGTTCTCGGCGCTGGACGAGAACGAGAAGGGGTGCTTGGTGATCGCGAACGGCGTGCGAGCGAAGGCGAACCAGGCGAACTGACCCGGCTCGAAGCGGATGCCGTCGTGGCCTCGGGGTCGGAGGGTGATCGTCGTCGTGTCGCCGCGCTCGAGCGCGACCCGCTCGATCTCCCATGGGCGGGTCCGGAGCTGAAGCGGTTTGAGGAGGCGCACCCAGACGAGCAGGGAGACGAACGCCGCCGACATGAAGAGCCAAAGACCCTCTTTCCATCGTGTGTCAACGTAGTAGTCGACGAGGAAGACATGGGCGAGCGAACCGACGACCGCGGCGACGGCGAGCAGTCCGTGAAGGCTCTGCCAGCGCTCGTATGAGAGCCGCAGCCGCTTCCGCCAGGCGGACGACGCGACGAGCAGCGTCAGCGCCACGAGCGCCGCGACTGCCATCCGCGCGCGCCACGGCGCCTTGAGCGGATTCAGCAGGCCGAGCGTATCTCGATCGGCCACGACCAGAAGCGCCGGATGGAGGTAGACGAAGGCGAGCGCCGTGTAGGACATCTGACGATGGAACTGCAACAGCGCGTCCATCCCGAACGGCGCCGCGACTGGGGTGAACCGCGCGCTGAGGACGAACTGCAATCCGATCATGGCGAGGCCCACGAAGCCGAGCGCGACGGAGAAGTCGGTGAGGAAGCCCTGGCCGGGGCGCGCCACGCCGATGAGCGCGAAGACGAGCGGCGCGACCGCGACGCCGACGTACAGCGCAATCCAGATCACACCACGAGCGGCGAGCGTCGTCACGGTGTCACGCTGGTTGCCGTCCCTGGGTCGGCCGCGGCGGACGGGACGATCAAGACCGGACGATCGGCGTTCTCCATCACCTCGCGCGAGACGCTCCCGAGCAGGAGCGACGCGAGCGGGGACATCCCGCGCGCGCCGACGACGATCGCTACCGCCTCGCGCTCGTCGGCGATGTGGCAGATCTCCTTCGCGGCTCCTCGTGAGACGACGTGTACGAGCGCCTCGGCGTCGAACCCGGCCCCGCGGGCGAGCTCGACGCCCTCGAGAGCGGCGCGCTTCGCCTGGGTGAGCACCGGCGACGTGAAGCGGGTCTCAGCGGCGAGGTTCTCGAGATCGGCCTCCCTGTCCACGGCCTCGAGGCCGACCGACAGACGATCCGACTCCAGCACGTGCAGCACCAGCACGCGTCGGCTGCGCAGGAGGCGCCTGGCCTCGGCGATCGCGTCGGACGCATTCGCCGAGCCGTCGTAGCAGAGCAGCACCGGTCTCGTCGGCTCGGGGAAGATCGCACCGGTGACCTTCTTCACTTTGGCGACACGCTCAGACAGGCGAGCCATGGCGCGCATCTCGCCCGGCCAGGAGCACCAGGAAGTCGAGCGCCGTCACGATGCCGACGAGCTCGCTGTCGCGCAGCACGGGAAGGTGGCGGATGTCGTGACGAACCATGCGCCGGGCCGCGTCCATCGGCTCGTCGTCCTCGTCGGCCGTCACGCAGGGAGCGCTCATTGCCTGCTCCACCGGGAGGCGTCGCGCGTGCTCGTAGACGGCCTCGAAGCCGGGTTCGCTCCAGACCGTCGTGCCCAGCAGGACGGGAAGCTTGAACCATGAGTACCCCACCCCCGGGAGGCCCTCTCCGTGCAGGTCGAAGTCGGTCTCGGTGACGATGCCGACCGGTCGGCTCGGATCCGACGGGCTCACTACGACGAGCGACCCGATCCTGTTCTCGAGCATGAGCGCAGCGGCACGCTCGAGGGTCGTCTCCGGCGTCACCGTGATCACTGGGGAGCTCATGAGGTCGCGAACACGCATACGAATCTCCGGCGTCACTATGCATTCCAGAACGTCGAAGCGGAAGCGTGGAAGACCGCAACGCTCTAGCGGACTTTCGCGCATTCGCTACGCCGAACGCCGGCTCGTTCGTCGAGGCAGAGGTGGGGCGTCAAGTACCGCCTCGCGGGGCGCTGCCTTCGACACGGCTCGAGCGCACGAACGCGTCGACCGCGTCGTCCACGGTGGGGAAGATCGACCCGCGGTCGAGCGCGTCTTCGACTCCGCTTGCTCGCAGCCGCTCGCGGGCGGGCTCGGTGAGGTCGGCGACGACGAGCCGCACTCCCTGCTCGCCCAGGCTTGCCGCGAGACGCTGGAGCATCTGAGCCGCGGTGTAGTCGACGTCGACGATCCCCGACGCATCGAGGACGAACCAGGTCGGCCGCCTTCCCCCTCGCAGGGCGAGCGCGGTCACGCCCCGCTGGAACCGCTCCGCGTTCGCGAAGAAGAGCGCTCCGTCGAAGCGGTAGACGAGGACGCCGGGCGGGCTTGCCGCGTCTCGTGCGGCCCGGACGTCGGGCCAGTCACGTCTGCCCTCGACCCTGCCGACGACCGCGTCGGGAGGTACGGCCGCACGCCGCAGTGCGTCGAGGAGGGAGAGAGCGACCGCGAAGAGCACACCCCAGAGGAGTCCGGCGATCAAAGCCCCGGCCACGGCCGCGAGGGCGACCAGGAACTCCGACCGTCTCCCCTGCCAGATCCGGCGAAAAGCACGCACGTCCACGAGCGGGATGACCACCGCGATCAGGATCGCCGCGACCACCGGGAGCGGTAGGTGGCTCACGACGTCGGTGAGGGCGACGAGCACGATGCACATCGCAGCGACGGAGAAGAGCGCGGCCCATCGCGACTGCACGCCGGCCGCTGCGGCAAGCGCGCTGCGCGCGGCGCTCGCGCTCACCGGCAGCCCTCCGCTCACGGCCGCCGCCGCCTGGGCGACGCCGAGCCCGAGGGCATCGCGGTTCGTGTCCGGCGCCTCGTCCGTCCTCGCCCCGAAGGCCCGCCCCATGAGGGCGGTGTCGACGAATGCGAGCAACGCGATCGCGAGCGCTCCCGGGAACACCGCGACGAGATCGGCGCCGTCGAACGACGGAAGCGAGAGGGCGGGGAGGCCCGGCGGGACGTCGCCGACGAGCGCCACCCCGTGCTCGTCGAGGTCGAGCGCCCAGACGACGACGCCACCCGCAACCGCGACGAGGAGCGCTCCGGGCAAGCGGGGCAGCCTCTGCCGGAGTGCGAGCATGGCGACGAGCGCGCCGCAGCCGACCGCCGCCGACGCCGGGTTTGCATCCGCGAGGGACTCGAGCAGCGAGCGGAGCTCCTCGAAGAACGAGTCCGTGTCGACTGGGATCCCAAGGAGCGCCCCCAGCTGGCCGGCGAGCACGGTCAGGCCGACGGCCGTGAGATACCCGGTCAGCACCGGCAGGGAGACGAGCTCTGCGACGACCCCGCCCCGAAAGAGGCGTACGACGAGCAACGCGGCGCCCGCGACGAGCGCCGTCAGCAGTGCCAGCTCGACCGCTCGGTCGGGGTCGCCCTCGGCGAGCGGGAGCACCGTGGCACCGAGGAGCGCGGCGAGCCCCGCGTCCGGGCCCACGACGATCCGCCGTGCGGCGCCGCCGAGAAGCGCGTAGGCGACGACCGGCAGGAGGGCGGCGTAAAGGCCCGTCGCAGGAGGCAGACCGGCGATCTCCGCGTAGCCGATCCCGAGCGGTACCCCGACGGCGGCGATCGTCGCTCCGGCGAGCGCCTCGTGCGCCATGTACCCGCGGGCCCGCCTGGTCGGCTTCGCTGACTTCCTCACGAGGTGCCTACCAGATCGAGGACCCTGGGGTGTGCCTCCACGGTGCGTAGTCTTCCGCGCGACCGTGCGGATCACCACCGATTCCGATCTGCGCGGGGAGCGCTACCTTCGGCGGGAAGTGCGAGGTGTGTGCCCAACCAAGCTCGGCGACGAGCCGCGAGCCGAAGGAGGTCGGCGATGACATCGATGGTCACGCGCGAGGAAGCTGGCACGAGGGCGGCCCCCAGGACGTACAAGGCCGCTGTTGTCCACGACTTCACGAGGCCGCTCGTGGTCGAGGAAGTCGCGACGCCCGAGCTGGGGCTGGGCGAGATCCTTGTGAAGGTGGAGGCCTCTGGGCTCTGTCACACGGACATCCACGCCGCGCACGGCGACTGGCCAGTGAAACCGTCTCCGCCGTTCGTTCCCGGGCACGAGGGCATCGGGACGGTAGCCGCGATCGGTCCCGGCGTCAGCGAGGTCGCGCTCGGCGACCGCGTCGCTATGCCGTGGCTCGCGTGCGCATGTGGCACGTGCGACCACTGTGTCTCCGGTTGGGAGACCCTGTGTCTCGTGCAGAAGAACATGGGCTACTCGATCGACGGCGGCTTCGGTGAGTACGCCCGCGCCTACGCCCGCTACGTCGTCCGGGTCCCGGAGGGGATCGATCCCTTCGACGCGGCTCCGCTTACCTGCGCGGGGGTTACGACGTACAAGGCCGTCAAGGTTGCGGGGACGCGCTCGTCCGACCTCGTCGCCGTCTTCGGCATCGGCGGCCTCGGCCACATGACGATTCAGTACGCGCGCATCGCCGGCGGGCGGGTCATCGCGGTCGACCTGATCGACGAGAAGCTCGAGCTCGCGCGCGAGCTGGGCGCCGAGCTCACCGTCAACGCGGCAATGGAGGACCCGGTCGAAGCGATCCAGAAGCTCGGCGGCGCCGACCAGGCAATCGTGCTCGCGGTCTCGCCGCACTCTGCCGAGCAGGCGTTCGGCTCGCTTCGCCGCGGCGGGACACTCGTCCTGGTCGGGCTGCCGGCCGAGAACGCGATGACGCTTCCGATCTTCCAGACCGTTCTCAACGGGATCACCGTCGTCGGCTCGATCGTCGGCACGCGTACCGATCTCCGGGAGGTCTTCGAGCTGCATGCAGCCGGGATGACGACCGTCACCCGGGAGGTGCGTCCGCTGGCCGAGGTCAACGAAGCGATCGCGGACGTCGAGGCGGGGCGGGTCGCAGCACGTATCGTCTTCACGCCGTGACGCGGGGGCCGGGCCGGCGCGAGCCGGGCGGTGCCGCCTGGCTCAACCTCGGGGTGAAGGCGACTCTCCTCGGCCTGATCGTCCTCTACCTTGCCCAGCCGGAGCTGCCTCAGTTCGAGGGGAAGGCGATGTTGTTCCGGTCGGCGGTCTACCCCCTGTTGGCCGTCCTCGTGCCGGCGATCTGGCTTCTCCGTGGGAGGCCGACGCCCTACCCGCATCTCGCGGACGCGCTCCTCGTGCTTCCGATGGTCATCGACAGCGCCGGGAACGCCCTCGACGCCTACGACTACGAGTGGTTCGGCCCCGTGATCCACGGAGTGAACATCGCCATCCTCGTCGTATGCTTCAGCTTGCTCCTGTTCGTCGTCTTCGCCGATCAGCCGCTCGCGCGGACGGTGACAATCGGGCTCGCTGTCGGGCTGGCCTCGGTGCTCCACGTCGTCTGGGAGCTGCTCGAGTGGGGCGGGAACGTCCTGCTCGACACGAACCTCGATATCACCTACGCGACCACCATGCGCAACCTCGGGCTCGGCCTGGTCGGGATGGCCCTGGGCGCCCTCGTGGCGGCGCCGCTTCTGGTGCGGCGGCCAGAGCTTGGGTCGCCGCTGTTCAGGCGAGCCGCCCTTCGACCAGGCTAAAGCCGGAAACAAAACTCATGGAGGGCGGCCTCGAAAATTCTGGCTGGCGACCGCGGGCCTGACGGCGCGTCTGCTCAGTCAGCTCGGACGCCACTGCTTCACCAGGCGACGACGGATTCCCCCCCAGCGCCTCCGCGGACGCTGGGCGGCGCTGGTAGCGGCGTGATTCCGTAATGTCTTGCAGGTGCGAATTGACTCGCGGACCGAGCTCGTGATCGCGACCGATATCGCGAAGCGCCTTGGGATCTCGCCGCAGCGCGTCTACATCCTTTCGGCAGGGCCTGGCTTCCCGAGCCCGCTCGGCATGCTCGGCCGCTCCGCTGTCTGGCGATGGAGCAGTGCCGAGCTGTGGGCGCGCGAGACCGGCCGCCTGCCGGCGCCCGGCGCCGCCGCCGCCTAGAGCGACTCAACCGGAGAAGGGCACAGGTTCACCCTGCGGGTGGAACGGCTGGCCGTCGGCGGCTTTCGCTCGTCGGTGCGGTTGTTCAAACCAACGGAAGGGAGGAGGCATGGAGTACCGGATCGACCGCGAGGCGCTCGACGACTTCATCCGCCGTCAGGTCGAGCTTGTCGAAGCCATCTCGATTCCGGAGCTGCTGGCCCACGTCGTCGAGGCGGGGCGGCACGAAAGCGCCAGCCAGGACGAGGTCCGGGCGCTCTGGCTCGGCGCGGGACTGGCAACCCATGTCGGCCTCGCGATCTACGAGGAGCCCGAGCGCTTCATCACAGCCACCCCATCGCCCGCCACGCCTGCCGCGGCGCTCGCCGCCTGACGACGAAGGAGAAGCCGTGACCATCATCCGTCAGCCCGCCCACCGGATCAACGACGCCGAGGAGCGCCTCTGGTTCGGCCAGACACCCGGAGGCTGGGGAGACACGCTCCGCACGATCGACCCGAGCGAGACGCATGACGCCGCCGCGATGATTGCCGCCGCCGGTCTGGACTGGGCGGTCGAGCAGCACCAGCTCGAGGCCGTGAGCGAGGGCGACGGCCACCCCCGCCGCGTGCCGGTGCCGCGTCACGTGGCGAACGTCCGCAGCGACACGGGCGCCGTGCTGGGCGTCGTCGGCGAGGGGTACGCCCCGCTCCAGAACCGTGCCGCGTTCGCCTTCTGCGACGGGATCACCGACTCTGGGCGGGCGCACTGGATCGGGGCAGGCGCGACGCGCGGCGGCGCCCGGGTGCACGCGCTCATGAGGCTCGACCGCGAGATCCGGATCGGGGGCGCGGAGGGGGAGGAGGTGCTGCCGCTGCTGTGTTTCCGCAACGGCCACGACGGCGGACTCTCCGTCACCGTCTCGGTTGCCCCTTTCCGGCTCGCCTGTCTGAACGGGATGCTCCTCCCGCTCGAAGGCGCGCAGCGCACCTGGAAGGCGCGGCACACAGCGAACGTGGAGGCAAGGCTCGCCGATGCCCGCCGCACGCTCGGCATCGCCTGGGCCTATTACGACGAGCTGGAGGAGATCGGCGGACGGCTGATCGGGGAGCCGATGGGAGAGAGCGAGTTCGAGCGCTTCCTGGCCCGACTTGCCCCGCTCCCTGAGCCACGGCCAGATCGCAGCCACGGCGGGCGCGCCGTTCGCAACGTCGAGCGCGTGCGCGAGGCGATCCGCACCGCGTACCGCACAGCTCCCGACCTCGCCGACGTCCGCGGCACGCGGTGGGGCGCGCTCCAGGCCGTCACGGTCTACGTCGACCACGTCCAGCCGACCCGCCAGACGGCCGGGCGGACGCACGCCGAGGCCCGCTTCGAGCGCGCGACGGAGCCGCAGCCGCTCAAGGATCGGGCGCTAGAACTGCTGACTGAAGGAGGGAACCGCTCATGAGCGCGACGCTGACCATGGTGCCCCTCGCCAAGATCAGGGCGAGGAAGGGCTTCAACCCGCGAAGTGAGTTCGCGGACGAGCAGATGGCCGAGCTGGTCGAGTCGGTCAAACAGCACGGGATCATCACCCCGCTCACGCTCGCGCCCGACGGAGACGGCCGCTTCACGATCATCGCGGGAGAGCGCCGCTACCGGGCAGCGAAGCAGGCGAAGCTGCGTGAGGTACCCGCGCAAGTGCGCGAGGCAGACGGCGAGGCGCTCACGCTCGCCGTCGCGGAGAACGTGATCCGCGCCGACCTGACCCCGGTCGAGGAAGCACGTGCCTACCAGCGCTTGGTCGATGACCACGGCGACGCCGCTAAGGTCGCCCGCCTGGTCGGCAAGAGCGAGCGGTTGGTCGCCGAGCGGCTCGACCTCCTGCGCCTGCCCGACCAGGCCCAGGAGCTGCTCGCCGCGCGCAGAGTGCCACTCGCGTCTGCCCCCGCCCTCGTCCGCATCGCCGAGCGCGAACCGCTCCTCGCCGACCTGACCGCGACCTGGCTTGCCGAGAGGCCGCACGAGGCCGCGGTCTTCCCGGCTGACGCGGGCGAGATCGTGAACGACGCGCTCCGCGCCGAGTGGCGCGACGACGACGGCACCCCGGTCCACCCGGTCGCCTACAGCGTGAGCGAGTTCGGCTCCGGGCCGATCCTCCCGGCCTCGGTCCCGGACGAGAACGCGGTCATGGCCCTGCTCGTCAAGCTCGGCGACCACGCCCCAAAGGTGAGAGAGGCGCTGGCCGCCCTCTCGGAGATCGTCCAGAAGGACGAGTACGACTGGTCGGCGCGGCAGGCCGAGGGGCGGCGCTTCCGCGAGTGCTTCTCACTGGACGCCGACGACGCAGACGCCGCCCGCGCCTTCGGCTGCCTGCTCGAGCTCCCTGGTCGAAACGACCGCAGCCACGCATACGTCACCGACCCGGAGTGGCTGGCGGACAGGCTCGTCCAAAGGATCGCCGCTCACGCCGCCGCCGAGAAGGAGCGAGAACGGGCGGGCACGACTCGGAAGCGCTCGCCCCACGAGGACGCCGAGAAGGAGGCCCGCCGACGCGACCGAGAGCGTGCCTACGAGGAGCGCGTCGCCGCCCGCGCGCGCAACCTCGACCTGGGCGCCGCGCTCGCCCGCTGGCAGCCGAAGCTCGACGCGAACGCGGTCAAGCTGCTCGGCTCGCTCGTCCTCCACCAGTACGGCAAGGCCGCCGCCTGGGCGCACCGGCTCTGTGTCGAGCAGCCGACGACGACGAGCAAACAGGGGAAGACCACCGTGCGCTACCCGCGCGGCGCAGAAGCCGCCGACCAGCTCCACGCTCAAGCACTCGACGCGCTCAACCGCGCCCGCACGCCGGAGGCCGCGCTCGCGGTCGTCCTGCGCATTCTCGTCGCACAGCGGCTCACAGACACCAGCGGCCTCGCCAACGCCGACCGGCAAGGCGTCTACGAACCGCAAGAGCTTGCCCGCTCGCAGGTGCTGAGCAAGCTCGCCCGCCGCGTCGCCCCGCCCTCGGTAAGGAAGCACCTCGCCGAGCAGGAGGCGGAGCGAGAGCAGCGCGAGCGCGCCTGGCGCGACGAGGAGGCCGCGAGGCTGCAGGCCGAGCGCGACATGCTGGCTGCCGGCGAGCCAGTGGACTGCGCGTGCTGCGGCGCTCCCATCGAGAACGCCATCGAAGCCGTCGACTCACATGGATCGCTCGTCCACGCAGGCGAATGCGCCGAGCGATGGGGAAGCGCGATCGACGGGAACCCCGCCTGATGCTCGAACCCGCCACCGTCCGATGGAACTACTAGCCTATATAGCTCGCAGGGCACATATGCATCATGATGCTATACTAGCCCAACAGTGCTAGCGATCGCGAAGCTGACGCCCGGTCAGGAGGGCTACTACGAGCGCTCTGTCGCTCCGGCGCTGGACGACTACTACGCTGGCAGAGGCGAGTCACCCGGGATCTGGGCAGGCCGAGGAGCGGCCCGCCTCGAGCTCTTCGGCGTGGTCGAGGATGGCGAGCTCGGCAAGCTGGTTCGCGGCCTCCATCCCAAGGCCGGAGAGCAACTGCGCCGCCACCCGAAGCAGCGCATGATCACCATCGAGCGCATCGACCCCGAAACCGGCGCGCGGCGTACCGAGCAGAAGAAGCTCAACCCCGTCGCCGGCTTCGACCTCGTCTTCTCCGCGCCGAAGAGCGTCAGCCTTCTCTATTCCCTCGGCGACGAGGAGGCTCGCCGAGTGGTCAACGAGGCTCACGCCGAAGCCTGGCAGGCCGCGCTTTCCTACCTCGAGGGCGAAGCGTGCGTCACCCGCAGGGGACGCAACGGCGTCATTCGCGAACACGCCGAGGGCTTCGTCGCCGCCGCCTATCAGCACCGGACGAATCGTGCGCAGGAGCCCCACCTGCACACTCACGTGATCGTCGCGAACATGGCTCGCAGCCCGGACGGGACCTGGCGGGCGCTCGACGGCGAGGCCCTTCTCAAGAATTACCGGCTCGCCGCCGGCTACCTCTACCAGGCACACCTACGTCACGAGCTCGGGCAGCGGCTCGGCGTCCGCTGGCTCGAGCCGACCAAGGGGATGGCTGAGTTGCGCGATGTCCCATCCGCCGTTCTGCGGGAGTTCTCTACCCGACGCACGCAGCTGCTCGCCTACATGGCCGACCGCGGGACCGCCGGCTTCTACGCCGCGACGGTCGCCCAGGTCGAGACTCGTGAGCGGAAGCAGCCCCTCGACCTTCCTCGTCTGCGAGAGGACTGGCGCGCTCGGGCCGCCGAGCAGGGCCTCGGACGGCAGGAACTGAGCGCGCTGCTCCACCGGGCCTCGCCGAGGAAGCCCACGCGGCGTCAGCTCCTCGATCTCGCCTCGCGGATGCTTGGACCGACCGGCCTCACCGAGCGCCGGACAGCGTTCTCGGAGGCGGAGCTGGTCATGGCGTGGGCCGAGGCGCACGTTGACGGCGCGGATGCCACCCGCATCCGCCGCCTGTGCGCCCGCTTCGCCCAGATCGACGAGGTCGAGCCTGTCGGCGATCTGCCATCTCCCGGCCGGCCCGCACGCTACTCGACTGCCGAGCTGCTGCGCGTCGAACAGGATGCGCTCGCAGTTGTGAGTCGCGGAAAGGACACGGGCGCACCGGCCGTCACGCGAGAGGCAGTCCAACGGACGCTCGTCGAGTCGGGATCGAAGGTGAACCTCTCGAGCGAGCAGGAGGCGATGGTGAGAAGCATCGCCACTAGTCCCGACCGCATAGTCGCCGTTGTCGGACGCGCGGGTGCCGGAAAGACGACGGCGGCGTATGCGCTCGCCGGAGTCTTCCGCGCGACTGGAACGCCGGTCCTCGGCGCTGCACCTTCGGGCGTCGCCGCCGAGAAGCTCGAAGACGAAACCGGGATCGTGTCGACGACGCTCCACCGACTTCTCGAAGCCGCGGACGGCGATGGCGGCCTCCCGCGCGGGTGCGTCTTGATCGTCGATGAGGCTGGGATGGCGGAGAGCCGCGTGCTCGGGCCGGTGCTCCAGCGCGTCGAAGAGGCTGACGGGAAGGCGATTCTCATCGGCGACCCGTACCAGCTCCCCGCGGTCGGAGCGGGCGGGCTCTTCGCAGGCATCGTGGAGCGCTTCGGATCAGTCGAGCTGGTCGAGAACCGCCGCCAGCGCGACCGGCTCGAGCGCGACGCGCTTGCCGCGATCCGCCGCGGCTTCGGCCGCGACTATCTCGCCTTCGCGGAACGAAGCGAACGGCTCGTGGTCTCCGAGAACCCCGTCGAGACGCGCACGCGTCTTCTCGCCGACTGGTGGCGAGCGGCGCGCCAAGATCTTCCTGGCAGCGTCATGATCGCACTGCGCCGGCGCGACGTCGCCGAGCTCAACGCGTTGGGCCGCGCGCTCATGGAGAGCCACGGTCGCCTCGGCAAGGAGCGGCTGACCGTTGCCGGGCGGGAGTTCGCCGCCGGGGACCGGATCGTCTGCCGGCGCAACTCCGACCGCATCGGCGTCAAGAACGGGACACGCGGCACCGTCGAGGAGATCGACCCGAAGCGTCGCGCCCTCACCCTCACCACCGACCGAGGCGACCGCGTCACGCTCCC
The DNA here is from genome assembly GCA_035776735.1 of Gaiellaceae bacterium. Classification (GTDB taxonomy): domain Bacteria; phylum Actinomycetota; class Thermoleophilia; order Gaiellales; family Gaiellaceae; genus JACDAN01. The sequence goes on along the minus strand of DASSSO010000107.1, from coordinate 19,948 downwards.
GCGCGACTACCTCCAGGCGGGGAACGCCCGCCACGCGTACGCACTCACGGGACACTCGGGACAGGGGATCACGGTCGAACGGGCCTTCGTCCTCGGCAAGGGCGAGGCGCGGCTTCAGGAGTGGGGATACGTCGCCCTCTCTCGCGCACGCGAAGCGACCAGGCTCTACGTCACCGGGACCCCACCCGAACGGGAGAGCCAGTTCCACGACCTCGACGATCGCGACCCCGTGGCGCGAATGGCGCAGGCTCTTGAGGAGTCCGGCATCGAGCGCCTGGCGAGCGACCAGCGACCGCTTCCGTCCGGGCCGAGGCACCGGGTGCGAGCCGAGATCGAGCGGCCGCAGCTCAGTGAGAGCGACCTGGAACGGCTCAGACTCCTCGAGCAGCAGCGGCTCGCGACTCTGAAAGCGCGAGAGTCCGCCGAACGCGCGCGGGCCGAAGCCGAGGAGAGGCTCGCCCAGCTTCCGCGGCTCGTGCGCGGCCGGAGAAGGGACGACCTGCGCGCCGAGATCGCGCGCGAGCGAAGCGCGATCCGCCTAGCCAACGAGAAGCTGGCATCGCTCCAGCGCGACATCGCCGAGGCGAAGCGCGGGAGAAGTGTCGAGCCCGCTGCTAGCGGCCACGAGGCCCGGAGAGGACGACAGCAGGGTCTGATCGTTCGCCGGTCGGACGACCTGGGCTTGGGGTTCTAAGCTCACATCCTCATCTCAGGCGGTGCCTGCAACCCGGGAATACAGGGTTGTGAGGGGCCCGCTCTCGAATGCCTGTGGCGATCCAGTGCGCCTGACGTTGAAGGCACCAACTAGGGTGCCTTCGGGGGCCGAAGCCATCTCGGCGGCGACCTCCTCAGACAGGTCGCGAACGAAGACGTGAGTGCCGTCGCGGCGGGCGAGGCGCAGGATCAAGCGGCCGTTGCCAAGCTTCGTCAGAGATTCGAAGGACCCGCACACATCTGCCGGCCACTCTCGATCGTCGTCGGCGTGGTCGGTCGAAAGGTACTGCGAGCACGCTGGCCTGAAGGAGCAGAAGCGGCAGGCAGCAGGCGAGGGTGTTGCGAGCGAGGCTTCGATCGCGTCCCATCCATCGGAGACGTGGCCGAGTTGCTCGTTGACGTTGATGAGAATTTCCTTCGCACGGTCTAGCAGGTGCAGACACTCTTCCTGTGAGAAGGACACTGATTGCGGATCGCCAGCGAGGGGCACAAGCTCGAGCCTGACTGGCCATGTCCCCGTAGCTTCGTGGTAGAGGGCTGCGTACAGTCGGAGCTGCAGGGCGTATTCAGGCTTGATCGGTCGCGCGTCACCTTCTTGAAGACTGAAGATCGCGCCAGACTTGTAGTCCTGCAGGATGGTGCCGTGCTCCGTCGCGAGAGCGCGATCGATGCGGCCCGCGATCAGGCCATCGGCCGATTCAACGCGGAGTTCATACCCGTGAGGTGACGCTGTGGCTTCGTCGGCTCTCGCTTCGCCGGCCGCGGGCCTGCGCGCGAGCTCCCCGGCGCGCGCCTCTGCGCGCAGCCGTGCGACTTCGTACTTTGGCGCCGTCTCTCTGAGCGGGACGAAGCGCTTCTCGAGTGTGCTCGCGCGCATTGCGTCTTCGGCCTCATTGACGAGTTCATGCCATCTCTGAGCGACCTTCGTCGAGCTCCCGTCTGTGAGTTCACCTCGTCCGGCTTCCTCAAGCAGCCGGTGGACGATCGTTCCGAGCCGCGCGGCCGGTCCGGAGGCGAGAAGCGCCGGCTTTCGCGTGGCGCTCCAGGCGCCCCGCAGCGGGCACTCTGCGAAGACGTGGACGGTCGTTGGCGAGAGCCGCCGGAGCGCCCCATCGATCGTGAGCGGGCCTAGAAGCCGTTGGGTTGGTTCAGCGATTGGTACGCCCAGCTTTCACGGCGGAGCAGGTTGAACGTGTCCAGGAATCGCGGCTCCTCGCCCGCGGCGGCGAGGGCTTGCGCGAGCAAACCGCGAGGAGCATGAGTGTCCCAGAGCGGATGCATGACGATGACGTCGTGGACGCCGACGCGGAGGCCCGGCAGCGGCCCGTATGTCCGCGGATCGCATGAGAAGGAACGGCAGAACGAGTCGCGGCGCTCAGCGGCAAGTTCAGGCCAGCCGGAAAGCTCTGGAAGCGTGAAGTCGCCGTCGAGTCCGCAGCTATACGTGTCGGAGTTGAGGGCGCTCAGGAGCGCGAGCCCCAGACGCCAGTCGAGCAATCCGTGGTAGGTCATGTTGCGGTACTGACGGAGGCAGTCGTAGCCAGCGGAGTCACATGCATCCCGGTGGGCCGGGGAGATCAGCTCGCCCACGAACGTCTCAGGTGGTGCATTCGTATCCGTCGCGTAGCCCAGTAGGTCAAGCCAGTGATCGTGGCACCACTGCATGAAACCGGCGCCGTTCGGGAGGTAGTCGCTGAGGACGATCTCACCGGCCGTCACGCCAGCCGTGATCTCAGTCTGGCGCACATTGCTGATTTCGATCTCATCCGGGTCGATGTCCAGCTGTTCAGCGGCAATCGATCGAAAGATGAATGCGCCTGAGTAGTACGCACCTTTGACGCCCCCGCGTCCGCGCGCAGGATCGAGGTTGAGGCCATCAGGGACCGAGGCTGGACGGATGCGAAAGATGTCCGTCGTCTTTGGTGCGGCAAGCGCTATTGCTTCAGATTCTCCGGTGGGCGTGAACGTCACGCCGGTGGGCGTGTTCTGGAACCGCTCGTCGATCCATTGGTCGTGGAGTAACGGGCCCTGCCCGCGCCGTGCTGTTCCAAGCTGGCCGCGGAACAGAAGTCCGCGTCTGTGGTTCACGCGAAAGACGCGGCCGGCACGGGAGAGGGCGACGGCGGAGTTCGTCGTGGCCACCTGCGCGGTGGGGGTCTGATCAGACTCAGCCACATTGCTTCCGCCGGTGACAAGGAATTCGTCCTCGTCGCGGGCATCTGCCCCCCGTCCAAGATTGGTCCGGAAGCCCAGTGGAACGGCGAACCGGAATACACCGAGGCCGTGCGGTTCGTCGCGGATGGCTCCGCAGTTCGGGCAGAAGTCGTCTCCGGGTTCGTCGTCATATGTCTGGGTGAAGTGACAAGACTCGCAGCGGCTCATCCATCTGCGGTTGGGGAGCGGGTCATCCTCGGCCGGAGCGAAGCGCCCGTCTCGGTTCAGTAGCGGTGCTGTGAGCCCGATCGATTGGTAGATCCTTTTGTCCTTGGTCTTTTCGGACCCGGGCGCGAACTCGCTGACGGCGAGGGCGAGATCGCGGTCGATCGTTAGCGCCTTCTCTCTCGAGAGGCCGTGATAGAGGAGCCGGACGCGCGAGGGCATCCCGTACATGGGGAGGACGGCACCTTCCGCGAGTTTTTCGGCAAGACCCTCACCGCTGAGCTCTGGATTTGCGGCGGCCTGCTCGACACGGTCGAAGAGGTCGACGCGTGCGAAAGTTTCGAGCTCATCAGGCGTCACATCAGCATTGCCGCTAGTGAGGGCTTCCGCGATCTCGCGTACTTCGTCGTCGTCCCGGAGCCAGGATAGGACCGCCGCGCGGCGATCGGCGTCCGTCTGCCAGTCGTCGACTAGGCCGAACTCGCCGTGGCTATCGGGTGGGACCGGGCTCTCGTACCAGCGCACTCCTGCAGCGCGGAACGCCTGGCCGAGTGCTTCCTTCGCCATCAGCCGCTCGGCGATTTCGATACGCGCGAGCGAGAGGAACGGCACGGGCGGGGTGTCCCCTGTGATCCGTTCGGGATGGCGGTAGTAGAAGTCGTCGTGGCTTCGGCCGCGGCAGAGCGTAAGGACGAGTGCAAAGGCCTGCCCGCGGCGGCCGGCGCGGCCGGCTCGCTGCTGGTAGTTGAACCGCATTGGCGGCATGTTTGCGAGCACGACTGCCTGGAGGTTTCCGATGTCAACGCCAACCTCCATAGTCGTGGTCACGCTTAGTGCGTCGATCTCGTCGACGTCGGCGATGAGCTGTGCGGACGGATCTCCATCGATGTTCACGACGATGTTCCGGAACAGCCGTTGCCGCTCGGCCTGATCGTCAGTCTGGGCGGTCATCTCTTCGCAGTGGAGGCGCACGGGCTGCCGAAGCTCGACTGCCTCGGTTGAGTAGTAATTGGCGGCTTGCAACTCGCGGCAGACGGCGCTGGGCGCATCTGGAAGCCGGAGCAGGCAGTACGTACAGACGCCAGCTGAGTGAAGATGCTCGCGGCGGCAGGTATCGCAGATCCAGACTGGGTCGTCGGGTAGTGCGATCCGTGCGGTGAGGCGCCGCGGGTTGATGATCATTCCCTCGTGACCGCCGGCCCGTGCGATGGCGGTCCAGACGGCGTCCAGTAGTGCGGTCTCTCCTACCTGGAGCGCAGTGGAGCAGCGGATGACGAAGTTACGTGCCTTGGCGCGTGCTGCCTGCCAGTCCGGCCATGGCTGCGGCGGTGGGAAGTCTTGCGTCTCCTGCTCATACCGGTACAGGTCACCGAGAACTCTCGCAAGGCCGTCACAGACGCTCTCGAAACGCGCTGCGTTGGCGCCACACTCATTTGCCAGTTCCTCGAGGCGCTGCGGCGGGACGCCGCAGCGCGCGTAGCCGAGCCCGGCGGATTCGAAGCCGAAGTAGAGGCGGCTGAAGAAGACGTCGGCGACCTCTCCCATCACCTTGCGGCGGAGTCGCTCTCTCGCTTCGATCCCCTCGGCCGAGAGATTCGGTTGCCAGCCGCCATCGTCACTGGTGAAGTCGAAGAGTTCCGTCCAGCGGCGGTAGCGCCCGTCGAATCTGAACTCCTGATAGAGGAGATCGTTTCCGGCCGGGTTGATGCCGAGTCGCTTGAGTCTCCTAATCAGTGAGCCTGGCTGAGTGGGATCGGCGCGGTCTTCAAACAAGACGCGCAGGGGCATTGTCCGCCTCGTCCTAGTCTCGCTCGCCTCATTGAGTCTTTGCTCGGCCGCTTCCTTCCGGGCTTCGAGGATCTGGCGAACGTCGTCGGGGTAGTCGGGCGGGATGTCGCGCTGCGCGTCAGTCAGGGCATCCTGCAGCTCGGTCACGACGGCAGGCGCGAGTTCCGCCAGCCGGACTGCGTCGGGACTTTGCGGCCGCCCGTGCTCTTCCAGGTCTGCCAGCAAGCGCGGCCGGCCTACGGCTCCGAGTGCAAGTTCGTCGTACAGCGCCTCGCGGACGAGATCACGGTAGTGGGATCGTTCGACACCGTTCGCGAGGGACGCAGCCTCCTCGCGGCTGTCTGAGAAGACGACGAGCTTTCGGTTTGCCTCGTCTAAGAAGTAGAAGAGTTCCTTCGACAGGAGCTGCGTAACCTTCGAGAAACCGGTGCGGAAGCCGCGTATGGGTGAAGGACGGAGCCTGCGTGTGTAGTCGGCGGCGCAGCGCGGGCAGAGGGACGGCAGCGCGCGCACTTGCCGCATCTCATCGTCGCCCGCCTGCGGGAGGGTGAACAGATAGCCGGCGATCCAGGCGCCGTCCGGGTAGGCCATGCCACCTTCCCCAAGTTCGACATTCGCGTTCTCGACGTTCAGCGCAGCAGGACTCCACCGTGCTGCAGTGGATCCGTCGGCAGTCGCCTGCCGCCAGCCTTGCGCGTCGGGGTGGAGCTGCGCCTGACCGCGGGGCCAGAAAACGGCGAACTGGTCGTGAGTCCGGCGCTCGACGAAGCGCGCAGCCTGGCGGTCGGGAATTCCTTCGACGTCAGGATCCGTCCGAAGTAACTCCCAGCCGCCAGTGTGGAGTGTGAGGCGGCTTCCTGCGACGAGCAGAGTGCCGCACTGCTCGCAATAGAGGAGTTCGAGCATCCGGTGAGAGTGGCGGCACAACACTGGCGGATCTGTTGTCAGGCTTCCGCACGGCCGGCTTGGGTCTCTCTCATCCTCGCGCTCGACGCCGCAGTTCGGCGCCGCGCAAGCCCACAGCCCCTCGATATTCCTGAAGAAGAAGTGGAGCCGGAAGGAAGGGAGGAACGACGGTTCGCCTTCCCGGTCGCAGTAGCTTCTTGCGAAGAGGAGTCCGCGGCCGGCATTCCATGAGGCGCCGCTCTCGAGGTCGGGCCCGAATAGACGGCGCGAGAAGGTGCTGAAAGGCACGGCTCGCGCGGCTCCCCCAACACTTGCCGCGGCGAGGAACCGGCTTGTGAGTTCGGGCGCCTGCTGCCGCAGCGCTCGGCGCAGGCGTTCTAGGGGCTGACCGTCGGTTGTCTCTCCGAAATCGGCTGCTACGGCCGCGAGCGCGTCTCCGCGCTCGGCTCCGTCCGCCTGGGCGAGTGTTTGGAGCGACGCAAAGGCTGGCAAGGGTTCGGCTGGAGGTTCCGGCGCGGGGTCGGGGTAGCCGGGAATGATGTTCTCGGCCTGCCAGTCCGTCCCGAAGAATCCGGACAGATACCCAAGGCTCTCGACATCGGTGGGTTCGAGCGAGGCGCTGGAAGCGAGGATCCGTAGCTTGGGGCTCTCGGGCGTCAGCCCGAGGCGGCGTAAGAGCAGTCGCAACAGGTAGGCGACCTCAGTGCCCGAAGTCCCACGGTACAGGTGGAGCTCGTCGATGATGAGGTGGAAGACGCTTCCGTCTCGTTCGAGCCATTCGCGTGTTCGGTCGAAGACCGCGTGGTCGGCCTCGCGCATCAGCATGATGCTGAGCATGCTGTAGTTGCTGATCAGGATGTCCGGTGGCGCGTCCTGCATGTCCCAGCGGCTGCGCATCTCTGCTCCGTCGAGCCGCGGAAAGAACGTCTGGACGTCGGTGTCCCCGGTTTCCTCTGCGTAGGCCGCGGCAATCTGAGCGGCGCCATCGGCTCTTTGCAGCTCTCCGGCAAGCCGCTCGATGCGTGCGCGATCGGGGTGGCCGCTCCGAGCGTATTCGTGCCCGGCGATCGGAGTGGCACCGTTGTAGCGGCCGATGTAGATCCGGTTGCCTTCGCGCTTATGATCGAGCCACTCGCGCGCTGCGTCGGAGTCGAGCGCGCGGCGCAGCCGGCTCATCTGATCTTCGACGAGCGCGTTCATCGGGTAGAGGATGAGCGCGCGTACGCCTGCGGGTCTTGTCTCGTGCTCGCGCTGAGGGACGCGCATCGAGCGGCGAATGCGCCGCCGGCCGTTGACCTCCGGAATGCATTCGTCGCGCCAGTCGTCGCTTCTCCACCAGTCGTCCCAGTGGGCCGGGCGCGGGGATGGAGCGCTCCAGCCGCGCGACTCGCGAACGAGGTACGCAAGCAGCGGGAGCAGAAAGGACTCCGTCTTTCCCGAGCCGGTTCCAGCTGTGACGGCACAGTTGTTGCCGGCGAGCGTGCGCCCGAGCATCTCAACCTGGTGCCGGTGCAGCGGGAAGCCGCCGACCAGTCCAGCTCCGGCGAGTTCCTTGAACTCGGCTTGAGTTTCGTCATCGAGTCCTGGCAGCTCGGCAGGTGTCAGTTCGTGAATCGCCCTTCCTGACGATTCATACCGGGGCATCGGCTCGATCCAGGGCTCCTGGGCGAATATGCCAACGTCTTGCAGGAGGCGCAGTCGTTCGCGCTCAAAGCCCTCGAACTGGGTGCCGAAGGCGGTCTTGACGTACAGCAAGAAGTTGTCTCGGATCGTCTCGAAGGCGCCGACGGGGTCACGCATTGCGACGTTCGCTCCTCGCGTCCGCGATGTTCGCTCCCAGTTTCTCTGCGAGCAGCTCGGCGGCCGCGGCTCCCACGCCCCGGTACACGTCAATCTGCAGCGACGGGTTCTCTGGACTTGGGCCGCGGGCCGGTGCAAGCCCTGAGCAGAGCGCCAGCGCCCGTCCGAGAAGCGGCGGAAACGGAACCGTCGCCGGAACGCTCAACGCCTGACCTGCCTCTTCGAATCGAACCACCGAGCGGCCGAGATCCTTTAGATGAAGCCACCGGCCCCAGTCACGGTCGATCGTCGCCGCGCGTCCTGAACGCCACAGGCGATGGATCTGTCGTCGCGTGAGCGGATCTTGAAACGAGCTCAACCTGTCTCCTGCGCGGGAATCGTTGGAGCGGAACATGAGGGCGTCTGGATCGAAATCCTTCCGTGGCCATGCCGGATCCGGGTCGGAGTTCCACTGGAGCTGCTCCTCATACTCGGCGACCGATCCGCTGTGCTGCAACATCTGCCACGCGGGCGGGTCAGCGACGAACTCGATCTCAGCCCGCCTCGCGACCTCCTCGAGCAGCTCGGGGTCGGTCGCCTCAAGATGGATCGCGGCGGGGACGTAGCCCCCGGAGAACGGTTGGCCTCGGGTGATAACCCGTACGCAGTCGCTGAAGCCAGACGCGGCCTCGCGAAGATAGGCGGCAGCGCGGAGGCTCCGGGACCCGCAGAGGCAAGCTAGTGGTAGACCTGCGAGCGGGAGCGCCGCAAGAACCGTCGGTGCGGCGCAGATCGCGGTTGATCCTCCGTAGGGGAGGACCTCTGCATGGCTGAGCTCGGAGAGCAGGCGAATCGAGCGGGTGCGCACGTACCCCGCAGCATCGTCGACTCCGCTTCCCGTATGCAGCGCGCGCGCATGGAGTACGTCGAACGCTTCGCGGAACGCCTGCCAAGGCAGCCTCTGCCGGGCCGAGATCACCGCCAGCAGCTCGTCGCCGGCCCTAGACACGCGAGCCGGCCTCGATGTACACAGCCCACAGCTTTCGAAGCGCGGGATGCTGAGGAGGAGCGATCCGTTTCCGTCGGCGCCAGAGCACCTCTTTCCAGAGCGCGATCTCATCCGAGGTTCCCGCGGGCGCATCGATGGGATTGGCGCTGCCAAGATCACGGCCGCAGTATTCGGCTCGGCCCTTCCGTTCAAGTTCGACGAGCCAGACCGGGTCCCAATCGATGGGAAACGGTTCCACGGGCAGCCGGCGGATCTGACCTGCCTGGCGCCCGATCGCGAAGACCCGGCGGTCAGCTGGAAGCGCGGGTCGAACCGGCAACGCTCCGAACTCGATGCCAGGCACACCGCTGGCGCCGCTGACTCGAGGCTCTTCTTGGTCACTGCCAGGCCGCGCGGCTTCAGCTAGCCCGAACCTGTCGAGCGACGCGAGTCGATCGCGAAGCCTCCACTCGAACTCGTCTGAAAGAAAGAGCGACTGACGCCGAACCACGTCGGCACCGGCACGAACCTCGACTGTGATCCGCGCACCAGCCGGTAGATCTTCCGGCAGAGGGAAGAATCCTGTTTCCTCGATCGGGGTCAGCCGGATTCCCTCGCAGAGGACCTCTTCCGTGCCTTCGCCTCCGTCCACAACGACAACCGGTGGAGCGAACTTGAAGAAGCTGGTCCCCTGCTCGCTGCGGATACCTCCCTTCAGCGTCACGCGAACGGCTGCGGGAAGGGCAAGCTCAGGAAGCGCATCACGCACGGCTGTGTCGGATCGCGCGCCGCTCGATCTGTGGAGTGTCCAGTTTTCGGGAAGTCCGTTGAGGATGTTGAGCTGCTGGAGCTCAACCTCGCCGCTCTCATTCCACCTCTCGATTGCTGGACTCGCCTGCGCCGACGCAGCCAGCATGAACGGCTTGTTTGCGGGCAGCCTTCGCACCTCGACGTGGCCCGGAAGATCGAACGGCAGACCGGTCACGAAGATCCGTACGCGTGCTGGTGGCAGACGCACTTGCCATCCTGCACTCTGGTCCCGGAGCAGCAGTGGCTCAGTCCAGGAGAGCTCCGATGCGTCAAGCTCCCCTCCCGTCGTCGCCTCCTGGAGCGCGGAAGACCACCCCGGCAGGTACTCCCGGCATGTCAGCTGGCGCGCCCGGTCCCGAGTCGAGAGGAAAAGCCCGTCCTCTGGGAACTCCGCATTTGCCGCGACCCGGAGCGTCGCAGTGACCCGGCCAGCGATCTCGTCCACCCGCAGGCAGACACGCGCGAGGGCAGTGATCGTCCGCTCTTGTCCGTCGGCGGACGGCTGAATCTCCCCGTCCCACTCCTCCAACTCATTCCGAACGGTGTCGAGTAGGACGGCAAGCAGCTCGGGTTCCGTGCCCGGGCTTGCGAGCAGGTCGAGCGTCGGCGATCTTAGAAGCTGCCCTCCGTGGCGCCGGAGAGCGCGCGCCAGCTCGCGGTCCGACGGAGGAGCGGTCGGATCGAACTCCGCGGCTGCGAAGATCGACGGCAGCGCATGCAACTCCTGCTCGATCAAGACAGCCTGCGCTTTCGGCAGTCCAACATGGATCCACTCGCCTGCGATCCGGATGCTGGAGACTCCGAGGGCGCCACCTGTGTCCTGGTTCGACCAGACCTCGAGGTCCTCCCAGAGCTGCAGCATGCGATCGAACGAGGGCGGTGCGCCCGCGTCGACATCGGACCAACCGAGCAGCGTCCTCAAGCGCGGGTAGTAGGCATGTGGGGCAAAGGGGCCGTCAACGCCGACGGCAAGAACGAACAGACCGAGGTATCCGATGTACGGCGGGAACTCGAGCTCGCGCTCCCGCCACCCCTCCAGGGTGCGGAGCGCCTTCTGGCAAAGACCCAAATGAGCAGGCACCCACGGAGGCCCTGCCTCGACGGCTGCGACGAAGGCCGGCACGCTCCCCTCGCCGCCGATCTCCTCGATGAGGTCGTCGTTGACGTAGAGGAAGACTTGGCGACCCGCCATCTCAGGCCGGAAGATGCGCGCCGCGATTGCGTTGTTCCATGCGAGATAGGCCTCAGGCACTGTTGTTGTCGCCTCCGCCCCCCGACTCCTGCCATGACCGTGTTCAGGGCACAGACTCTAGAACGGCACTTGCCTGCTGTACGTGGAGCCCGCCGGACGGCTACCGCGTAGCGGCTTCGGTCCCCTTCAAGCAGATGAGCACAGTCCGTGCGACTGCCTCGGCGAGCGGTGGCGGAACGGCGTTCGCAACCTGCAGCGGTTGCTCTGCCCTCGGGCCGCAGAAGATGTAGTTCCGCGGGAAGCCTTGGATCACGGCGGCCTCCCGCACGGAGATCGTCCTGTGGCGCGTCGGGTGGACAGGCATGGCGCGATGCCCTGCGATCAGTGTGCGCGCCTCGCCGCGCTCGAGACGGCGGTACGAAATCGGCCCGGACCCGGGCTTGATCTCGCGGATCTTCCTCACAACGGCGGGTCCGTGTGCCATCGTTGAGAGGTTGTAGTCCTCCTGCCCGTCGGCGCGGGTGAAGCGCTCTGCCACAACGCCAGTATCGATTGCCGGAAGTTGCGAAAGGAGATCGATGAGGCGTGGCGTCGCAGGGAGATGCGTGGTTTCCGGCGTTTGCTTGGCGTGGGGCGGACGGTGTGTGGGCGGCGGTCTTGGCGGCGCTTCCTCACCGCGCTTTCCGAGGAAGAAGTAGCGCGCACGGTGTTGCGGCACGCCGTACTCGCAGGCGTGGACGAGATGCGCTTCGGTCGCGAAGCCGGCGCGGCGCAAGGAATTGCGCATCGTGTTGAGGAAGCCGTGGCCGTTTACGCGCTGTACGCCCGGGACGTTCTCCAGGCAGACGACCTCGACCATCAGATCCTTCGCCAGCCGTGAGACATGCCGGTAGAGGCGGTTGACCGACGCATGCGGCCTGCGCGCCCCAGCCGCGCTGTACCCCTGACACGGGGGTCCTGCGAGGAGCGCGGCGATCCTCTTCACGGACGGCATGAAGCGTAGGAGTGATCGTGCGTCAGTCGATTCATCGATCTTCGCTTCGATCACGGGGACGCCGGGATTGTTCAGCCTATATGTCTGCGCAGCGTGCCGATTGGGCTCAACGGCGAGGCCTATGCGAAAGCCGGCTTTGCGGAAGCCGTGGCCGAGACCGCCTGCGCCTGCGAAGAGGTCGACGGCGACCGGGCCGCTCCTGGCGGCTACCGCTTTCCGACCTGCATCACAGAAGGAAACGAGCACGCATTCGGCGCATCTTGCTTTCCGTGTCCGGCAGACGGCCCGGCCGTGGTGGACGAGATTGATGTGGAGACGCTTGCGCATCGTGGGCGGAACGACATCCTGGAAGGGATCGTGGTCACGCTTGCGTCCGTTCGATTTCACGAGCCCGAGGCGGACAAAGATCCGATGCACGTGTGTGTCGACTGCGAAGGTTGGGCGTTCGAGCGCATATGCCATGACGCACCGCGCGCTCTTGGGGCCGATACCTGGCAAGGCTTTCAGGAAGCGCTCTGCGTCGACGGCCTCGAGTTCTCGCAAGAACTCGAGGTTCAAGTCCTGCGGCCTCGGGGTGGCCCACGGGCCGGTGCGATGCTCGCGGTTGGCCGCCGCAACTGCCTCCAAGATGCCAAGGAGTTGCTCGGTACGCTGGCGCTGGAAGCCGGCTGGGGCTACTAGCTTCTCGATTTCGCTCGGATCAGCTTCAAGGAGGTCAGTCCACCGCGGATAGCGCTGACGGAGCTCTGCATAGACGCGCCGGTATACGGCCTCGCGCGTCTGCTTGCTGAGAACAATGTAGATCGTCTCCGCAAGCGGATCTTGCATGTTTCCGAGATCAGCCGATCGGTACGTAGCCTCAAGAAGCTCGTCGATGCGTTCGAGCAGCCCCCCCTGATCGATCGCGATTGTGTTCACGCCAGCTCCTTCCTGGCCGGCCTCGACCAGGACGGAAGGGCGGGCTTCACCTCTGATGACCTTAACACGGCAGGAAGATGAACCCTAAGAGTGCGGTTAACAGCCCGTAGACAGGGGCTGCGTCTCGCCCGGCTCGACTGCGCTCAGACGCCGACCGCCGCAAGAACGTCGAAGACGCAGTCGCGCCCGGCCGGCGCCGAAACCCAGACGAGCGGCTGATCTTCGCCGTGCGGGCCGTCAAAGGCGAGCCCGAATCTGCTCGCAGCAAGGATGAGTGGTAGCGCCGCGCGCAGCGGATCGCTGGGGTGGTCGCGGATGTCAAGACGGACGACAAACGAGCACCGCACTGGGCGCTCGAAATGGATGCGGAGCAGGAGTCGGCGATATGGATGACTGCGGTTCGGCGACAGCAACGCCCAAGCTGAGAAGACGTGCCCGTCCGGCTCGATCTCCAGGACGCGGGCGAGGTCGAGCACGTCGCGTCGCCCCTGTGGCTCGACCCGGAGGCCGACGGTCAGACCTTCGCTCGGGCTCCCGTCGAACACAGTGACCGATTCGCACGGGAGCGCCTCGCTGGCGAGCTGCTCCAAACGTCGCTCCAGACGCTTTGGACTCAGGTGCGTCAGGTCTTCGAGGATGACGTTCACGGTACCTCGATTCACGGTAGCGCTCGGACCGGCTGGCTCCCGTTCACCCGGGCTCGCAGCAACCGGTTCTCAAACCAGGGGCGAAGCGCGATGCGTGCTGGCGGCAGGTGGCCGTAGATGAGAACGCCCTGTCCAGGATGCATCTCGCGCAGTACGTTGGCCGGCGCGAGACTTCGATAGGCCACCGACTCGGTCGTCGAACGGCGGCCTTCGGCGCCGCTGGTCGATGAGATCTGCCGGACCTCCTCGTCGCCGAGCAGGCGCGCGACGTAGTCCAGTGTCTGCGCGTCGGCTACGCCGGAGAGAATAACCTTGGCGCGGTGGTTCGTGACGATCGTGTGCGCTCGGTCGCGTCCGTAGACCGTGTTGATCTGGCCCATGTCCTGGAAGATCGACACGAGCTGGATCCCCTGGCCGGCGCTCGTCGAGGCGAGCGTCGCGAGGTCGCGAAGGGGAGCGATATTGGCGCACTCATCGAGGACAACGAGCAGCGGCGGGTCGAGCGGATGCTTGCTCTGTGTCGCCCGTTCGTAGGCGCAGGCGACGATCTCCTGCACGAGAGTCGCGAATAGTGGTTGCAGCCGGCGCTGCTCGTGTGCGGGAGCACAGAGATAGGCGGTGTGATAGCCGCCGTCGAGCAGGCACTCAGGTCGAAGGTCCGATCCAGCTGCCGACGCGAGGACGCCCGGGTCCGCGTACGCGGCGAGGACGGTCTCCGTGGTCGTGTAGACGCCGGAGCGTGTCCGGTCATCGCGGAGGGCAGACGCCTGGAACGCGGTCAGGGCCGCGCGCTCGTCCGCGGTTTCCAGAGCGTCGTATACCTCCTCCAACTCCTGCGAGTCCACCCAGCGGACGACGTCCGCCATCGTCCGCTCCGTCACGGCCGCCGCGAACAGAAGGGGCGCGAGCAGCTTGGCCGTCGCGGCATACCAAAACTCGGCACTCTCGATCCCAGCGTTCCTGGGCTGAGCGGCAGCAGAAAGCCAGGCAGCCATGCGCTGCGCCCCTAACCACGTACCACAGCCCGCAAGTGGCGTCCACGTGGCTGGAGGCCGGCCGGTTCCACCGGTCGGGTCGTAGATCCAGACGTGCGCGTCCGAGATCGTCTCCCGGGCGGCGATCGTGTCCTCCAGCAGGTCGGTCTTGACCGACGTCGCGACGACGGGGCCCTGCCACTCCAAGATTGCGGGCACGGCGAAGCCGGAGGTCTTGCCGGTCTGTACCGGGCCGACGACGATGACCGACTGACGAGGCTCGGCGGCTACAAGTCGTCCGTCCACTTCGCCGAGCGTCAGGCGGCCCTTGCGGGATCGGCTGACGATTAGCGGCCGCAGATCTCGAAGGCGCGCCCAACGGGCGCCCGCTTCCTCGTGCCCGCGGCTGAGCCGGCGCCGCAGCACGACCAGCCCGACCGCGATCAGAGGGCTGAGCAGAAGCGCGAGCGTGCCGAAGAAGGCGGTCGGCCCTGGAATGAGGCCGCGCTGCGGCGCCGGCCACGCCCGAGCCGGGTTTGCCGCATTGCCCGGGAAGCGGGCGAGAACGCCTCCCATCTCCACGGGGTCGGTACTCGGCCAGGCGCCGCCAAAGATCCGCCCGGAGAGCTCACCGGCCACCCAGAGTGCAGCGCCAGCCACCACGACGAGGCCCAACGCGACGAGCCCAGAGGTCTCGAGCGGGCTCCCTTCCGGGGCCTCGGAAGGGAAGCGCGGCGGCTTTCGTCCTGCCTTCACGCCGCTGTCCTGACGAGCATGCGCGCGTCCGTGTCCACGAGCTCGGATTCAAGTCCCGATAGCCGGTGCTGAACGAGGAAGGAGCGCTGGCCGACCTTCCAGAGCGCCCAGCCACGGCGAAGGTGGGGGAGGAGCTCGGCCTCGGTATCGCTCAACCCGAGGAGCTCGCGCGTTTGCGGAAGCTGATCGGGCGGCTGGGCGTAGATGATCTTCGTCTCTGCGTCGGCGAGCAGCCCTTCAGCGAGACGGACCTCCCGGGATCCTTGCGCTCCAACCGCGCGGAGGTCGGAAAGACGATGCATGACGACGACGTTCTGTACGCCGAGCCCCCGCGAGAGCTTGAAGGACTGCTGGAGCCACTCGCCGATGCCGAGGCTGGACACGATCCGCCAGGCTTCGTCGACGACGACGATCCGCTTCACGCTGCGCTCGTCGGTGTCCGCCTCGATCATCGCCTGGAGCCAGGCGGTCGCACAGGTCATCAGGATGCCGAGCGCGGTCGTCTGCGTGTTGAGTACTGCGCGGAGGTTCAAGACGACGAGGGGCGCGTTGAGGTCGAGGCCGGGAGTCGTTGGCCCGTCGAACATCCCGCGCAGATTCCCCGAGCAGAGCTGGTCGAGCGCGAATGCCATCGGGCGTGTCGCGGCCGCCAGTTCATCCATGGGCATCGCGAGCGGCTCAGCCATCTCGCTCGGCACGTGGATGAGCATGTCGACGACCGCAGGGAGGGTCGGCTCACCTGGGGAACGACGCTCGACGAGGTGCAGCGCCTCCTGAGCTGCCCGCTTCTCCTCCGGCCTCAGCGGACGCTCGAGTGCGGCAGCCGCCACGCTGTAGAGAAGGTTCAGCTGCCGCTCAGGCCCGCCAAGCGGTGTGAGCGGGTTCAGCCGGATCCGCCCGCCGGGGGAAAGAGAGATGGGATGCACGCCCATGGCTTCGGCGAGGCGGTCGTACTCGCCTTTGACGTCGACGATCCACGCCTGCCGGCCGAAAACCGACTGCCGGAGCACGTACGTCTTGACGAGACTCGACTTGGCGCGGCCGACGATGCCGATGACGACTGCATTCGGGCTTGTGAGCTCGCGCCCGTAGAGCTCCCACGGGTCGTAGCAAAACGACCCGCCATAGACGTCCCGCCCAATGTAGACGCCCCGCCCTCCGAGCCCGCCCTCGGCCACGAACGGGTAGGCGGCCTGGATGTGCGCTGTCGTCGTCTGGTGTCCCGGCTGCCCCTTGGCCGTCACCGCAGCCCCCGGCAGAGCGGCAGGGTGTACGTGAACGCCTCGTCCTGCTCGCCGTACAGAAGCAGCGGCTCGAGGCGGGCCATCTGGGCAGCGTGCTCGACCTCGGAGCAGTGCCGTTCGAGCTCCTCTTCGGAGCGAGCAGAGACGGTGACGTAGCCAGCGAAGCGGACGGCGGCGTGGCCCTCTGCAAGCTCCTCCTCGCGCTGCGACGTTGCCTCCGCCATCCGGCGTCGGCGCGCAGTCTCGATGAAGCCCATGCGGCCGCGGAGCTCCTGATCGGCGAGATCGCCGGTCCGCGCCGACTCGACCTCCCGGATCGCTCGCAGCGGGGAGATGGGCTCGATCGTCACAGCCGCGGCGCGAACCATCTGAGCGTGGAGGAGGAGCGGCGAGAGGAACGCCGCGCCGACGTCAGTCCGGGGCCAGCTCGCGATCCAGTAGGTCGCGTGGAGTGCTCCGTCGGTTCGATACGTCGCCCAAGTGGCCTCTGTCGCGGTGGGCCAGGCGGCCACGTCGTCGATGCCATCTCGCTCGCGATCTGCCGACCTGAGACGTGCCAGCCCCGGTCGGGACCACGGGTCGAAGGACACTCGGATCGCGCTCGCGACCATGCCCGGCCGGAGCGCGCCAATGACGCGCACGTCGGCGGTCGACAGGCGTTCGCCGAGCACCTCGAGCTCCCTGAGCAGCACCGCGCATGCCCCGGCATCGGCGCCCTGCCTCCCGCCGGTGCGCTTGATCTGGCGCCAAGCTCGCTTCGCGTCGATTTGGAGGCAGACGAAGAGCTCGTGATCCTTCGTGACCGCCGGTGCCGTCCCCACGAGGTCGAGGTACGACTGCATCGCGAGCGACTCGAGCGGCACGCTCCCGCGATCCCACGCCTCGCCCAGGTAGCGGCCGATCTCGTCGCCGTCCGCGGGCACCGTGCGCTCGACCCACTGAATCCGGCTCACCGGCCCTCCCTCACGCGCGAGGCCGGCGAGCACGCCTCCCCAGGCGGCCTGGCGCGCCTCCTGCTCCGTCCGGTCGAGTAGACCGAAGGAGCTGACCTTCACCGCGAGCACCGCGACGAACGTCCGTGCTCGCCGGTCCTTGATCACGCCGACGGTCTCTCCGCGGAACGGGACGGCGAGGATTTCAAGGCCCTCGGCGGCAGCCGGCAAGGATGCGATCGACCTCGGCCGTCCGCCGGGCTCGATCGTCATGCCAGCCTGCGGCGCGGTGGAGCGTCGACGGTGCCTTCCGCGCGCCCTTGCAGCTGTGAAACGGGCCACGATCGGAAGCCAGCCTTCCGCGGGCCGACCCGCGATCGGCCAGAAGCAGAACCCGAGGGAGAGCACGACGAGCCCGACCGCCGAGAGGATCCCCGCACCCGTGGGGAGCACGCGCATGAGAACCACCCCGATCGTTAGGCCGGCCGCGAGAACGACGGCCTGAAGTGGACGCAGGGATCCAACAAGCCCGCGGCGCTCGAGCGGGCCGAAGCGGTAGCGGCGGACGTCTTCGGCCATCGCCTAGTCACTTTCACTCGGAGGCTGTCGGTCGACAGGTGACTCGGGAGGGGGAGGTCGACGACGCTGCGGTGGTGGAGGCTCTGGTCTGTGTTCCGTCGCAGTGCTGGTCGGGGTTCGCGTAGCTCCGCCCGGCCCACTCGACGCGCTGCCGGCAGCGAGCCGCTTGCTCCTCGCCTCTCGCTCCAGAGCCAGTTCGTGTCTGGTTTCCGGGGCGACCGGCCCCGCGCCGCGCTCGGCGCGGCTGTACATCGTCCCACTCGTACCCGCGTAAGCCGGGGAGGCGGACGGCCGGGAATGACGGTCCATCGCCTGTCGCATGTACGCCGCCGGGGTCTGAATCCCGGCCGAGTGGGTTGCGCTCGACATCGATGAGCGCTGGCTCGTAACGCCGGCGGCGGCGATCTCCATGAGAGGGATGAGGCGGAGGAGCGCGAAGGGCGACCAGGCGGCGAGAACGAGGAGCGCAGAGCCGGCAATCATTCGCTCAAATACCTGACCGCCCTCGCCGCCTGCTCCCGCGTTGGTGATGGCGGCAGACGCGAGCCCGATGATCGCGACGATGACGAACTTGGCAAGGATGACGGCGATCAGGAACTCGACGAGCCTGCGGGCGTAGCGGCCCGTGGCCGGCCAGATCATGCCGATAAAGGTGAGAGGGACGAAAAAGAGACCGATGTAGATGGCGGCGTCGCGGATGACCATCTCGAGCCAGAGAACGAACGCTCCGATCGCGAGGATGATCGCCCCCAGGAAGACGCCGAACAGTGGCACCCCGGCCGAGTCGTCCTCGATCGCCTGGCCGTAGGCGTCGCCTACGGATTCGAGGAGGTTGTCGGAGCGGTCGCCGAGCCCGCGGGTGACCATGGCCGAGAGGTCGTCGGTGATGGTGATGAGGAGGTCGGTGCCGACGATCGCGGCTCCGGCGAGGACGAAGGCCATCGGCAGGTACCCGAAGGCCGAGCGGAGCAGGATCCAGACGTCCTGGCGCAGGAGCGCCTGGATGACGGCTAGGAGGAGCAGCGGCAGTGCGAGCACAGCGGCCACGGCGAGCATGGAGCCGTACTGGTTGACGAACCAGCCTGCGTGCACGTTCGGGCTTGCGGTGGCGTCGATGAGCTCGCCGACCTTGCCGGTGACCCAAACGGCCGCGTTCGTCACCCACACGGTGACTCCGCGCATCATGAAGTCGCCCGCGGCGCCGGCTACGTCGCCTGCGAGGTCGCCGACCGCGTCGCACACGTATCCGGGACCGGGCAGGTCGCATGGGTTGGGGATCGGGCCGAGCTGCGCCCGCGCGGGCTCGGCGCGCGCCGCGAGCGCAATCGTGGCAACGGCCATTGCGAGGACGAGGAGGAGCGCCTGGGCGGAGAGCTTCGGGCTAGGGATGCTCATCGGTGAAGGACTCGAACGTGGGGATCGCCGCCGCCAGCTCCGCGGGGGGCGTGGCGCCGGGACCTGAGAGCGGTGGGGTCGGGCCGGGCGAGCTGCGAAGGGCGTCGAGCTTCCACGCTCCGTCTTCCCAGACGAGCGAGACGGTCTCGGTACGCCAGGACTGTCTCGGCGCGATAGTGGTGCCGCTGCCGACGATCCCGAGGCGCCAGATCGAGACCGTCGCCACGTCGGGATGGAATCCGTCGATCCGGTAGCCGACCGAGGCAGTCCGGAGCAGGAGGGATAAGTCGGAACCTGACTCGATGCCGAGCTGCTCGCGGGTTTGTGAGGCGGCGAGCTCGTAGGCGCGGACGAGTGTGTCGCGGGAGCTGGCGGAGGCGATCGCGGTCAGGGTCGTCCGCAATGAACCAGGGTCGACGATGGCCGGCCCGGCCAGCGCAGTGAGGTACGCCCTCGCCGCCGCGACCGCTCCTTCGGGAGTACGCGCCCACCCGCTCGCCTGAGAAGTCGGCGGCTCCTCGCTCTCGGGCCCCGCATCGCCAGACTCCGGCGCGGTCACGGTGACGGTGACGGGCGGCTGCGCCGCCGGCCCGGTGGTCTGCCTCCCGACGGCGATGCCCAGCACCAACAGGAGGAACATGGCAAGTACCAGCAGGGGCCAGCGCCGCCGCATGCCGCTACTGCACCGTGTTGCCGAGGTCCTCGAAGAAGGCGATGATCGCCGGCGCCGCGCCAATGAGAAGGGCTGCGCCGGCTGAGATGAGGGTCCCGCGCTTGCCCATTCCGGCGTGCTGGTAGTTGCCTGCATGCGAGCTGAGCGCCCACACGGCGGCGGAGACGATCAGGCCCGCGAGGGCGGCGAGCAGCGCCCAGAAGGCGACGCCTCCGACGAGAGACTGGAGGGCGCGGCTTCCCGGCAGCCCGTTTGGGTTCGGGTCGCCTCCGAGATCGGT
>DASSSO010000103.1:0-47584 GCA_035776735.1 Gaiellaceae bacterium | reverse complement strand
GAGCTATCCGGTCTGCCCGGGTAGATTTGGAGTCGTGGAAGCACCGAAGGACGTCGGCGACCGCCAGCTCGACGCACTCCTCGAGCGCCTCGACCGCCTGACCGCCGAGGTGCACGGGCTCAACCGCCGCCTCGACAGCGGCGAGAACCTCGCGCCGATCGTGCGCGAGCTCGCGATGCTCAACGAGTCGCTGCAGACGCTCGCCTACGCCGCCCTCGGCCAGTCAGGACCTCAGGTCCAGCGCCGCCGCCGCGCCGGCTAGCCAGAACGCAGCTGATACAGGCGGCCGCTGAGGGTGACGGCGTAGAGCTCGCCGTTCGCGTCCTCGCCGAACGACGACAGGCCGCCGAGCGTGAAGGGCTCCCGGCGGACGCTTCGTGCGCGCCCGCGCGGGAAGCTCCACACGGTGCCCGAGCAGTTGTCGCCGTAGAAGTACCGGCCGGCCGCTGAGGGAACCGCCCGCCCGCGGTAGACGAAGCCGCCGCTGACCGCGCAGTGGCCGCCGTCGAGCGGGTAGACGACGACCGGGCGGACGAGCCTGCCCGGACCGCTCAGCGGCTTGTTCTCGAAACGCGCGCGTCCCTCGTAGACGTCCCAGCCGTAGTTCTCCAGCCCGGGGCTGCGCCTGGGCGTGAAGTCGATCTCCTCCCAGCTGTTCTGCCCGACGTCGCCGATCCAGAGGTCGCCGGTGCTCCTGTCGAAGGAGAAGCGCCACGGGTTGCGGAGGCCGTAGCCGGCGATCTGCGGCCGCGGCGCGCGCCGGTCGACGTTGATCGCGAGCAGCTTGCCGAGCCGGCTGCGGAGGTCCTGGGCCCTGTTCTCGGGATCCCCGCCGGAGCCGCCGTCGCCCATGCCCACATAGAGCCTGCCGTCGGGGCCGAACGCGTTCTGCCCGCCGTTGTGGTTCGAGTACGGCTGGTCGACGAAGAGGATCTGCCGCAGCCGGCGCTTACCGCGGTACTCGACCACGCGCGTGTCTCCCCGGTTGTCCGTGAAGTTGACGTAGTACTTGCCGTTCCTCGCGTAGCGCGGGTGGAAGGCGACCGAGAGCAGCCCCTGCTCGCCGCAGCAGCCGACCTGGGAGCGGATGTCGAGCAGCGTGCCGGTGACACGGCCGTTCTGGACGATGCGGATGCGGCCCTCCTGCTCGACGACGTAGAGGCGGCCGGGCTGGTTGCGCGGGGCGGACACGTGCACGGGCGAGTCGAGGCCGGACGCGATCTGGACGAAGCGGTACCCGGCCGCGGCCGACGGCGTGTCGTCAGTCGAGCCTCCCCCGCCGCAGCCGGCCACCGCGAGGGCTCCGAGCAGCGAGAGCACGACCCCGAGACGCATCTAGCCGCTGCCCTTCTTC
Organism: Gaiellaceae bacterium; assembly: GCA_035776735.1. Lineage (GTDB taxonomy): Bacteria > Actinomycetota > Thermoleophilia > Gaiellales > Gaiellaceae > JACDAN01. Next base: position 46,230 of record DASSSO010000103.1, on the reverse strand, counting down.
TTGAGCAGCACCTTGCGGAGCTCCTCCTCCTTGCCGGGCTCGAGAACGGCGAGCACCTGGTCGCCCGCGCGCAGCTCGGTCTCGCCCTCGGCCATCTGCGCCTGTCCGTCCCGCATCACCGTGATCAGCCGCGACCCGGGCGGGAGGGCGATGCGCGAGACCCGCTTGCCGACGGACGGCGAGTCCGCGTCGAGCTGCACCTCGACGATCTCGAGGTTCTCCTTCCGGAGCTCGAGGAGGTGGATCAGGCCGTGCTCCGGCACCTCGTGCTCGATCATCGCGAGGATGATCGAGGTCGCCGAGACCGTCGGCGAGATCCCGATCAGGTCGAAGTGGGGCTGGTTGCGGGGGTCGTTGACGCGGGCGATGACCTTCTCGACCCCGTAGTGCTCCCGGGCCATCTGGCAGATGATGATGTTGTCCTCGTCGTCACCCGTGACTGCGACCACCAGGTCGGGCGGGCGCGCGATCCCGGCCCGCTCGAGCACGAAGAGCTCCGTCGCGTCACCGAGCTGGACGCGGTGCTCGAACTCCTCCTCCAGCCGCTCGAACCGGTCGCGCCGCTGCTCGATCAGCGTCACCTCGTGGCCCAGGTCGAGGACGCTTCGCGTCAGGTTGGCGCCGATCTTGCCGCCACCCGCGATAAGGATGTACACCTAGCCCCGAGCCTCCACCCGGTCCGGGGACTCGGCGGACTTGCGGACCGCCTCGGTCAGGAACTCGATCGCGGTCGAGGTCGGCGAGATCGTCCGCAGGCCGAGCGACGCGTAGACCTTGGCGCGGTGGGGGTCGAGGACGCGGACGATCGTCGTCTCGATGCCGAACTGCTTCTGGGCGATCTGGCCGATCACGAGGTTCGTGTTGTCGCCGTTCGTCGCGACGACGACGGCGTCGGCCTCCTCGATCCCGGCCTCGCGCAGGACGTCGGTGTCCATCCCGTGGCCGACGACGAAGCCGCCCGACCAGTGCTCGCCGAGCCGCTGGAGAGCGTCCTCGTTCTCGTCGATCGCGGTGACCTCCCAGCCGGTCCGGTCGAGCTCCAGCGCCACCGCGGAGCCGACCCGGCCGCATCCGACGACGATGACCTTCACGCGTCTGAGGTTAGCGGCTCAGGCGAGCGCTTCTGACTCTTCTGCCTCGAGCAGGCCCTGGGGATACGCGATCACCATGACCTCGGACGGGGCGTGGCGCAGAACGTGGTCGACGGTCGGGCTGAAGAAGCGCGACTGCCGGCGCCAGCGCGGCGCCGAGCCCATGACGATCAGGTCGACCCCGTGCGTCTTCGCCTCCTCCACGATCGCCTCGCCGATCGAGCGCGCCCGGACGACCTCCGCCTCCACCGTGACCCCGTGCTCGGCCGCGAGCAGCTTCGCTTCGGCGAGCGACGCCTCCGCGCGCTCGTCCGCGTCGATCATCGGCGCATCGATCGGCTTGTCGAGCGGCACGGGGATCACGTAGATCACGAACAGCGCGCAGCCGCGCTCCTCGGCGAGCTTGATCGCAGTGGCGAGCACCTCCTCGCCGATCGGGCCGAGCTTCATCGGGACGAGGATCCGCTCGTAGAGGCCCTCTTCCGCCGGCACGAGGTCCGGCTCGGCCGGAAGGACGCGTCCGAAGACGGTCTCGTGGCGGGAGAGGCGGGTCCCGATGTACACGGCCGCGCCGAAAAGCAGCCACAGCGGGCCCGCGATCCGGGTCGCCTCGTGTGTCGCCATCGCGGCGATCCAGATCCCGAGCGTGAGCGGGAGGCCGACGAGGGCCGGCACCGGCACGTCCGCGCCCCTGATCCGGACGTTGAGCGGCACGCGGAAGGGCCGCTCGAGCTCGGGCTCGGAGAACCGGAGCTTGATCACGGCGAGCTGCGCGGCCGTGAACGCGAGCAGGACGCCGAAACTGAAGAGCCCGGCGAGGAAGCGCACGGCCTCGGTGGGGATGAAATGGCCGATCACGAGCAGCGTCGAGGCGATCAGCGCCGAGCTGACGATCGCCGCCGGCGAGATCAGCGTCCTGCGGTTGAGCGTCCCGAAGGTGTGCGGCAGCATGTCCCGCTGTCCCATCGAGTACGCAAGCCGGCCGGCGCCGGAGATCGATGTCGTCACGGCGACGAGCAGCACGAGTGCGCCCGTCGCGCCGACGAGGATGCGGATCGCGTCGGCGAGCGCCGCCGGCATCGGGTCCTCGAGCTCGGCGGCGATCCCCATCAGCGGCGCCCGGAGCCACTCAGTCCCGAGGCCGACGCCGCCCGGGAACGCCGAGATGCCGACGAGCCCGATCGCGAAGGAGACGGCGACCACAAGGCCGATCCCCGCGAAGAGGCTGCGCGGAAGCGTCCGCCCGGGCTCGCGCGTCTCCGCCGCGAGATTCGCCACCGTCTCGAGGCCGGTGTAGGCCAGCATCGCGAGCGGGAGGGCGAACGCGATGTCCGCCCACTCCGGCGCCGTCCCGAGGTCGGTCCCCACGCTCAGCGCATCGGTGGAAAAGAGGAACGCGAACCCGAGGACGACGAGCACCAGATGCGAGGCCAACGCGAACCCGGCGATCAGGATCGCCGTCCGGTAGAGGCTCGTGCGCCGGACGAGCCTGAGCGCGGCGACCCCGAGGATGACCCCGACGCCGACCACGGTGTCCCACGGCTCGTGCGTAAGCCCCTGCCAGCCGATCGCGTGGCCGAGGTAGTGCGGGACGAACAGGCCGGCCAGGGCCATGACGATCAGGTAGTCGAGGATCAGCGCCCAGCCGGTCAGGAACCCGGCCGGGTCGTTGTAGGCCCGGCGGACGAAGGTCGCGGCGCCGCCGGGCTCCGGGATCGCGCTCGTCCCCTCCGCGTACGAGAGCGCCACGACGAGGAAGAGGAGGCCGACGCCGAGCAGCACCCACGGCGTGAAGCCGAGCGCGTAGATCGCGACGACGCCGAGGGCGAAGTAGAGCGAGGACGCGATCTCGCCGTACGCGACGGCGGCGAGGGAGGGGACGTCGAGAACGCGCTGGAGGCCGGGGAGCTTCTTCGCCATCAGAGCTTCATGTTCCGGTGAAGGTACAGCCGGAGCGCGCCGGCGAGAACGAGGAGCGCGCCCAGGAGGAGGCCGAGGCCACCCCCCACCCCGACCATGATCGTCCGCACGATCACGATCACACCGAGGGCGACCAGGAGCCAGGCGAGCACGACCCTCACGCTGCCCGGCGGCCCGCCGCGATCAGCACACGGGACGGGCTGTGCTTCAGGACGTAGTCCACCGTGCGCCCGAAGATCCGGCCGCGGCTCACGACCTTCGGACGCGGCGCGCCGAGGATCACGAGCTCGGCGTTGCGCCTGGCCGCCTCGGCGACGATCTCCGGCCCTGCCGCCCGCGCGCGGAGGATGCGGACGACGGCGCGCACGCCGTAGCTCTCGACGAGCGCGGCCGCGTTGTCCAGGATCTCGTCCGCCTCCTCCTCGGCCTGCGGCAGGCGAACGTCGAGCGGCAGGTCGAGGGGGATCTCGATCACGTGGACGATCGCGACGGTCGAGCCCCGCTCGGCCGCAAGCCGCGCCGCCGCGATCAGCGCCTCCTCGGACTCGGCGGTGCGGACGACCGGCACGACGATCGTCCGGTACTCGACGGTCAGGGACGGCCCGAGTACGAGCAGCGGCGCCCTGACGGTCGCCGTCAGCGGAACCTTCAGCATCCGCAGGCGGTAGACGGCGTAGCCGACGAAGCCGAGCGCGAGCCAGCCGAGCCCCGCCCACCGGGTCTGCGGCTCCTGCGCCACGATCACGATCCATGCAAGCAGCGTCCCGATCAGACCGACGATCGCGAACAGCGGCCAGTCGACGCCGCGGAGCCGAAGGTTCGGCCTGGCGCGGTACACGAGCTCCTCGTGCCGCAGCCGGTAGCGCAGGGCGATGATCGACGCGTGCGCGACCGTGAACGAGAGCGTCGCGCCGAAGGAGTACATCGTCCCGAGGAAGTCGGTCCGGCCAGGCAGGATCGTCAGGATCGGGATCGCACCTGCGAAGACGACGAGGGCGACCCACGGCGTCTTGAAGCGCTGATGGAGCCGGCGGAAGCCGAGGGGGAGCTGCCGGTAGCCGGACATCGCGTAGGTGATTCGCGACGCGCCGATCACGCCGGCGTTCGTGGCGATGAAGAGGATCGTCGCGGCGAGGACGCCGACGTAGATCTCGAGACCGTGGAGAACCGTCCCCTCGGAGATGCCGAGGTTCTCGACGACGCCGAGGACTGGGTCGTTCGTGAAGCCGCCCTCTTCCGGCGGCAGGCCGAGCTTCGTGACGAACTCTCCGTCTTGCTCGAACACCGGGAGTGCGGAGAGGGCGATCGCCGGCAGGGTGAAGTAGATCGCGAAGACGGCGAGGGCGATCAGCTTGTACGCGTTCGGGACGTTGCGAGGCGGGTCCCGCACCTCCTCGGCGAGGTTGGAGACCGTCTCGACGCCGGTATAGGCGAGCATCGCGATCGGGATCGCGATGAAGAACTGATCCCACGTGGGCGCGATCCCGAGCTCGATGTTCGAGCGAAGGACGTCCGCGTCGAAGACGAGGAAGAAGCCGATCCCGACGAGGAGTGCCTGGGTCGCGAAGTCGACGACCGCGAGCAGGACGTTCAGGCTCGCGGCCTCCTTGACGCCGACGATGTTGATCCCGACGAGCACGACGACGACGATCGCCCCGCCTACGATGTCCCAGGGGTTCTCGCGCAGCGGCTCCCAGAAGACCGAGAGGTAGTGGGGGACGAAGAAGGCCGAGATGGCCACGGTGGCCACGTAGACGAGCATCTGCGCCCAGGCTGCGCCGAAGCTCGCGAGCTCGTTGAACGCGTGGCGGGCGAAGCTCGACGAGCCGCCGGCCTCCGGGTAGCGGACGGTGCCCTCCGCATAGGTGGCCGACGTCGCCGCGAAGATCAGGCCGGCGATGACGAAGACGAGCGGCGTCAGCCCGAGCGCGAACGCCGCGGTGACGCCGAGCGCGTAGTAGATCGAGGAGCCGACGTTGCCGTACGCGGTGGCGAACAGCGCCGGCGTCCCGAGAACCCGCTCCAGTCCCTGTTGCCTACGCCGCCGAGGCATCCGGCGACTCTAGAGGGTTAGCCTGTCGGGCCAGGGTGAGGATCTTCGTCATCGGCGCCGGGCAGGTCGGGTCGACGATCGTCGAGGCGCTCCACGACGAGCACGACATCACCGTGTTCGACCTCGATCCCGCCCGTCTGAACCACCTCTCGCACCGGTTCGACGTCGTGACGGTCGAGGGCAACGGCGCGAGCAGACGGACCCTGCAGGAGGCGGGAGTCGCCGAGGCGGATCTCCTGATCGCCTGCACCTCGCGCGACGAGACGAACGTAATCGCCGCGATGTTCGCCCGCGGCCTGTCCGAGCGTGTGAAGACGATCGTCCGGACGACCGATGTCGAGTACCTCGAGGTGTGGCGCGAGCGGCAGCTCGACGTCGACTTCATGGTCTCCACGGAGCTCGAGACCGCGCACGCCGTCTCGCGCACCATCGGCGTACCGGCCGCGCGGCAGACGGACGTCTTCGCGAACGGACAGGTGCAGATCGTCGAGTTCGACGTCGAGCCGGCCGCGGGCCGGCCGGACGTCATCGGACCACCGCTTCGGGAAGCTGCGATCCCGGCGAGCTCGAAGGTCGCGGCGATCATCCGGGGAGACCGGGTTGTGCCGCCTCGGGGCACGGAGTCGATCCAGCCCGGCGACAGGATCGTGGTCATCGGCTCGCCGCAGGCTGCGCGCGAGTGGAGTCAGATCCTGGCGCCCAGCGAGCAGCGCGTTCGGGAACTCGTCATCTTCGGCGGCGGCCCCGAGGGAAAGGCGATCGCCGAGCTCCTGCTCGCGCAGGCCATCTCCGTCAGGCTCATCGAACCGAACGAGCAGCGCGCGGCCGAGCTCGCGGAGAGGCTCCCGGACGCACGTGTCTATCACGCCACGGGGCTCGACCCCGACTTCCTCGAACGCGAGCGGATCGGACGGGCGGACGCCGCGGTCTTCGCGATGCGCGATGACGCCAAGAACCTCTACGCGGCAACGCTTGCGCGGCTCGGCGGGGTGCCGTTCACGATCACCGTCGTCCACGCGGCCGGCACCAACCGGGTCTACGAAGAGGGAGGCGTGGACGTCGCGATCGACCCGAGGCACGTGACGGCCGAGGAGATCGTGCGGTTCGCGCACGACCCGCGGACGCTTCAGGTGGCGATGTTCGAGGGCGACCGGTACGAGATCCTCGACATCACGGTGAGGCCCGAGAGCCGTCTCGTCCGCAAGCCGTTTCGCGAGCTGCCGATGACCGGCGCCGTCATCGGCGCCATCGTGCGGAACGGCGAGGCGATCTTCCCGCACGGCGACTCGATGCTCGAGCCGGGCGACCGCGCGATCATCTTCACGGAGGCAGACCGCGTGCGAGAGGTCGAGAGCGCCCTGTGACGACACTCGTTCGGGCCCGTGGCCCGGCGCTCGGGGTCGATGTCGCGGCGGCGCTCAACCTCGTCGGCGAGCTCGTGCGCTGGCTCTCGCTCGCATTCCTCTTCCCGACCGCCATCGCCCTGGGCTACGGCGAGCCGGTCTGGCCGTTCCTCGCCGCGGGCGCCGTCGCCGCGGCGGTGGGCTTCGCGCTCGAGCGGGTCACCCAAGGCGCGGAGCGCGTCGGCCCGCGCGAGGGATTCCTCGTCATCAGCGTGCTCTGGGCGCTCGTCGCGGCCCTCGGCGCGCTCCCCTACCTGTTCGCCGGCGAGGAGCAGCTCGCCAACCCGCTCGACGCGTATTTCGAGTCGATGTCGGGCTTCTCCGGGACGAGCGCGAGCGTGCTGTCGAACGTCGAAGGGCTGAACCAGTCGCTCGCCATGTGGCGGCAGCTCACGGCGTGGGTCGGCGGCCTCGGAATCCTCGTGCTCGGCCTCGCCGTCCTGCCGCGGCTGCGGGTCGGCGGCCGGCAGCTCTTCGAGCTCGACGCGCCGGGGCCGGATCTCGACCCGCTCGCGGTGACGATCCGGGAGACGGCCAGGCGGTTCGTGATCCTGTACGTCGGGCTGACCTTCCTCGAGATCGCGGCGCTCGTGCTCGTCGGCTGGACGGGTCTCGACGAGGAGATGGGCCTCTTCGAGGCCGTTGCGCACTCGTTCGGCACCCTGGCGACTGCCGGCTTCTCGACCGAGAACGAGTCCGTGTCCGCCTTCGGGCCGGCGACCCAGTGGGTGCTCATCGCGTTCATGTTCCTCGCCGGCACGAACTTCGCGCTCATGTACCGCGCCTTCATCCGCGGCCGGCCCGTGTCGTTCGCCCGCGACGACGAGTTCCGGCTCTACGTCGCCCTCCTCACCCTCGGCTCCGCGCTGCTCGTCGTCGAGCTCCTGAGCGAGGGGCTCGCTCGTGGCGAGGAGGCGGTGCGGCACGGCGTCTTCCAGACCGTCTCGACGATGACGACGACGGGGTTCGCGAGCGTGGACTACAACGAGTGGACGTTTCCGGCCGCCGTGACGATCGTCGCGCTGATGTTCTTCGGCGGATCGGCTGGATCGACGAGCGGCTCGCTGAACGTCGTCAGGCATGTCCTGATCGGGAGGATCCTCCGCCGCGAGCTCGAGCTGGCCGTCCATCCGGAGCTGATCCGGCCCGTGCGCCTGAACGGGCGCGTCGTCGAGGACCGGGCGCTCCGCGGCGTCATCGCGTTCGTCCTGCTCTACGTCGGCTGCTTCGCCCTCGGTGCCTTCGGGCTGATGCTGGATGCGGCGCGCACCGATCTCGAGCTGACGCCCTTCGACGCGGTCGCCGCCGCGGCGACGACGATCGGCAACGTCGGGCCCGGGTTCGGCATTGCGGGCCCGCTCGGCTCGTTCGCCGAGTACGGCGCGCCGTCGAAGGTGATCCTCATCGTCCTCATGTGGCTCGGCCGCCTCGAGATCATCCCCGTCGCCGTCCTGCTCATGCGCCGTTACTGGCGCGTCTGAGCCACGTCCGCCCGAGCCATGACGAGTGTCTGACACTCCTCACGGCCCGCAGGGACGGTGGGCTAGCCGTGGATGCTGACGAGGAGCGGAATGATCAGGATCGCGACGATGTTGGTGATCTTGATCATCGGGTTGATCGCCGGGCCGGCCGTGTCCTTGTAGGGGTCGCCGACGGTGTCACCGGTGACCGCGGCCGCGTGGGCGTCGGAGCCCTTGCCGCCGTACTGGCCGTCCTCGATCAGCTTCTTCGCGTTGTCCCACGCCCCGCCGCCGGAGGTCATGGCGATCGCCAGGAAGATGCCTGTCACGATCGTCCCGATCAGGAGCCCGCCGAGCATCTCGACGCTGATGATCCCGACGATGATCGGGAAAACGACCGGGATCAGGCTCGGGAGCATCATGTTCTTGATCGCCGAACCGGTGACGATGTTGACCGCACGGCTGTAGTCGGGCCGGCCGGTGCCCTCGAGGATCCCCGGGATCTCGCGGAACTGCCGCCGCACCTCCTCGACTACCTGCCCGCCGACGCGGCCGACCGCCTGCATCGCGAGCGAGGAGAAGAGGAACGGCATCAGGCCGCCGAGGAAGAGGCCGGCGATCACCCAGGCGTCGCCGAGCTCGAAGCTGATGTCGGTGAGCCCTTCGTCGCCGAGCTCGGTCGTGAAGCCGTCGAAGAGGATCAGCGCGGCGAGGCCCGCCGAGCCGATTGCGTAGCCCTTCGTCACCGCCTTCGTCGTGTTTCCGACGGCGTCGAGCGGATCGGTCACGGCCCGGACGGACTCGTCCAGCTCGGCCATCTCGGCGATCCCTCCGGCGTTGTCGGTGACCGGCCCGTAGGCGTCGAGGGCGACGATCAGCCCGGTCATGGAGAGCTGCGCCATGACGGCGATCCCGATGTAGAAGAGCCCCTCGGTCGCTCCGTCCCCGATCGAGAAGGCGCCGACGATCCCGGCTGCGATCACGATCACGGGCAGCGCCGTCGCCTGCATCCCGATCGCGAGGCCCTCGATGATGTTGGTCGCGTGACCCGTGAGCGAGGCACGTGAGATCCCCTTCACGGGGCCCCAGCGGGTGCCGGTGTAGAACTCCGTGATCGCCACGAGCAGGAACGTGATCGCGAGGCCGATCAGCGTCGAGCCGTAGAGCTCCCAGAACGTGAACCGGTCGCTGTCGAAGGCGGCGGTGACCGGGATGAAGAGCAGCGCCGAGATGACGGTCGACGCGATCACGGCCTTGTAGAGCGCCGCCATGATCGAGCCGCCGCCGCCGATCCGCGCGAAGAACGTTCCGGCCACGGAGGCGAGGATCGCGGCGCCGCCGATCACGAGCGGGTAGTGGACGATCTCGGAGGCCGGGAAGTTGATCGCGGCGAGGAACATCACCGCGACCAGGGTGACGGCGTAGGTCTCGAAGAGGTCGGCGGCCATGCCGGCGCAGTCGCCGACGTTGTCGCCCACGTTGTCCGCAATCACGGCGGGGTTCCGCGGGTCGTCCTCCGGGATCCCGGCCTCGACCTTGCCGACGAGGTCGGCGCCGACGTCGGCGGCCTTCGTGTAGATCCCGCCGCCGAGACGCGCGAACACGGAGATGAGCGATCCGCCGAAGGCGAGGCCGACGAGGTGCTGGGTCGCCTCGGCCTGCCCCTGGTCGAACCAGTCGACGAGGATCCCGTAGTAGCCGGCGACGCCGAGCAGCCCGAGCCCGACGACGAGCAGGCCGGTGACCGACCCGGCGGAGAAGGCGACGCGCAGTGCGGGCGCCACGCCCTGCTTGGCGGCCTCAGCGGTGCGGACGTTCGCGCGGACCGCGACGTTCATCCCGATGAAGCCGGCGGCCGCCGAGAAGACGGCGCCGATCAGGAAGCCGATCGCCGTGCCCCAGCCGAGGTCGTTCCAGAAGCCGATGATCAGGAAGAGGACGACCGCGACGCCGGCGATCGTCGTGTACTGGCGCCGGAGGTAGGCGGACGCGCCCTCCTGGATGGCCTTGGCGATCGCCTGCATCCGCTCGGAGCCGGCCGGGAGCCGCAAGAGCCAGAGCGTCTGGAAGATCCCGTAGACGATCGCGATTCCCGCGCAGACGAGCGCGATCAGGACGGGGTTGTCGGTGATGAAGTCGCTCATGGGGAAACTCGGGCGCGGTCTGAGGCGCCGCGACCGCGAGTTTCTACCACACGAAGCGCTTTAGGAGGGTTTGGTGGGAGGGCGCTCGTCGCCAGGGCGCGATGGTCGTTCCGAGGCAAGGACGCAAGGAGCGTCCGTATCAATGAGATACGGGCGCGACTGAGGACGCCGCCTCGGGGCGAGCAGCGCGGCCTGGCGGCACAGCCGCTGTTTCGCCAAACCCTCCTAGCGACGGCCTCGACTGATGACGACCCTGACGCGCGCTCCGCGGGCGCGGCGAAGCCCCGGCGCGGGGCGCTGCGCCACCACGCGGCCGCGCTTCACGCGCAGCGACCAGGCACGGGTCACGCGCCCCAGCGAGCACCCGCGCTTGACGAGGAGCCGCTTCGTGGCGGCGAGCGTGAGGCCGCGGAGGCGCGGGACGGAGCAGGCCGTGGGCCCGACCTGGATCGTGAACGGGCCGACGCTGACGGTGTCGGTCCAGTTCCCCGCGTTGTCGCGGGAACGGATGTTGAACCACCACGAGCCGACGGCGAGCACCGGGCTCGTCCTGCGCGAGACGGTCTCCTCCACGTCCTTCACGAGATCGGCGGCGGCTGCCCGTCCCAGCGTCCAGGAGAACGAGTAGCCGTCCAGTCCGCTCAGTGCGTCGGGCCCGCCGGTCCAGGCTATGTCGACGGTGCGATCCGCCGACCTGCTGCCGACGCGGTGGCTCGGGCTGGACGCCACCGGCCGGACCGGCTGGAACGTGTCGATCCGGATCGGCCCGACATGCACCGCGTCGCCCCAGTTCCCCTGGCCGTCCACCGCGCGGACGTGGAACCACTGCTCGCCGTCGGGCTGGGGCATCGTCAGCGTCGTCACGCCCGCCCCGACGTCCTTCACCTGGTCCGGCACGAAGTCCGTCACTGGCGAGAAGGCGTAGGAGTAGCCGTCGATACCACTCGCGTCTGTCGCACCGCCCCAGACGACCTGCACCGTCGAGTTGTTGCTCCAGCCGCCGCCGGGATGGCTCGGGCTCGAGGCGGTCAGGCCGGTGGGCGGCTTCACCTCCTGGCTCAGCGCCCGGGCGACGTTGAGGCGTCCGCCGGTGGCGACCAGGCCGGCCAGGCCCGGCCGCTGGTCGACGCTGAGCAGGAGCGAGCTCTTGAGCTCGGCGGTCGAGAGCCCCGGACGGGCGGCGCGCACGAGCGCCGCGGCGCCGGCCACGTGCGGCGCGGCCATGGACGTCCCGTGGTACCAGTCGTAGAGCCCCGGTGGGATCGTGCTGAGGATGTCGACGCCCGGAGCGGCGAGGTCGACGTTCGTCGCGCCGTAGTTGGAAAACACCGCGAGCGCGTCCCCGTCGTCGCTGGCGGCGACGCACACGACGTTCGGGGAGGAGTCGTTGCACGGATACCTCGGCGAGCTGTCGTTGTTGTTCGCCGCGTTGCCGGCCGCGAAGACGAACAGCGTTCCGGGACAGTCCGCGATCGCGTCGTGGATCAGCGGGTCGTACACGGTGCCGCCGAAGCTGCCGTTCACGACCCTGGCGCCCTCTGCGCACGCGTAGCGGAAGGCCTGCTCGATCGCGAGGCCGCTGAGCGTCTGGTCGCCGACGCGCAGCGGCATCACCTTCACCCGCCAGTTGACGCCGACGACGCCCAGGCCGTTGTCGCCCTCGGCGCCGATCGTCCCCGAGACGTGGGTGCCGTGGCCAACCCCGTCGGCCGGGTCCGCATCGTTGTCGTCGAAGTCCCAGCCCCTCAGGTCGTCGATGAGGCCGTTGCCGTCGTCGTCGAACCCGTTCGCGGTCTCGCCCGGATTCGTCCAGACGTTCGCGTCGAGGTCCGGATGGGTCGCCTGGATGCCCGTGTCCACCACGGCGACGACTACGGAGTTGCTTCCCTGCGTGACGTCCCAGGCACTCGGGGCGCCGATCGCCGGCAGGCCCCAGAGCTGCGCGTAGTGGGTGTCGTCGGGCGTCGCGTAGAGCTCGTAGGTCCGGTTGGGCTCGGCGAGGACGACGTCGGCCCGGCGCTCGAGCGCGTTCTCGGCCGACGCGAGGGAGACGCCACGGTCGAGCCGGGCGCGCACGAGGCCCCCGAACGGCAGCCGCTCGACGGCCGTCACGCCGGCGGCGTCGAGCGCGCGCTGCTGCGCCGCGCCGGGCTCGAACTTGACGACGAGCTCCTGCGGCCGCGGCGGCGTGGTCCGGGCGTCGCCGGCCACGGCGACCACGCCGGCCGCGGCGAGCCCGAGCAGGGCGAGGAGCGCGGCTCCGAGACCCCGGGTCATCCTTGTGCCTATCGGCACCCTTTCCTCGTTCTAAAGCACTATCTTGCGCGCTTCGGCTTCGGTTTGCACGCGCCGCGTGTGGGGAGACCTCCCGTGGATCGGAGCCGAGCGCCCTGCGTTCCCTACCGCCGGCGGCCGCGGCTGACGACCACGTTGACGCGCGTCCCGCGCGGATGGCGCGTCCCGGGCCGCTTGCTCTGGCTGATGATCGTGTTCTTCTTGACCCGGCTCGAATAGGCCCGGCTGACGCGGCCGAGCGCGCAGCGGGCGCGTGAGAGGGCGGCGCGTGCGGCGGGCACCGTCTTGCCCTTCAGGTTCGGCACGACGCAGCGGGCCTGCGCGGGTGGACGCGAAGGCGGCGGCGGAGCCGGAGCAGGCGGCGGCGGTGGAGCAGGAGGCGGCGGTGGAGTAGGAGGCGGCGGTGGAGCAGGAGGCGGCGGCGGGGGTGGAGCAGGCGGTGGCGGTGGCGGTGGCGGCGGTGGCGGAGGCGGCGGCGGCGGCGGCGGAGGAGGCGGCGGCGGCGGAGGAGGCGGCGGCGGAGGCGGCGGCGGCGGAGGAGGCGGAGGCGGCGGCGGCGCGCCGACGGCGATCGTGCGCGAGACGGCGAGCGTGCCGGCGGTGAGCGTGATCGTCCGGTCGCCGGGGCCGCCGAAAGTCAGCTCGACCGTCGCGCCCGGCTCGAGCGGCACGGGAGCCGGGAGCCCGTTCGCGTCGAGCGTCGCGGCGATCGGGTCGCCGTTGACGTCGACGGACGCGTTCGTGACCTCGATCGGCTGGTCGTGATCCGGCGTCGGGTCCGAGATCGAGAACGCGGCGGCCGCGGGAGCAGGCGGCGCGTCTTCGGCGGTGACGGCGACTGCGCGCGCCGAGCCGCGGAGCGCGGGCGGCGATCTCACCGGCGCCGGTGCGTCGTCCACCGCGGCCACGGCGGGCCCGTCGGGGACGACAACCTCCCGCGCGCCCTTCCCGGCCACCGGCTTCGCCGCGACGCCCGGCGCCGGGCAGTCGACGAAGTCGCCGTAGTTCGTGTTCCACTTCCACTCGAGCTCCGACGCGCCGGGCGCCGGCTCCGTCTCCCGCTCCCGCGCGATGCCGACCGCCTTCCACTGCGGGTCGAGCATGTTCTCGTTGTGGCCGGTGGTCGACGACTTCCACCCGATCAGGGCATCCCGCCCGGTGCGCATGTTCGGCCCGCCGGCGGCGTTCTCCGAGGCCAGGGCGTCGGGCGGGTAGCCGGCGTCGCGGACCCGTGTCGCCGGCGTGCTGCCGTCCGACCCGTCGTGGCCGGTGAAGTGGTTCTCCGCCATGTCCTCCGCGTGCCGCGTCGCCGCGACGGTCAGCTTCGGCGAGGCGACGACCGGGTCGACTCCGTTCTGCGCGCGGTACGCGTTCACCTCGTCGAGGAACGCCTTCTCCTCGCCCTCGAGCTCCACGGTCGGGTCGCAGGTGACGAGTGGCGGCGGGTCGGGCGGCGGGGGCGGCAGCTCCTCCCCGGCGGGGACGATCGTCAGCGTGGCCGTATCGGAGCCGGTCCCTCCGTCCTTGTCGGTGGCCGAGATCGTCATCGGGTAGCTCCCGGCCGGCAGCCCGGTGAGCGAGACGCTGTACGTCGAGACCGGGCTTGGCCCCTGGATCATGCAGCTGAAGGGCGCGACGCCCTGGATCGTCACGGTGCAGGTCCCGTCGCCGTCCGCGTTCAGATCGTCGAGGTCGGCGCGGCCGGGATCCCACACGCGGTACGTGAAGCTCGCCGGCTCCCCAACCCGCCCGGCGCCGTCGTCGATCTCGACCTCCGGCGGGAGGTTGACGACGTCGACCGTCCTCTGCTCGAAGTCGGTCGCCTCCTCCGTGTCGGTGACCGTGAGCTTGGTGACGAAGCTCCCGTCGTCCTGGTAGAGGTGGAACGGGTGCTGCAGCGCCGACCCGCCGCCGTCGCCGTACTCCCAGCTCCAGGTGTCGACGTTGTTCTCGGCGTCGGTCGAGGTGTCCGTGAAGAAGACGTCACGGCCTTCCTGCGGCGGGTTCGGGTCGCCGTTCGGGAACCACGTGAAGTCCGCGTTCGGCGGCGTGTTCTGCGAGCAGTCCGGGAGCTCGAGCACCGGGGGCGCGTCGCTGTAGGTCGCGACGGCGACGAAGCTGTAGCGCAGGGTGAGGCTCCCGGGGCCGACCGGCATCGGCTGGTCGCCCGGGTCGTAGTGGGGGTCGCGGTTCAGGTTGGCCGCGCCCGGAATCCATTCCGACGGAGACTGGTCGAGGTACCCGTGCGTCATCGTCTGCGAGCCGAGGTCCTTCGTGAAGGTTCCGCAGAACGTGTACGGCTTGAACGTCACACCGTCGGCGTTCCGGAGGAAGTCGACCGTGCGCTTGTTGACTGCGAAGCGCAGCGACGAGCCGTCGCCCTTCGGCGAGAGCAGGAACTCGCCGCGTGTGGCGTGGAGGACGTCCGGCGACGCCTCCTGCGGCGACTGGTCGCCCGTGCGGCTGATCAGGAGGAGTTGGTGCAGGTAGCCCAGCTCCCCGACCGCGCGGAGCCCGTTCAGCCGGATCCTCGTGGACAGGTCCTCGATCTCCACGTCCGCCGGCAGCTCGTGGTTCTGGTACCGCTCGAGCTGGTCGGCCCGGACGTTCCAGCGGTAGTCCTCCGTAATCGTGTCGTCGGGGTTGGCCGGGTCGTGGTAGTCGCGCGTGAAGGTGCGCTGGGCGTGGTGGAGGCTCTCGACGACCTCCTCGGTCAGGAAGACGGGCGCCTCCTCGGAACCGCGCAGCTCGCCCTGCCGCTCGAAGCCGTTGGTCGCAAGCGTCGGGTGGAAGCCGATCGAGAAGCCGTTGACGCAGTAGGCGATCACGCCCGGCGAGTCGCAGTCAGGGAACCCAGCGACGGTGCCCCACTCCGTGGTGCCGCCCTCCGACCACGCAAGCTCTTCCTGCTTCCACCGGTAGTGGATCCGGACCTGCGGCGTCGTCTCGATCTCGATCTCGCCCTTGGCCGTCTTGCCCTCGCCGAGGTCGACGGTCGCCGTCACCGTGTACGTCGCCGCAAGCGTGCCGGCCTGGAACTCCGTGCTCGCCTTCCCCGCCGCGTCGGTCGTCCCCGCAGCCGGGTCGAGCGTCGCGTGGTCGGGGCCGTTGGGCTCGAGCGAGAACGCGATCGGCTTGCCCGAGACGTCGTCGTCCTCGCACCCGGCGAGCGTCCCCTCGATCTGCGACGTCGCCTGGCCGTTCGCGACCAGCCGCGTCCGCGTCGCGGTCAGCCCGACGTGCAGCACGCACAGGTCGACGCGGCGGTCCTCCCCGGGCTGGAGCGTGACGATCCGCGGCGTCGACTCGAGCGCCTCGCCGCCGACCATCGCCGAGCCGCGGATCTCGACCGCGTCGCCGCTCGGGATCGTGTGCACGATGAAGCCGTCGCCCGGCATGATCGTCCGGCTGGGAATGGCCACGCCGCCGCCCGACCCGGAAGCGCTGAAGGTCACCGAGGTCGCGCCCGCGTCGAAGAAGTCGTCGGCGCGGATCTCGAGGTCGCCGGAGTCCATCAGGAAGTCGAGACGGTTCTCCTCCCACCCCTCGGTGTCGGACGGGTTCGGCTCCCACTGGCTCTCGAGGACGTCGAGGTCGGTCATCGTCGACGCCTCGGCCGCCGTCGCCGCCGGCGAGCCGTCGCCCTTCAGCGGCACCGTCGCGGCGGCCGGCTGCCCTGCCACCGTCTGGCCCTTCGCGACCCACCCGTCGCCGTTGAAGTCGAAGCGGGAGAACGCACCGAGCAGCACGGGGCCGCAGTTGCTGGCCGCATTCGCCTCGGGGCAGCGGTCGAAGTCGAGGTCCTTCTTCGGGTGGGACGCGGCGCCGTTCAGGGCGACGTCGCCCGCGGCGGGACAGTCGGTTGGGGCGACGACGTCGGCGCACGTGAGCAGCCAGGCATCCCGGAAGCGCCGGAAGTCGCGCATGTCGGCCTTGCCGTCGGGGGCGGTCAGATACTCGCGGCCGTCGGGCCCGTTCTGGCCGCTGAAGGTCGTGTCGTCGGCGCCCGGGGTTCCGTCGGGGTTCAGCACCTTGCGGCGGTTCCCGTCCTTGGACGAATCGTTCACGTCGACCATCGCCTTGGCCGCTCCGCCGAGGCTGAGGAGGCTCGCGAAGGCGTCGATGCGCGGCTGGACGCCGCCGCTCGTGTCGCTCCGGGCCCAGGTCTTGAGCTTGTCCTTGACCTGTTCGATCGTGAGCGTCGCGTCGTGCGCGAGCAGGAAGCCGATCAGCCCCGTCACGTGGGGCGCCGCCATCGACGTCCCGGACATGGCGTCGAAGTCGTTGCCGAGCACGGTGCTGAAGATCGCGCCGCCGGGCGCCGAGACGCCGTAGAGCGGGCTCGGGCCGGCGGCGACGGTGTTCGAGAAGCCACTGCGGGCGAGGCTGCTGTCGATGCTCTCGGCGACGACGATCGGGTTCGGCAGCGGGCTCGACCAGTGCGCGGAAGCCCACGAGAACGGGCCCGTGCTCTCTGCGGCCACGACGAGGCTCGTCGCCGGCGAGGTCCGCGCGGCGAACGCGACGTTGCACGGGTTGGCGACGTTCCACCGGGTCATCGCGGCGGCGGAGACGGTCGTGGGCAGGCAGAACGAGTCGCTCGAGTTCCCCGCGGACTGGACGATCAGGATCCCGTTCGCGGCCGCCTTCTCCGCGACCGCCGAGGCGAGCAGCCCGGTCGCACGCCGCTCCGCGAGCCAGGCGTCGTCGGTGTTCGGCGTGCACCACTGGGTCCCCGGGTCGTCCGTCGAGCCTGGGCCGCAGACCGGCGCGGGGTGCGCCTCCCACCACTCCTTCGGCCACCACCCCGTCGAGTTGCCGCCGGAGCCGTCGGCGTCGGTGAACTGCACCTCGTCGAAGTTGCTCGCGCCCTTGCTGAGGTTGATCACCCGGAGCCCGGGGATCGTCCCGTCGACGCCTGCGTCGATCAGCGCGTCCATCACCGCGATCGCGTCGGCGAGGCTCTCGCCGATCGTGGTGCAGGACGAGCAGCCGAACGAGCTGACGCCCGACATCTTCGCGAGCGGGTTCGTCCCGCTGACGCCGACCGAGCGCCCCGGCGCGCCGGGATTGTCGTAGGTCGCGCCGATGATTCCGGAGACATGGTTCCCGTGCGCGCTCGTCTGGAGCTCGGTGCAGTCGTAGGGCACGCCGAGGAAGGTGCGGCACAGCTCCGGCCGGTTGAGCACGAGGTCTTTGTGCGCCTGGAAGCCGCCGTCGACGATGCCGGTCGCGACCTGATGGTTGGCGCGCAGCATCGCCTCGCGCAGGTTCCACGCCTGCGGGAAGCGCGACGCCTCGAGCCCCCAGTTGCCGCCCGCGCCGATCGGCGCGCCGTCCGGCCGCTTCAGGAGGTCCCACACCCAGGGCGGGACGGCCGTCAGCGTCTCGTCCTCCGCCTTCATCGGCAGGACGTCGAGCGTCGACTCCTCGAGGTGCCCGGCGAACTCGACGGCCGCGCTCGCCCGGAGCGAGTCCAGCGCGGCGTCGAGCGGCAGAGTGTCGGGCGGGCCGTCGTCCGTCTCCCCCACGATCACGCCGAGGTCGCCGAACCCGCCGACGACGGTCACCCCGGCGGCCGCGAGCGCCGCGTTGACGTCGCCCACCGTTGCGGTGTCGGTGAACCCGGCGATCAGGCGCGTCCGTGAGACGCGCACCCCGAGCTCGGGATGCACCGAGAACGCCGATGCGTCCTGCGGGGTGAACGGCAGGTCCGGGACGTTTGCGGCCGCCGGCGCCCCGCCGTCCCCCGGGAGGCCTGGAAGCCCGACCTGGATCGCCGCCTCGAGCTCCGGGGCTCCGGCCAGAGAGAGGCCGTGCGAGCCCGCGACGTCCAGCGCGACGCTGAACCCGGCGCCGAGGGCGAGCGGACCCGAGTCGACGAACCCGCGGTCGGAGACGACCTGCCGCGTCTGCGCCGACTCGTTCGTGAAGTGGACGTCCTGACCCGGGACGACCGTGACGGCGTCCGGCTCGAACCCGGCGTCCGTAATCGCGATCGTGACGTCCGGGGCCTCGGTGTCTGCGTAGGCGGGATCGGACACCTGACCGACGAGGGTCGCGATGCCGAGAGCGAGAACCGCCGAGCCGGCCGCAAGAGGCCCGCCGAAAAATCGCCGCACGCAGGGGTTTTACTCCCCTGCGGAGCCGGCTACAACTAGCCGTTCGTCGCGGCTTCGGCGTAGGCGATCTGCAAGTTGGCCACGACCTGGTTGAAGTCGCGAAGCACCTCGTCGGGCACGGCGCCCTCGAGCGCGCCGAGCAGCGCCTTCATCCCCTCGATCGCGAGCCGAGCCTGCTCGAGGTCGCGCGCCGACTCGTCGAGCTTCGCGAACCCGAGCTGCGCGAGCGTTGCCGCCGTCGAGAGGAGCAGGTCGGAGACCTTCATCTGCCGGACGGCGTCGAGGACCTCCTCCGGCGACGGCTGATCAGACAACGGGCTCCTTCGGCCTGACCTGCTCGGCGTAGATCTCCTCGAGCGTTGCGCCCTCCTCGTAGCGGGCAATCTGGCGCTCGGCGGCGTTCGCGGACGGGACGGCGAGAAACGGCGCCGCGCCGATCTCGTCGGCAACCGGCGAGACCCATTCGATGAGCTGCTCGAGCCGCTCGCGGGTCTTAACGTTCTCCAGCCGCTGGAGGTCGAGCAGCTCGGTCGTGAGCCCGTACCGGATCGCCCGCCAGAAGTTCTCCTCGATGAAGCGGGGCGGCGGCAGCGGAACCGGCTCGCCCTCGTCGAGCGCCTTCGCGATGCGCACGGTGAGCGCGTACGCGAGGGCGGCGAGCGAGCGGGCCTCACCGAGCTCCGGCTGGCCGTCGGCGATCCGGATCTCCACCGTCGGGTAGGCGAGGTGCGGGCGGACGCTCCACCAGAGCTGCGTGTGCTCCGTGATCGAGCCGGTGCGGAAGAGGGCGCGGACGTAGTCCTCGAACGTCCGCCAGTCGCCGAAGGCGTCAGGGATCCCGCAGCGAGGGAAGAACCTCGTGAAGATCTCCGACCGCGTCGAGTGCAGGTGCGTGAAGACGTTCTCGTGGAACGGCGAGCTGGCCGAGAGCGCGAGGATCTCCGGCAGCAGGTGACGGAGCCAGTCGTGGACGCGGATCGCCCGGTCGGGGCCGTTGATCGCGACGTGGACGTGGAGGCCGAAGCTGTTGTTGCGCCAGACGACGTAGCGGAGGATCTCGTCGTTGCGCCGGTAGTGCGGGGTGTCGATGATCCGCTGCTCCTGCCAGGGGCTCCACGGGTGCGTGCCGGTTCCGCCGAGGACGACCCCCAGCTGGTCGGCGAGGGCCAGGAGCTGGTCCCGCCGCTCCCCCATCCGCGCCGCCGCCTCGGTGAAGTCGCCGCACCGACCGGTGCGGATCTCGACCTCCGAGGCGATCAGCTCGCCGACGAGGTGCGTCTCCAGCTCGGTGCCGTTCGCGGCCGCCTGCAGCTCCTCGAACCGGTTCGTCAGCGACAGCGTCTCCGGGTCGAGGATCGCGAACTCCTCCTCCACGGCCACCGTGAAGTCCTCCGCCTGCTCGAACGCCTCCCGGGCCGAGCGGATCTGCTCGTCGGGACTGAGCTTCTGCTCGTCGCCCATGGGCCGAGAAGGCTATAGGCGGCCACACCGGCCAGGCCGCCGTGGCCTTTCCGGTCAGCGTCGCCTAGCCGGCGCCTTGAAACGGCTCCAATAGCCGGTCGGCGACGGTCGCCCACGACCAGCGTTCCTCCGTCACGCGGCGCGCCCGCCGCGAGAGCTCGGCGCGCTCCGACGGCGAACGCTGGAGGAGCGATTCGAGTTTGTCGGCGAGATCGTCGACGCTTCCGGACTCGAAGCCGGCCGGAACACCGGCTTCCGCGAGCGCGTCGGCAATCTCCGCAAGGCCGGAGTGCCGGGCGACGAGCGGCAGCGAGCCGCCGGCCGCCGCCTCGGCGGCGACCATCCCGAAGGCCTCCGGGAAGATCGACGGGACGACGGTGACGTCGGCCAGCGGGATCAGGTGGACGAGGTGCCGGTGCTCGAGCGGCCCGGTGAAGAGCGTGTCCGGGCCCGCCATCGCCTCCAGCTCCCCGCGGTAGTCGCCGAAGCCGACGACGACGGCGCGGGCGTCCACGCGCCGAAGCGCCTCCAGGAGCAGTTGGACGCCCTTGTTGCGGATCAGCTTGCCGAAGTAGAGAACGGTCGGGCGGTCGTCCGTCAGGAACCGTGCGAAGCGCTCGGCGTTGCCCTCGTCCGGCAGGCGCTCGTTCGCGTTCCGCGGGTTCGGCGGGTCTCGGCGGCCCTCCTCGACCAGGCCCGCGAGCGCCTGGTCGCGCGGCTCCGGCCGGAACCCCTCCACGTCGACCCCTGGCGGCACCTCGTACACGCGGTCGACATGGCCGACCACCTCCTCGAGGACGTCGCGGATGTGGGCCGACCCGACGAAGACCGCGTGCGCCTCCGCGAGCGTCTCGCGCCCCCAGCGCGCGAGCTCCTCGTTGCCGCGCATCGAGTACTCGAGCTCCGAGCCGTGCGCCTTCACTGCGAACGGGAGACCGCTCGCGGCGCCGACCGGTGCTCCGAGCAGGACGTGGTTCGCGAAGACGAGGTCGGCCGGCGCGAGCTCGCGGAGGACGGCGGCGTTCGCCTCGACGAAGCGGGCCCGCTCGTCCGGGGTCGTGTGCTGCAGCAGCTTCGTCTCGAGCCCGTCGTACCGGTCGAGGACGAAGACGGGCAGCAGGCCGCCGATGTCGGGGCGGACGGTCCGGGCGCCGCCGAGGTCGAAGAGCTCCGGATTGCCCTCCTGCGAGACGACCACGACGTCGTGGCCGGCGCGGCTCCACTCGCGCGCGATCGCCCGCGTGTAGACGTTCGAGCCGGTGCCGCCGAGGAGGTACCCGTGCCAAAGGAGGATGCGCATCGGCGGGCAGTTTCACCAGAACGGGTGACGCGGTGTCGCCCGCTGCGGGCGATACCGAGAGGGTCGAAAGACGCCGCGAGCCGTCTGCGGCCCCTAGCTCGAGGTGAAGACGATGCGGTTTTCCAGATTGACGTTCTCGGCGCTCGCCCTGCTGGTTGCGGCCTGCGCGCTCACCTTCAGCGTCGCGGCCACCGCGTCGTCCGGGCCGCTGTCCGCGCAGGCGGGCAGCCTCGGCTGCCAGCTCTCCAGCCCGGTCGTCGGAGAGGAGCCCCCGTACGAAGGCGAAGAGCCGATCGAGGAAGAGCCGATCGAAGAGGAGCCCCAGCCCGAGGAGGAGGAGCCCTTCGGCTTCCTCCAGGAGCTCCCCGGCGAGGAGGAGCTCGCCGAGTGGGGCGACGGCGATGACCAGGTCGAGTGCGGCGGCGACGACGACGAGATCGACGTCGGCGCCGGCGACGACCAGGTCGACGGGGCGGGCGGCGACGACGTGATCCGCGGCGGCCCCGGCGCCGACGGGCTCGACGGCGGCGCGGGAAGCGACGACGTCTACGGCGATCCGGGCAACGACGACCTTCAGGGCGACGTCGGAAACGACGACCTGTTCGGCGGCCCCGGCGCGGACGACGTCAAGGGCGGCGCCGGCAGGGACACGCTCAGGGGCGGCGCCGGCAACGACACGATCAAGGCGAAGGACGGGAAGCGGGACGTGATCCGCTGCGGCGCAGGCCGCGACACCGTCCGCGCCGACCGCAAGGACGAGCTGACCGGCTGCGAGGTGGTCAAGCGCCGCTAGTTGGCGGAGGATCTCCGCCCTCCCGGGCGGAGCTAGGGGTCACGATGCGAGCCCTCGATTGGTCGGGGGCTCGCTTCGTTTCACGGGACGGGCACGGCCTGTTCCGCGTCATAGGCTTTCTGGATGGAGGGACCGCTGTTCACGAGCTTCGAGGAGGCGTGGGCCGAATTCCTCGTCCGCGACGAACCGCTCGAGGACTTCGTGGCGGAGTTTCCGGAGGACGAGGAGTACCTCACCGTCTGGCACGCGCCGCCCGGCCCGGCGGCGAAGGAAGAGGCGGCGGTCGTCCAGCGCGCGCTCGACGGGCTCGAAGGCCTCCGCCTTACCCCGCCGCACTGGCTCCACGTCTCGCTCGGATTGGGGCGCGAGGACGACCTCGAGCGTGTGCGCGACCGGCTCCGCGGCGCCGTCGCCTTCGAGGCGGAGTACGGGCCGGCGACCTGCTTCCACGAGGCAATCGTGCTCGAGGTGCGCGGGGAGACCTTCGCCGAGCTCGCCCGCGCCGTCGAGCCGGACCGCGACCTCGCGATCTTCCTCCCCCACGTCTCGATCGCCTACACCGACGGGACGCCGAGCCCCGGGCCGATCCGCGACCGGCTCCTGCCGCTCCGCGACCGTCCCCCGGTGCGAGAGCGAGTCTCCGAGATCGAGCTCTGCGTCGTTCCGATCGCGCGGGACGCCCTGCTCAGCCCCTGGCGGACTCTCCGAGCCGTGTCCCTCGGAGACACGACGAGTGTCTGACACTCGCCCTGGCCCTCGGAGCCATTGTCCTGTGAACGGAAGGACAGGCCCGAAACAGAGTGGTCTCCTCCGGAACGCCGGTGGAGAGAATGTTCCTACGTGAGGTGGAAGTAGAGCGCGTAGAGGAGCTCGACCGCGGGGTTCGACGTGTGCACGGCGACGTCCTGGGGCGTGTCGAGCAGCGCCTCGGAGTAGTTGAAGATGATCCGTACGCCGGCGTCGACGAGGTCGTCGGCCGCCGACTGCGCATTCTCCGCCGGCACGGCGAGCACGCCGACGACGATGTTCTTGTCGCGGACGGCGTCGGCCAGCGTCTTGTACTCGTTGACGTCGACGTTGCCGACCCTGCGGCCGACCTTGTCGGGATCCTTGTCGAAGACCGCGGCGATGTTGATCCCGTGCTCGGCGAAGATCGGCGAGCTCGCGATCGCCTCGCCCAGGCGACCGGCGCCGACGAGCGCGATGTTGTGCTGCCCCTGCGTCCGGAGGATGCGCCGGATCTCGCCCAGCAGGCCGTCCACGCTGTAGCCGACTCCGCGCTTGCCGAACTTGCCGAACGTCGAGAGGTCGCGCCTGATCTGGGTCGCGTTGACGTTCGTGTAGTCGGCGATCTCCTGCGAGGAGATGCGCTCCTTGCCCATCTTCCGGGCCTGTGTGAGGACCTGGAGGTAGCGGCTGAGACGGGCCGCGACCCCGACGGTGAGACGATCCGGTACCGACCGCTGGGGTGGAGCTTGTAACACCACACAAGGATTGTGCCAGTCGTGATCAGAACTCGCGTCGGGTAGTTACAAAGTCCCGTCGGAAGCGCGAGCTTGTGCGACCTTGCGGCGGAGCGAGCCCGGCTCGACGAAGTACGTGAACGCGCGCTCGCCGTCGATCTCGACGACCGGCAGCCACTCGCGGTACCGCGCCTCGAGCTCGGGGTCGCCGCCGATGTCCACCTCCTCGAGCTCGAACCCGAGCTCGTCTCTCGCCGCGTGGACGACGCGCCTCGCGGCTGCGCACAAGTGGCAGCCGTCGGCGTGGTAGAGGACGACCCGGGCTACGGGTACAGGCCGCGGGTCATCGTGGCCTCGGACACGCGCTGGACCGCGAGGCCGTATGCCGCGGTCCGCATCGTCGTGTTGCGCGCCTCGTACGTCTCCCAGGTCTCGTGGAAGGCCTTGGAGGTGATCTCGTTCAGGCGCCGGTTGACCTCCTCCTCCTTCCAGAAGTACTCCTGGAGCCCCTGAACCCACTCGAAGTACGAGACGACGACCCCGCCGGCGTTGGCGAGCACGTCGGGGAGGACGAGGATCCCGCGCTCCTCGAGGATCTCGTCCGCGGTGGGCGTCGTCGGGCCGTTGGCGCCCTCGACGATCATTGCCGCCTTGATCTTGTCGGCGTTGTCCGAGGTGATCACCTGCTCGAGCGCGCACGGCGCGAGCACGTCCGTGTCGATGACGAGCAGCTCGTCGTTCGTGATCGACTCGGCGTCCTTCAGGCCGTCGAGCCGGCCCGTCTCCTGCTTGTGCGCGAGGGCGAGCTGCACGTCGATGCCCTTGGGGTTGTAGACCCCGCCTGCGGAGTCCGAGAGCGCGACCACCGTCGCGCCGTCCTCCTGCACGAAGCGGGCGAGATAGCTGCCGACGTTGCCGAAGCCCTGCACCGCCACGCGCATGTCGCCGAGCGACCTGCCCTGCTTCTTCGTCGCCTCGCGGAGGACGTAGAGCGCGCCGTGGGCCGTCGCCTCGAGCCGGCCCAGCGAGCCGCCGACGTTCAGCGGCTTGCCGGTGACGACGCCCAGCACGGAGTGGCCCTTGTTCATCGAGTAGGTGTCGAAGATCCAGGCCATGACGCTCGGATCCGTGCCGACGTCCGGGGCCGGAATGTCCTTCTCCGGTCCGATCTCGTTGATGATCTCCGACGTGTAGCGGCGGGTCATCTTCTGGAGCTCGCTCCGCGACATCTGCTTGGGATCGCAGACGACCCCGCCCTTCGCGCCGCCGAACGGGATGCCCATCAGCGCGCACTTCCACGTCATCCACATCGCCAGCGCCTTCACCTCGTCGACGGTGACGTCGGGGTGATAGCGGATCCCGCCCTTGGACGGGCCGCGCGCGATGTTGTGGGTGACCCGGAAGCCCTCGAAGGCCCGGATCTGGCCGTCGTCCATCACGACGGGGATCGAAACGGCCACGGCCTTCTTGCACTGCTCGAGCACGCGGACGAGGTTCTCGTCGATCTGGAATTCCCGCGCGACACCGCGGAGCTGGTCCTGGGCGATCTCGAACGGGTTCTCGCGGAGGTGGGAAGGAGCTTCGACCGTGGTCACGCCGTGGCGAGTATACGACGCACCTAGAGGATCGTGAACTGGACGAATTGCCTGCTCGGGGGCGCTTCTCCGGGTGGGTAGGCGACCAGCCGGAGCGTGTAGCGTCCCGGCGCGAGCCGTCGGCCTGCCGGCCCGCGCCCGGTCAGGCCGAACGTGTACCGGCCGGGAAGGAGGTTGCGGAGCCGCGCCAGCCGGCCGATCCGCTCGCGCCCGCGCCAGAGCTCGAGGTCGAGGTGGGAGAGCGGTAGCACCTCGCTCCGGCCTCTCTCCTCGACGAGCCTGCCCGCCCGCAGCTCGAGCAGGGCGGGGACCGAGTCGGACGGTCTGAACCGCCGGGTCGAGAGCCGGACGGCACCGAGGAGATCGCGTTCGTAGCGGCCGAGGGTGAGCGTCCACGGAACGCGGACGGCGGCCCCGCCGCCGGCCTGGAGCTCGAACGCGGCCGACAGGAGACGGACTCCGGGCGGCATGTAGGCCATCCGGGCGACGACGAAGACCCTCCGCCCCTCGCCGGGCCGGAGCGTGAACCGGCCGGGCGAGACCGCGAGCGCCGCGCCGCCCACCTCCCCGAGCCGGCCGGTCGAGACCGTGACGCCGAGCGTGCGCTGCGAGACGTTGCGCACCGTGAAGCGGGACGACCCCTGCCAGCCGCGGGCGTTCGCGTGGCCGAGCGGCACCGACGCCGGCTCGGCGATCACCTCCACGGCCGCGGCCGCGCCGAGGTCGAGCCCGCGCGCGCCGCCGACCGCCCTCGCGGTGCCCACGAGCGCCCCGCGGAGCCCGCGCGCGTGCAGGTCGGGCCGGGCCTGGGCGAGCAGCGCCGCTCCCCCGGCCGCAACTGCGGCCGCCGCGCTGGAGCCGCTCACCGTCCCGAAGGCTGGGCTGCCGTCCGCCTCCCGACCCGGAAGAGACGTCAGGAGTGCGACGCCCGGAGCAACGACCTCGGGCTTCGGGCCGCCGTCGAAGGCGAGCCCACGGGACGAGAAGGACGCCGGGCCGCCCTCGTCCGGGTTCGCGCGCCCGCGCGACGCGCCGATCTCGATCGTCGCCGGCTCGCCCCCGCGCAGCAGGCGGAGCGCCTCACTTGCCGCCTCAGCAGGGATGCTCACGACCGGCACCCCGATCCGCTCGTCGGCGCCGAGCGCGCCGGCGGGGATCCGGGCGTCGTGCAGCACGACCGCCGCGGCTCCGGCCCCTGCGGCGCCGGCGGCGGCGGCCTCGGGCGATTCGCCGGCGGGCGCGAGCGCCGCCCTGCCGGCGACGAGGCTGTAGCCGTTCCGGTCGAAGAAGTCGCCGATCGAGAGCGGCGGCGCGACGCCCTGCCCGAGCACGGCCGGCGGGAGCTGGTCGCGCGGTGTCGGCGCCGCGAGATCGAGCGTGAGCGAGTCGCCCGGCTCCCGCGCACCTCCCAGCGGCACCTCGCCCTCGAAGACCAGGCGGAGGCCGGAACGGATCGTGATGCGAACGTGCTCGGTCGTCGGCCGGTCGTCGGCCGCACCCACCGTCAACGCCTCCCTCGCGCCGCCGGGGCCCGAGATGCTGCCGTAGCGGGGCCCCGCGGGCCCGTCGTTCCCGGCCGGGGCGACGACGAGCGTGTCGAGGGCGAGCGCGCCGGCGACGGCCCGTGCGGCCGGGCTGTCCTCGAAGGCGGCGTACGGCTCGGCAACGCCGACGAGCGCGATCCGGGCGGCGTCGTGCGCGTTCCCGTCGCCGTTGGGGTCGACGGCCCGCTCCAGCCCGGCGATCAGCTGGTCCGTCCGCGAGTATACGGCCCAGCGGCCTGCGAGGTCGCGCTGCCACCCGGCGACGCGGATCGGGAGGATCGTCGCGTTCTCGGCGACCCCGGTCAGCCCCGCCGGGCCGCCGGACCCGACGATGAGCCCCGCGAGCTGCGTGCCGTGCCGCTCGAGCTCGGCCGGCGCGTCCGGCTGCGCCCTCGCGGAGGCCAGGTCGTCCTCCTCGAGCACGTCCACGCCTTCGAGGACCGCACCGGCGAGGTAGTCGTGGGCGTGCTGGACGCCGGTGTCGAGCAGAGCGATCGTCACCCCGCGGCCGCTGTACCCCGGGAGAGCGAAGCCGGCGCGCACACCCGATCCGGGCGCCAGCTGCCGTCGCTCGACCAGCTGACTCGTCGTCGAGCTGGGGTACGCGATCCGGACGGGGTAGACGCCCTCGACCTCGGGGAAGCGCTGGAGAAGCGCGATTGCGCGTGCGTCGAGCGGTGCGGAGAAGCCGGAGATCACGCGCGAGAAGCTGTACTCCGGGCGGAGCTGGAGGCCGGCGATGCTGAGGCGCGCGATCAGCTGCCGCTGCGCGGCCTGGGCCGCCGTGTGCCAGCGCCGCTGGTCGGCCTCGCTCGCCCGTCCGCCAGCTGCCGCCACGCGCCGCGCCAGGGACGGCGTGCGGAGGACGACGATCATCCGCTGCCCGACCGGCACCTCCGGGCGCGGGCCGCCGACGAGCCCCCGCCAGGAGACCGGATCGTCCCGCCCGGCCTGGGAGTGCCCGCCGGTGGCGGCGGCGACGGAGATCGCGGCCGCCGCGAGGGCGACGATGCCGAGCAGCGCAACCCGGGCAAGGCGCCGAGGCACCCACTCGTGGGTGCCTACCGAGGCCGTGCCGGCTTCGCCGGCACGGCCGTTTGCATCACGCGAAAGCGTCGAGCGCAAGGTAGCGAGGGTAGGCGATCGGCTCGACGAACCGTGCAGCCGAGGCGATCATCGCCGCGTTGTCCGTGCAGAGCTCGAGCGGTGCGAGCGCGGCGCCGGGCAGCGAGACCCGCAGCTCGGAGTTCGCGGCGACGCCGCCGACGACAGCGATCCGCTCGGCGCCGGTCGAGTCGGCGGCCGCCTGCGTCCGCTCGACGAGCGCGCGAACGATCGCGCGCTGGTAGGAGGCGGCGAGATCCGCCCGGCGCCGCTCCGTCTCCTCGGTGCCGAGGTCGCGGACCGTGTAGAGGAGCGCCGTCTTGAGTCCCGAGAACGAGAAGTCGAGCCCCGGGACGCGTGCGACCGGGAAGGCGAACGCCTCGGGGTCGCCCTCGCGCGCGAGCCGGTCGACCTCCGCGCCGCCGGGGTAGCCGAGCCCGAGCAGGCGCGCGCCCTTGTCGAACGCCTCGCCGGCCGCGTCGTCGAGCGTCGTCCCAAGCACCTCGAACGCCGAGGGGTCGCGGACGTCCAGGAGCATCGTGTGCCCGCCGCTCGCGAGCAGGCAGAGGAACGGCGGCTCGACGGGTCCTCCGTCCACGGCGAGGAAGAGGGAGGCGACGTGCCCGTGCAGGTGGTTGACCGGAACCAGAGCCAGGCGGCGGGCCCAGGCCAGGGCCTTCGCGGCGGAGACGCCGATCAGCAGCGCCCCGATGAGGCCCGGCCCCTGGGTGACGGCGACCCGGTCGACGTCGTCCATCCCGGCGCCCGCGTCCTCGAGCGCACCCCTGACCGCCGGCAGCAACAGCTCGAGGTGGTGTCGCGACGCAACCTCGGGGACGACGCCCCCGTAGCGGGCGTGGAGCGCCGCCTGGGAGGAGACGACGTTCGCGAGCAGGCGCCCGTCGTCCGTGACGAGCGCCGCAGCCGTCTCGTCACACGACGTCTCGATGCCCAGGATCACGCCGAGGCGCGTTCCCGCAGCGGGTCCTTCCACATGATCAGCGCGTCCTCGCGGTTGTCGGTGTAGTAGCCGCGCCGGATCCCGCGGGCGACGAACCCGAGCCGCTCGTAGAGCTTGATCGCCTCCCCGTTCGACACCCGAACCTCGAGGGTGTAGCCACGTCGATCGTCGCCCTCGGTCAGCTCGAAGAGCCGGCTGAGGAGCTGGGTCGCGATCCCCTGGCGCCGGTAGTCCGGGTCGACGGCGACGTTCATGATGTGCCACGCGTCCGCGTACCGGGAGATGATCAGGTAGCCGACGAGGCGTTCCTCGTCCTCCGTGTCGACGGCGCCGAGACAGATCGACGACGGCTTCGCGATCTCGCCGGCGAACATCGAGCGCGACCACGGCGTCGGGTAGGAGTTGCGCTCGATCCGCTCGATGGCGCCCAGGTCGTTGAGCGTGAGGGGGCGAAGGTCGATCACGTGCGGTCCACGTCCGGGATACGAAGGTACATCGGCTCGACCAGGTCCGGCGCGCCGAAGTCCCGCGCGAGCTCGGCATGGAACCGGGCGCGGGGCAGGTGGAGCTCGCTCTCGTCCGGCGGAACCGATCCCCCGCGCGCCTCGATCTCCTCGCGGTAGCGAATCGCGCCGTCGCCGACGTACACCCATCCGGCCTCGACGGGCAGCTCGGCAGGAGGGACGACAACCGGCTCGCCGCCGACGTGCGCGAAGACCTCGCGGCGGCGCGCGTCGATCACGGGAACCGCGCCGGGCGCCCCCGCGGCGAGGGCGTCGAGCGTGGAGACCCCGGCCAGCTCCGCGCCCCAGGCGAACGCGAGCGTGCGCGCGGTGATCAACCCCATGCGCAGGCCGGTGAAGCTCCCAGGGCCGATCCCGACTGCGATGCCCTCGACCTGCGTGTCGCGGACGCCGCCCCGGCGCAGCAGCGCGTCGAGGTCCTCGAGCACGGTCACCGGACGGGAGGTCAGCTCGCCCAGGACCTCGCCGTCCCAGACGAGCGCACTCGTCGCCCTGTCGGTGGCCGTGTCGAACGCGAGGATCAGCACTCGGTCACCGTGATCCGCCGTTCGTGCTCCCCCGCATGCGCGATCGACACCGCGAGCTTCGGCCGCGGCAGGGCGCCGGCGCCGGCCTCCGGCCACTCGACGAAGCAGACGGCGCCGTCGAAGTACGGCTCGAGGTCTCCCCACTCCGCCGCCGAGACGCCGGTGAAGCGATAGAGGTCGAGATGGGAGACGTCGACGCGGCCGTGGTAGCGGTGGCCGATCGTGTACGTCGGGCTGGTGACGGGCCCTTCGACGCCCAGCGCATGGCAGGCGCCCCGGACGAGCGTCGTCTTCCCCGTCCCGAGCTCGCCGGAGACCGTGACCACGTCGCCGGGGCCGAGGCCCTCGGCGATCCGTGCGCCCACCGCTTCGGTGTCCTCGGGCGACGAAGACTCGATCTCCACGCCGTGAGGGTAAAGCTACCCAGGTGCGGCGCTTCGCCTGGGTCCCGTTCGCCGTGGCGCTCGCCGCCTTCGCGCTTCCGTTCGCCGCCGTCTCGTGCGACGGGCTGCGCGCCGAGCCGAGCGGCGCGGACCTCGTGCTGCGGACGCCGCCGGAGACCACCGGGCGAAGCCCGCAACGGCTCGACCTCGGAAGCCTCGTCGTTGCCTACGGCGGAGGCCTCGCGACTGCCGCGTTCCTCGCCTTCGCCCTCGCGCTGCTCGCCGCGCTGAGGCCCTGGGACGCCGGCTGGCCCGTCCTCGGCACGCTCACCGGGCTCGCGTCGCTGCTCTTCCTGAAGACGCGCTCGGCGGGAGGCGCGGAAGGCGCCTTCGACGTCGAGATCCGAGAGGGCGCCTACCTCGCCTTCGGAGCCGGGCTCGCCGGGCTCGCCGTCGGCGCTGCCGCGTGGCTGCGGGAGGGCAGGCCCGAGATCAGACCGGTGGCGCCGCTGGCCGGCGCGCTGCTCGTCCTCTTCGGCTACCTCTACCCGTCGAACGGCCGGGCCGGAATCGACACGGCCTATGCGGACACGCTCAACATCCGCGAGCCGTGGAAGGCCGCCTTCTGGCTTCTGCCGGTCGTCGTCGCGACGGCGCTGCTCGCCCAGCGGCGGCGGCTCGGAGCGGCCCTGGCCGCGTTTGCCCTCGGCGTCTTCGCCGTCGCGGGCTCGGAGGCCGCGCAGGCAGTCTGGTCGGGAGCGGGGATCGGGCCGGTCGCGCTGCTCGCCGGGGTCACGGTCGGCGCCGCCTGGGCGGTCGCCGTCCAGTGGGCGGAGCGGCGAAGGCCCGCGCGGCTCTGGCTCGTCGCCGGCATCGCGGTCGCGCTCGGAGGTTGGGTGCTACGGCCCTAGGAGGGTTTGGCGGAACGTCGCTCGTCGCCGGGGCGCGATGGTCGTTCCGAGGCGGCGTGGCGGCGCAGCCGATGTTTCGCCGAACCCTCCTAAAACAGGCCCAGCTGGACGGCCGGCTGCGGCGCCGCCAGAACGGGCTCCGGCTCGAGCTCCGGGATCTCCTCTCGGCCCATCAGCTCCGGGAGCCGCCGGAAGTCCTCCTGGAGAACCTTGAGCATCGCCGGCGTGTAGAGCGCGGCCGCCGGGTGGTAGAGCGGGTAGAGCAGCACGCGGTTCCCGCCGAGCGTGACCTCCTGCTCCTGGCCGTGGACGCGCGTGATGCCCGTCGGCTTCCCCGAGAGCAGCTTCGTCGCGAAGTTCCCCAGCGTCGCCACGACCCGTGGCTGGATCAGCTCGATCTGCCGGAAGAGATGCGGCTCGCAGGACTCGATCTCGTCGGGCTGCGGATCCCGGTTCCCCGGCGGCCGGCACTTGAGGACGTTCGCGATGTACACCTGCGACCGCTCCAGGCCGATCCCGGCGAGGAGCTTGTCGAGCAGCTTCCCGGCCTGGCCGACGAAGGGGACGCCCTGCTTGTCCTCGTGGAAGCCCGGCGCCTCGCCGACGAACATCAGGTCCGCCTGCGGGTTCCCGACGCCGAAGACGACTTGCGTGCGTCCCTGGGCGAGGCGGCAGCGGCTGCAGGCCGAGACCTGATCCGCGTAGGCCGCGAGTGCTTCCATGGGCGCCGAGTCTACGCCCGGCGACGGACGGCTAGCCGCAGCCGCACGAACCGCCGCAGCAACCCCCGCCGGAGGCCCGCGGCGCCGAGCCGAACCCGGCCTCCGTCGAGCTTCCGTGCGCGGCGAACACCGAGAGCTGCTTGCGAACGTCGGCCCCGCCGCAGTCGGGACAGTCGGGCTGCTCGCCGTTGCGGACGAGCTCCTCGAAGTGCGACTCGCACGACATGCAGACGTACTCGTAGATCGGCATGGGCCTAAGTCTAGCCCGCAGTGAGGGGCGGCTCTCTCGGTTCACTGGGGCGGTGGTGAGTGTGCGCGGCCGGAGGGGACAGTGCTTCAGCACGGCCCCGGAGAGCCGCGTGCGCTCACCTGCGTCAGGGGCGGCGGAGCCGGGCTTTGCCCGGCGGGAGCCGCCCCGGTCAGTGGAGCGAGAGAGGTGGCGGGGGCCAGGCTGCGGCCGACCGGCCCCCGCCGTGCGAGCGCTCTTGCGGCTAGCGCTCGAGCTCGATGACGGCGTGCTCCGATTTCAGATAGGCGACCCGGAACTGGCCGTCGCGCCTGAAGCAGTGCATCTTCACGGTTGTGCCAACCCCAAATGCGGTGAGGTCAGTACCGGCAGGTACTTGACAGGTAACAGTGTGCCCATCGCTGCCGCGTACCGTGACGGAAGCGTCGGACTTCGCGTCGAGGGTCCCGTAGAGATACAGCTGCACCGACCCGTCGGCGCCCACCTCGTAGCGCTCCGACCGCGCCTTCAGCAGCGTCTTCACGGCGCCGTCCACGCGGCAGGTGAGGCTGACCGACTCACCGACCGAGAAGAACGAGAGGTCGAAGTCGGCGGGCGCGTCGCACGAGAACATCGTCCCGTCCGGCTTGCGGACCGTTACAGGCACGCCGGTGCGAGGCTGCAGCAGCCCGGAGGCGAAGACCTGCAGGACGCCGTCCTCGCCGAGCGACGCGGACTCCGAGGAGATCGACGCGAAGACGAAGCCGCCCCCGCCGAGGTGGCAGTGCAGCTTCACCCGCTCGCCGGAACGGAAGGGCGTGAGATCGACGCCGGCCGGAACGGAGCAGAAGACGGTCATCCCGTCCGCGCGGCGGACCGACACGGTCCCGCTGCCCTTCGCCAGGGCTCCGTAGACCGAGAGCTCGCCGCTTCCGTCGGCCTTCACCCAGCCGTAGTCCGACTGGATCTTGACGAGGACGTCGCGGTTCTCGCGCGAGACGCAGTGGATCTTCACCCGCTCGCCGACCCGGAAGAGCGACAGCTCCATCCCGGCCGGCACCGCGCAGGTGATGCGCCTGTCGTCCTCGGTGCGGACGACGATCGAGTACGGCGCCTTCTCCGCGAGCACGCCGTAGGCCTCGATGCCTTCCTTGTAGCGCGGCTTCTCCGGCTTGGTCTCACCTTCGTCCTTTCCGCGAATGAACGTGAACGTGCCGTCCTTGCCGATCAGGACGACCATGCTGACCTGGTCGCCGGGCTCGAAGTCGGGCACGACGGCGCCCTCCGGCACCTCGACGTGGACGGCTCCGCGCTCGACCACCGCGACGTCGAACCCGTCGCCCGTCTTCTTCAGGAAGATGCCCTCGAGCACGACCAGCCTCGAGCGGCCCGTCTCCTCCATGCCGGTCGACCAGACGCGGAGCGCCGAGAGGCCGATGCTGACGACGACCCTGTCACCGGGGGCCAGGCCGCCGCCGGAAACCGACGCGAGCGTGCGGCCCCCGCCCCGGCGGCCGACGGCGAAGACGCTGCCTCCGGCCGAGAGGATCACCCGACGGCCGGCGCGGTCCTGCCTGACGACGACCGCGCGGAAGCGGGCGCGGCTCGCGCGCCCGAGCGTGCGCAGGCGGCGCGCCTCGTAGGTGCCGTCCGCCCGACGGGACGCCGTGACGGCGACGCGCCGGCCGACCCGAGCGCGCGCGAAGCTCCGGCCGAGACGGACCGTGCGAGCGGTCCGGCCGGTGACGACGACCGCCGCCTTGCGCTTCGAATCCTTCGCCACGGTGACTCCCGTGAACGACCCCGCAACCGCGTTCGGCGCCGCCACGAGCGCAGCGG
The DNA here is from genome assembly GCA_035776735.1 of Gaiellaceae bacterium. Lineage (GTDB taxonomy): Bacteria > Actinomycetota > Thermoleophilia > Gaiellales > Gaiellaceae > JACDAN01. Next base: position 12,389 of record DASSSO010000103.1, on the reverse strand, counting down.
CGGCAGTTGCCAGAACCAGTGCTCTCCTCATCCTCAACCTCTCTCCCCGGCGGTCGCAGTGCCCGCGCCGCTTCCCCTCGGCCTCGCTATCGGCCGCGTTTCCCCCGCTCTTGGGGAACTTCACCCGGTTGAGCTACCCCGCCCGGAGCTAGACTCGACGCAGCCCGGTATCCGCACGGAACTGGAGCAAGAGTGATCGAAAGCGTGAATGTGATCGGCTGCGGCCGCGTCGGCTCGGCCCTTGCCGCCCGGCTCCAGGAGCGGGGGGTCGAGCTGTGCGGTGACGCGGACGTCGTCCTGCTCTGCGTCCCCGACAGGGCGATTCCTGACGTGGCCGGGGGTTTCAAGCCAGGGCCCTGGATCGGCCACACGAGCGGCGCGACGCCGCTGTCGGCCCTGTCGCCGCACGAGCGGCGCTTCGGCCTCCACCCGCTGCAGACATTCGACCGGTCGGGCGACCCGCGGCAGCTCGACGGCGCCCATGCGGCCGTGACCGGCGAGACGGACGAGGCCCGCGAGGTCGGCCGCGAGCTGACGGAGCGGCTCGGGCTGCGGCCGTTCGATCTCGCCGAATCCGACCGGGCCCTCTATCACGCCGGCGCCGCGATCGCCTCCAACTACCTCGTCACGCTCCATCGCGCGGCGAGCGACGTGTTCGCCGAGGTCGGCGCGCCTCCGGCCGGGCTGGAGACGCTGATGCGGCGCGTGATCGACAACGGCTTCGAGCTCACGGGGCCGATCTCGCGCGGAGACTGGGAGACCGTCGAGCGCCACCTGGCCGCGCTTCGAGAGCGGAAGCCGCAACTCGAGCCGCTCTACCGCGTCCTGGCGGAGGCGACGGCGACGTGAAGACCGTCCGTACGATCGCGGAGCTCCGCGCGGCCCTGGACGGAGCCGGGGGAACGCTCGGCCTCGTCCCGACGATGGGAGCCTTCCACGACGGCCACCAGGCGCTCTTCCGTGCCGCCCGCGCCGAGAACGACGTCGTCGTCGTCAGCCTCTTCGTGAACCCGGCGCAGTTCGAGCAGAACGGCGATCTCGCGGACTACCCCAGGGACGAGGCGAGGGACGCCGAGCTGGCCGAGGCGGCCGGCATGGACGTCCTGTTCGCCCCGAGCGCCGACGAGCTCTACCCGGACGGCTTCGAGACGTGGGTCGAGGTCGAGCGGCTGGGCGGCGTACTCGAGGGCCGCTTCCGCCCCGGCCACTTCCGCGGCGTCGCGACGATCTGCCTGAAGCTCTTCAACATCGTCTGCCCGGATCGCGCCTACTTCGGCCAGAAGGACGCACAGCAGAGCGCGGTCGTCCGCCGCATGGTGCGCGACCTGAACGTGCCCGTCGAGATTCGCGTCGTTCCCACCGTCCGGGACGCGGACGGCCTCGCCCTCTCCTCGCGCAACGCCCGCCTTTCGCCGGCGGACCGCGAGCGTGCACTTGCCCTCCCCCGCGCGCTCGCGACCCGCGACCGGACACGTGCCCGCGAGCTGCTCGACGGGCTCGAGGTCGACTACGTGGAGGTCGCCGACTTCGAGCCCCCAGTCCTCGCCGCCGCCGTCCGCGTCGGCTCGACCCGCCTCATCGACAACGTCGTCCTGGAAGGAGAACCGGCATGACCTCGCACCCCACCGGGCCGCAGCAGAAGCTCTCCCTGACCGAGCTCCCGGAGCGCAAGCGGCGCGGCGAGAAGCTCGTGATGGTGACCGCCTACGACCACCCAGGCGCCCGGCTCGCGGACGCCGCCGGCGTCGACATCATCCTCGTCGGCGACTCGGCGGCCGACAACGTCCTCGGCTACGACACGACGGTTCCCGTGACCGTGGACGAGCTGCTGGTGCTCGTGCGCGCCGTCGCGCGGGGGACCGAGCGCGCGCTGGTGGTCGCGGACATGCCTTTCGGCTCCTTCCAGGTCTCGGACGAGACGGCGGTCGCGAACGCCGTCCGCTTCGTGAAGGAGGCCGGCGCCGACGCCGTGAAGATCGAGGGCGCCGGCCCGTCGCTCGCCCGCGTGCACGCGCTCGTCGGGGTCGGGATCCCGGTCATGGGACATGTCGGGCTCACACCACAGTCCGCGACGATGCTCGGCGGCTTCAAGGCTCAGGGGCGCACGGCGGCGAAGGCGCGCCGGCTCCACGCCGACGCGCGCGCGCTCGAGGCGGCCGGCTGCTTCGCGATCGTGCTGGAGGCCGTCCCGGCCGAAGTGGCACGTCGGGTGTCAGACACTCTCCATGTCCCGACGATCGGGATCGGAGCCGGACCCGGCTGCGACGGCCAGGTCCTCGTCTGGCACGACCTGCTCGGGCTCGGCGACCGCAGGCCGGCGCGGTTCGTCAAGCGCTACGCCGACGTCGGCTCGGAGATCCGGCGTGCGCTCGAGGCGTACGCGGAGGACGTTCGCTCGGGGACCTTTCCGGCCGAGGAGCACACGTACGCGATCCCCGCCGAGGAGCTCGCGCTATTCGAAGCCGCGACCGAGGAGCGCGAGCACGCTCCAGAGCCCGACGGCTAGCGCGCCCAGCCAGACGACGGCGAGGACGACCGCTGCACCGGCGCGCGCGTACGGCCAGCGTTGGACGACGACGAGGCCGAAGACGAGCAGCGCGAGGCTCCAAACCGCGAGCACGGCGAGGAGCGGGTAGAAGACGAGCCAGGCGAGGAGCGCGAAGACGAGCGGCGCGAGCGCGAAGGCGAGCACGTGCCGCGTCCGGCGCCGACTCCCTCCCCCGCCGAGCCTGACGACGACGAACGACAGCGCCCAGCCGAGCACCCAGTAGCCGACGAACCCGTACGCGAAGCCCGTCACGAAGATCCAGACGAGCTTCTCGAGCACGTCCAGGTCGTCGAGCGCGCCGGTGCCGGCGGTCGCGAGCGCCGCCCCGACGCCGCCGACGAAGGCCAGCGCGACGACCACGTCCTGCCGGTCGCCCGCTGACTCGGCCGAGTCGTCCCGCAGCGCCTCGAACACGTCGCGTGGGCGTGTCAGGACGAGCGCTGCGCGCCGCGCCCAGGCGCGCTCGCTCACGGCTTGCGGGCGACGACCGTGATTCCCTCGCGGAGGGTGCGCGGCAGCACTCCGCCGACCGCGCGATAGGCGCGGTTCTTCCACGAGCCGTGGTCGAAGTAGTTGCGCACGAGCACGCGCTCGGTCTCGAGCCCGGCTTCCTCGAGGTCCCCGACGAGCTCGTCCACGGTGAACTCGTGGAAGTGCCCGGGATTTGTCTGGTCCTCGCGGATCGGGTCGGAGGGATTCCGGCCGAGCACCATCCGAAGCCGCTTCGGGAGCGCGGTCGCGTTGGGAGTCTGCAGGATCAGGTGACCGTTCGGTCGGAGTCCCGTGGCGAGAAACCGCAGCACGGGCACCGCCGCGACGCGAAGATGTTCGATCACCTCGCCGCAGACGACGACGTCGTGCTCCTCCAGCTCGGGATAGTCGGCGTCGTTGAGATCGAACTGGACATGACGGTCCCCGTCGCGAAGCGGGAAGCGGTGGTCGAGCCAGCCGAGCGAGTTGACGGCCGCCGCCGGAAACGTCTCGCGCAGCAGCGCGCTCTCGTAGCTCGGCCCCACGACGAGGATCCGCTCCGGACGCAGCTCGCCGACGAGCTCGAGCAGGAGCCCGTAGCGCTGCTCGTGCGTGCGGAGGTAGACCTGCTCCTCCGGCGCCGTGTAGCGACCGCGGAGGTCAGGCGGCTGCTGCGGCAAAGGCGGGGAGCACGTCGCGCAAGAACTGCCCCGTGTAGGAGCCCTCGACGGCGGCGACGTCCTCGGGCTTGCCCGTCGCGATCACCTCGCCGCCGGCCTCGCCGCCCTCGGGCCCGAGGTCGACGATCCAGTCCGCCTGCTTGATCACGTCGAGGTTGTGTTCGATCACGAGCACGGTGTTGCCGGCGTCCACGAGCCGCTGCAGCACCTCGAGCAGCTTCTCGATGTCCGCGAAGTGCAGGCCGGTCGTCGGCTCGTCGAGGATGTACAGCGTCCGGCCGGTCGCCACCTTCGAGAGCTCCGATGCGAGCTTCACGCGCTGCGCCTCGCCGCCGGAGAGCGTCGTCGCCGGCTGGCCGAGCTTGATGTAGTCGAGCCCGACGTCGTGGAGCGTCTGCAGCCGCCGCCGGAGCTTGGGGATCTTGGCGAAGAACTGGAGCGCCTCCTCGACCGACATCTCGAGCACGTCGGCGATCGACTTCCCCTTGAAGCGCACCTCGAGCGTCTCGCGGTTGTAGCGCCGGCCGCCGCAGGTCTCGCACGGGACGTAGACGTCCGGCAGGAAGTGCATCTCGATCTTGATCGTCCCGTCGCCCTTGCAGGTCTCGCAGCGCCCGCCGCGGACGTTGAAGGAGAAGCGTCCGGGCTTGTAGCCACGCACCTTCGCCTCGGGCGTCATCGAGTACAGCTCGCGGATGTGGTCGAAGAGCTTCGTGTAGGTGGCCGGGTTCGACCGCGGCGTGCGGCCGATCGGCGACTGGTCGATGTCGATCACCTTGTCGAAGCACTCGATCCCCTCGCAGCCGAGATGGTCGCCGGGCTTGACGCGCAGCCGGTGAAGCCGATTCGCGAGCGCCTTGAAGACGATCTCGTTCACGAGCGTCGACTTGCCCGAGCCGGACACGCCGGTGACGCAGACGAGCTTCCCGACGGGGAACTCGACGTCGATGTCCTTCAAGTTGTGCATCGACGCGCCGCGGACCCAGAACGAGCCGAGCTCGTCCACCCGCCGCTCCGGGACGGCGATCTCGCGCGTGCCGGAGAGGAACTGGCCCGTGATCGACTTCGGGTTCCGCTCGACCTTGCGCGCCGTCCCCTCGGCGACGACGAAGCCCCCGTGCTCGCCGGCGCCCGGCCCCATGTCCACGATCCAGTCGGCCGCCCGCATCATCTGCTCGTCGTGCTCGACGACGAGCACCGTGTTGCCGAGGTCGCGCAGCCGCTCCAGGGTGGTGATCAGCTTCCCGTTGTCGCGCTGGTGGAGCCCGATCGACGGCTCGTCGAGGATGTAGAGCACGCCCACCAGCTGCGAGCCGATCTGCGTCGCCAGCCGGAGGCGCTGCGCCTCGCCGCCGGAGAGCGTCGCCGAGGCGCGGTCGAGCTGGAGGTAGCCGACCCCGACGTTGTCGAGGAAGGTCAGCCGCTCACGGATCTCCTTGACGATACGCGCGCCGATCAGCTGCTCAGTCTCCGTCAGGTCGAGCTCGTCCAGGAAGGCGAGCGCCCGGGTGACGGACATCTTCGTGAACTCGTGGATGTTCTTCTCGCCGACGGTGACCGCGAGCACCTCGGGCTTGAGCCGGGCGCCATGGCACTCGGGACAGGGGCGGAAGCTCATGTACTCCTCGATTCGCTCGCGCATCGACGAGGAGTCGGTCTCGCGGTAGCGGCGCTGGAGGTTGGAGACCAGCCCCTCGAACGCGAGCATGTACGAGCGCTTGCGGCCCATGCGGTTCCGGTAGCTGACGTAGATCCGCTCGCCCTTCGTCCCGTGCAGGAACAGGTCTTGCTGCTCCTCGGTCAGGTCCTGCCAAGACGTGTCCAGGTCGATCTCGTACCGGTCGGCGATCGCCTGGATGACCGCCTCGTACCAGTTCCCGTTCAGCGGGACGAGCGCCTCGGCGAGCGGCGCCGTCGGGTCGGGAACGAGCAGGTCGGGATCGATCTCCTGTTGCGCCCCGAGGCCCGTGCAGCGCGGGCAGGCGCCGTGCGGCGAGTTGAACGAGAAGATGCGCGGCTGGAGCTCCGGCAGCGACACGCCGTGCTCGGGGCAGGCGAAGCGCTCGGAGAAGGTCAGCTCCTTCTCCTCGTCGATCAGGTCGATCACGACCAGCCCCTCGGCGAGGTTGACGGCCGTCTCGACCGACTGGAAGAGGCGGCTGCGGAGCTCCGGCTTCATCCGTAGCCGGTCGACCACGACCTCGATCGTGTGCTTGAACTTCTTGTCGAGCTGGATCTCCTCCTCGAGCAGGCGCTGCTCGCCGTCCACCTTCACGCGGGTGAAGCCGTCGCGGCGGAGCTCCTCGAGCAGGTCTTTGTACTCGCCCTTGCGGTCGCGGACGACGGGGGCGTTCACCGTGAAGCGCGTGCCCTCGGGGAGCTGGAGGATCTGGTCGACGATCGCCTCGATCGACTGGCCGGCGATCGGGCGGCCGCAGACCGGACAGTGCGGGCGGCCGACCCGGGCGTAGAGCAGGCGCAGATAGTCGTAGATCTCGGTCACCGTGCCGACCGTCGACCGCGGGTTGCGGCTCGTCGTCTTCTGGTCGATCGAGATCGCCGGGCTGAGGCCGTCGATCGAGTCCACGTCCGGCTTCTCCATCATCTGGAGGAACTGGCGCGCGTACGCAGACAGCGATTCCACGTAGCGGCGCTGTCCCTCCGCGTAGATCGTGTCGAAGGCGAGGCTCGATTTCCCGCTTCCGGACAGGCCCGTGACGCAGATCAGCCTGTACCGCGGAAGGCGGACGGTGATGTCCTTGAGGTTGTGCTCGCGGGCGCCGTGAACGACGAGCTCGTCCTGAGCCATAACAGGCCAGTTTATCCTCGCGGTCATGTGCGAACGGATGTTCGCTTGCCGGTCGGACGGCGCCTGCTTACGGCTCGTTTACCGCGCCGCAATCGCCGCGGGACGATCGAGGCGCGCCGGTCGTCCTCAAGGCGCGTTCGCAGCCGATCGGATGACCTGAGCCTCCGGCCCGGTCGGTACGACGGCATACCGACCGGGTCCCACTACCTCTTCTGGCCGCAGGGCCACGACGAGAAGGGGCGATCGTGGCTCCAGCTCCACGGCCAGTCTTCCGCGCGGTCGACGAGCCCGGCGCGGACGGGGTTGTTCAGCACGTATTCGATCGTGGCCGCGTAGTGATCCTCGTCGTGGATCACCCAGGAGGAGAAGCGCTCGGCGAAGAGGGCACCCTTGCGGCCATGACGCGCGTTGTGCTCCCGTGCGTAGTGGCTCTGGCACCACTGGAACGCCTGCGAAAGCTGCTCTGTCGTCCCTTCGATGACTGCGTGGTAGTGCGTCCCCATGAGGCAGTACGCGTGGAGTCCCAGCCGAGCGCGGACGACCGCTCGTCGCAGCAGAGGCACGAAGAAGTCCCGGTCGGCGCCGTCGCGAAAAAGCCAGGCTTCGTCCACGCTTCTCGCCGCGATGTGAAAGAAGCCGTCCGGCAGCTCTGAGCGGAGTATCCGGGCCACGAGAACGACCGTACGGCCGCCGGCCGAGGAGATTTGGCGTTCGTTGCACCTTGGACGCACTTCGTTTCCACTCCAGGCACGTCTTCGCGAGCCGCGTCGAGTGTCAGACACGCGCCGTGGCCCGAAGGGCCACGGCGCTAAGCAGCGAGGCGTTCGACGAGGTTGTAGAGCCGCTTCGGCTTCGGGACGTGGTCGAGAGACAGCGGGCCCACGACCACCGTCCCGTAGCCGAGGAGCTGCCCGGCGAGGGTCTGCTCGAGCTCGACCGCCTCGACTCGCGCGAGCCGGACGGCCTGTGCGCGCTGCCGCCAAGTGCCGGCGACGACGAAGACCTTGTCGGTCGTGACGACGACGCGCGTCCGCTCCCAGCGCCAGACGGCCCGCAGCGCGATCAGCGCTCCGAGGACGATCAGGCCGTTTCCGACGAGGGAGTACGGCCGCGGAGCGGTCGCCACCACTCCGCCGACCCCGGCCAGGAGGACCGACCAGAAGAGCGGGCGCACGAGGACGATTCCATGACGGCGTGCCTCCAGACAGACCTCCTCGTCCCGGTCGACGATCACGCCGTCGCCTTCGCCGCCGTGGCAGGCGTTTCCTGTGCGCTACGCCCCGGACGTGGCCGTAGCTACGGCTACGCCCTACGCCACTTGCCGAAGATGAGTCCGCCGATCGTGAACCCGAGCCCGAACGTCCCGAGCGTGAAGGCGAAGAGGGTCACCGCCTTGCGGATTTTCGAGAGGCGCTGCCACCGCCCGAGCGCTTCCTCCTCCTCGGTCGTCAGCGGCTCGCCGCGCCGCTTCTTGCGCAGCGCACCGCCCGCTCGAAGCCCGAGATAGAGGTCGTCGAAGATCTCGGTGGGCTCATCGACCACGAATCTGAGTGTATAGCCTGCCCCGGCTGTGGCCGGGGTACGGACACGGGTTCTCCACCTTTCCGACCTGCATTTCGGAAGCTACGGCGGCTCCCGGCTCGAGCCCGGCCTCGAGGCGCTCGTCGAGCGCGTCGATCCTGAGCTGATCGTCGCAAGCGGCGACCTGACGCACCGCGGCCGCGCCGACCAGCACGACCAGGCGGCAGCCTTCCTCCGCGGGCTAGGGAGACCGGTGTTCGCGGTCCCGGGCAACCACGACATCCCGTACACGCCGATCGCGCGCTTCACGAGCACCTGGAAGCAGTTCGAGCGGCACTGGACGACGACCGAGCCGGTCTACCGCTCCGACACGCTCTTCGTGGTCGGGCTGAACTCCGTCCGGCCGTGGCTGCAGCAGTCCGGCCGGCTGCGAGGCTCGCAGCTCGAGCATGCCGCCGAGCTCCTGTCGCAGGCCCCGCCCGCGGCGCTCCGCGTCGTCGTCCTGCACCACCACCTGCTGGGAGCGCCCTGGCGCTTGGGCAAGAAGCCGGTCGCCCGGCGTAGCAAGGTGCTCGCCGCGCTCGTAGACGCCGGCGCCGAGCTGATCCTCGCCGGCCACATCCACCAGGCCGCGGTCAGCGAGCGGCACGAGTTCGAGGTCGTCAGTGGCGACATCCGGGGCGCGACAGTCGCGATCGCGCCCGGTCTCGGGAAGCCCAGGCCGAACCGCCGCGACGAGGCGCGTGGGCTCCTCGTCTACGAGTGCGAGCCGGACGCGCTCACCGTGGAGACGTACATCTGGCGGGAGGACGACTGGGGGCTCACCGCGCTCCGGCGCTTTCCGCGCGGGCGCGGCCCGCTGGCCGCCCAGCCGGCCCCCGCCTAGCAGTCCGTCAGTACCAGCGGCCCCTCGCGAAACCGCCGAAGGCGATGAGTCCGATCAGCGCGATGATCACGCCGATCCAGAAGCTCCAGACGATGGCGAGGATGATCCCGACGATGACCAGGATCCCGCCAAGGGTGATTCCACCCACACTCGCTCCTTTCGCCGTTACGTGGTGACGGGTCGCCTTCCGGCGACCATCCGGTAGATCACGAGCAGGATGAGCGCTCCGACGATCGCGGTGAGCCAGCTCGAGATGTCGAAGAACTCGTCCATCGGGTCAGCGCCGAACAGTGCGCCCGCGAGGAATCCTCCCAGGATTGCGCCGACCACGCCGACGATGGTGGTCACGATCAGGCCGCCGGGGTCGTCGCCGGGGAGGATCGCCTTCGCGATCACGCCCGCGATCAGCCCCAGGATGATGAATGCGATGATGCCCATGTTCGTCTCCTTTTCCGATGTGTGTGACCACTCCGTTCCCGCCGGACGAGAGGCGGAAACCGGCAGGAGGGGTTGGCTAGAGACGGGAACCGGGGCCTGTGACCGGGCGCTTCTGCACGAGGCGCCGGTAGGCGATCACGATCAGGGTCGCCGCGAGCACGGACAGGACGAAGACTCCGCCGACACCGAAGCCGAGGGCGATGGCGACCATGCCGCCGGCGACCGAGCCGGCGATGCCGATCAGGATCGTCAGCCAGAACGGCATCGGGTCGCGGCCGGGAACGGCAAGCCGTCCGAGCATGCCGACGACGAGCCCCGTCAGCAGGATCGCGAGGACGTCACCGAGCGTCATGCGCCCGGAGGGTAACGGGAGCCCGCCCGGAGGCGGGCTCCCCTACCCCTGTGCTCTACGGAGATGGAACCAGCGTCGGACAGTTCGGCGCCGTCGCGCCGTTCGAGTCCGCGCAGTTGATCCGGCCGTCGGGCGCTGCCTTCACGACCGGGGCGAGCGGGGAGCTCGCCGTGACGTAGTCCGCGGTGACCTCCTCCATGATGTCCTGCGTCGTCGACCGGTTGTAGATGTTCGGGTAGCCGTCACCGCCGTTCGCCATGAAGTCGTTCGTGGCGATCTTGTGCGTCGAGCCGGCGGTGAGGTCGACCGGCGTCGCGGTGCAGTTGCCGGAGGCGTCCGCCGTCACCGCAGAGGTGACTCGACTGCCGGCGGCCGCCGCGATGTCGTACGTGAAGCACAGGCCGGACACCTGCGGGAAGCGTCCGTCCACGGCCGGCATCCTGGAGACGCCGTTCTCGAGCATCGTCTTCAGCTCGGCCCCGCTGACGTCCACGGTCACGACGATGTTCCCGAACGGGAGCACGGCCAGCGACTGGCCTCGCGTGATCACAAACGGCGGCGGAGTGTAGGCCGGGCAGAAGTCCCCGGCGAGATCAGGCGTCGGGCAGGTCAGGTCGGCCCGGAGGCCGCCCGAGTTCGTGATCGCGAACTTGACGCCGATCCCGCTGTACGCCGTCCGCATCGAGTCCGTGACCACGTTTCCGATCAGCGACTCGCACGTCCGGCCGGTGCCGCCTCCGCACTGGTCGGCCCGCGGGATGAACTTCGTCGCGGTCCCGATCTGCGCGCCCAGGATCGGCGCCAATTGTGCGTTCAGGTCGTCGATCTCCGCCTGAATCGCCGGATCGGGCGTCACGCCGATCGTCCACGGCTTGTGGAAGTCGGCCGTCTTGTAGACGACCGACCCGTGGCTCCGGTCGATGACGAGCCGGATCCGGGTGAAGCGGATGCCCTTGCCCCGGTTCTCCGTGACAAGGACGCCGTTCGGCCGGAACGAGATGACCTGCTGGTCGTTGTGGTCGCCGATCACCGTCTCGACATTCAGGACATTGTCCGCGATGTCGATCAGCGGGCCGGTCGGGTTGTCGAGCGTTCCGCCGGTCGCACCCTCATGGCCGAGCGCGACGATCGCGTCGGTCTTCGAGGCCAGCCGGGCGGCCTCGGCGTTGACCGCCGGCAGAACCGGTCGTACCTCGAACGGGCCGAGGTTGCCGGGGAAGACCACCGACGGCGTCGCCTCCGTCGTGAACCCGACGACGCCGAGCTTGACGTCACCGAAGCGATAGGTCGCCGACGGCGACCACTCCGCCGGCGTGAGTCCGGTCGTCCCGTCGACGACGTTCGCCGAGAGCATCGGGAACGAAGCGAGCGGGATCAACTCCGTGCGGAGATAGGTCTCGCCGCGATCGAACTGATGGTTCCCGATCGCCTCGCCGTCGACGCCCATCATGCCCATGATCGGCGGCGTCGGCTTGTCGCCGAAGAAGTTCGAGATCGGCGGCGTCGCGCCGCCGAACGAATCGCCGCCCGTCAGCGTCAGGGACCCGTCCCGGGCCTCTCGGCGGAAGACGTCGAACCATGGCTTCAGGAAGGCGGAGCCGCCGATCGTGAAGGCCGGCCCGACCGTGTCGGCGGCTTCGGTCAACGGCGTCAGCTGAGCGTGCCAGTCGCTGATGTTGAGCAGCGTGATCTCGCGGAGGTTCCCCGCCCCCTTGATGATGCTGTAGAGGATCTTGCCGCTCGCGTTCTGCGGCCCCGGGATCCCCATCAGGAAGGCGAGCGTCGGCGCGACGTCGATCGCCCTGATCTCCGTCTTCTCGGCCGAGAAGTGCTGGATTCCCGGGCCGGCGGCGACGAACGTCCCGTGCATGTTGATGTTGTGCTTCAGGTCGACCAGGTCCGGCAGGTAGCCGTGCTGGCCGAAGAACTGCGAGAAGGCAATCGTCTGGCCCGCGGTCGCCGCGTCGAACTGGTACGGCGGCCTGGAGACCACGACGACGTCACCGCTGCGGTTCGGGTGCAGCGCGTCGGTGCCGTCGACGTCCCGCAGCTCCTCCTTCTGCAGGACCTTGAGGATCACCTGCCGTCCAGGTGTTCCCGGGTCGGTGAGCCCGGAGAACTTGTTCGTGACGGCCGTTCGGACCGCCTCGTACGTGATCCCGGTCGGCAGCGTCGGGTTGACGTAGATCTGTAGCGTTCCCCCGGCCCAGCACGCCTTGGCCAGGTCGGCGGCGCCCTGCCCGGCGCGGCAGTTGCTCAGCGAGCCCGCGAGCGCCGGGTTGCCGCTCGGATGCACCGAGACGTCCATGCCGGTCGACGTGTTGTGAACCGTCGTCTCGAAGAGCAGCTTGCGGGCGTTGATCGCCAGCCACTGCGCCGCGAAGCCGTGGTCGGACGACGCCATCACGGTCGTCTCCTTCTCGCCCATCAGCTCACGGCCGAGCCCGAGCGTCTCGTCGGCTTCGCTGTACGCGGCGCGGATGTAGCCCTCTCGCTCGTCCAGCCTGCCGTCCGTGACGCCGTCACCGTTGACGTCGTCGAAATACGGGTTCGGCCGGCCGTCCGGGTCGGTCTTGGTCAGCAACCCGAGGAACTGGTGGCTGAACTCGTCCGTGACCGGGTTGCCGAGGAAGAGCAGGTCGGCGTCGACGTTCAGCGTCTCGAAGATGTAGTGGAGGTACGCG
>DASSSO010000125.1:0-18238 GCA_035776735.1 Gaiellaceae bacterium | reverse complement strand
TCGGACAGGTCCGAAGAGGAGACGCTTGCGTTCTGCGAGCAGCTGTTCGCCCGCGATCTCCGCGGCCGCGAGCTGTTCTCGAACCGCTCGGTCTGGCTCGACTTCCCGAAGGTGACGAACAGGGTCTGGCACGACGGGCGCGTGGTGCTGCTCGGTGACGCCGTCCACACCGCGCACTTCTCGATCGGATCGGGCACGAAGCTCGCGATGGAGGACTCGATCGCGCTCGCGAACGCGCTCGCGCGGCGGCGCTGGGACGTCGATGCAGCGCTCGTCGACTACGAGCTCGAGCGCGGCCCGGCGGTCGAGCGCACGCAGCAGGCGGCGAGCGAGAGCGCGGCGTACTTCCAGCGGGTCGCGAGCTATACCCACCTCGAGCCGATCCAGTTCGCGTTCAACCTGCTCACCCGGAGCGGCCGGATCACCCACGCGAGCCTCGGGATCCGCGACCCGCAGTTCACGCGCGCGCTCGACGGCTGGTTCGGCGGGCGCGAGGTCTCGCCGCCGCCGGCGTTCTCGTCATTCGAGCTGCGCGGGGCCCGGTTCGAGAACCGGTTCGGGCTCGTCCCGAGCGGGTTCGTGGCCGTGTCGTCGGAGGGCCGGATCACGCCGGAGACGCCCGTGCTCGACGAGTGGACACGGCCGGAAGGGCAGGTGCTCCTCCAGCTCGGACATGCCGGGCGGAGAGGGGCGTGCCAGTCGCCGTCGGTCGGTCGGGACCTGCCGCTTCGGGACGGGTGGAGGCTCGTGGCTCCAACGCGCGAGCCGTACGCTCCCTTCGGGACGGTTCCCGGCGAGCCGGACGAGGGCGCGATCCGCGAGCAGTTCGTCGCGGCTGCACGTCGGGCGGAGGAGCTGGACGTCGACGTGCTCGAGCTCGACATGGCGCACGGCTACCTCCTCGGGAGCTACCTCTCGCCGCTCACGAACCCCGAGGACGACCGCACGCGCTTCCCGCTCTCCGTGCTCGACGCCGTGCGCGCCGTCCGGCAGGGCCCGCTCGCCGTTCGGCTCTCCGTTACCGACTGGCATCCGCGCGGCAACTCCGAGGAGGACGGGATCGAGCTCGCCCGCGCGATGAAGGAGCACGGCGCGGATCTCGTCCACGTCGAGGCCGGCCAGACGGTGCACGACGACCGGCCGCAGTACCGCCGCGGCTACCTGACCGCGCTCAGCGACCGCGTGCGCAACCAGGCGCGCGTGCCGACCCTCGTCGGCGGCTACCTGACGACGATCGACGAGGTAAACACCATCGTCGGGGCCGGACGTGCCGACCTCTGCCTGCTCGACCTTCCTCCGGCACGAATCGAGGCGCCTCTCGTTCCAAGTAACACTGTGTTACTAGCCGAGGTCCGGCCCTGAACTTCGCGGACCTGGCCTACCCGGATCTCGAGGGCCGCGAGGACGCCGTGCACCTGCTGCCGCTCGGGGCCACCGAGCCGCACGGGCCGCACGCGCCGCTGTCGACCGACACGCTCATCTCGACCGGGATCTGCAGGCGCGCGGCGGAGAGGCTCCGGGGCGAGATCGACGTCCTCGTCCTGCCCCCGCTTCCCTACGGCGTGACGCGCTACGGCTCCGCCTTCCCGGGCGCGGTCGGGATCTCCGAGGAGACGCTCGCGGCGCTCGTCGCCGACCTCGCCGGGCAGCTCGACCGCCTCGTGCTCGTCAACAGCCACCTCGAGCCCGAGCAGGTCGAGACGCTGCGGCGGGCGGGCCTGCCGCAGCTCGACCTGACTCGTAGAGCCAACGCCGAGCGGCTGACCGAAGAGTTCCGCATCGGCTCCTGCCACGCCGGCCGGTACGAGACGTCCCTCGTCCTCGCCGACCGCCCCGGGCTCGTCCGGGTCGACCGGATGGAGACGCTGGCGGCGAAAATCGTCGACATGCCCGGCGCGATCGCCGAGGGACGCACCGACTTCCTCGCGATGGGGATGGACGAGGCCTACTGCGGCTCGCCCGCCGAGGCGACCGCCGGGGAGGGCGAGCAGACGTTCGGCACGCTCGTCGAGCTGCTCGTCGAGCTGATCCGCGAGGTCGCAGCTCGGTGATCGCCTACGAGGACCTCCCGCGGGAGCTGAACCTCGCCGCCCACTTCGTCGACCGCAACGTCGAGGAGGGCCGCGGCGACAGGACCGCGATCGTGGGGCCCGGCGGCCCCACGACCTATGCCGAGCTCGCCGAGCTCGTCAACCGCAGCGGGAACGTCCTACTCGGCCTCGGCGTCAGGCCGGAGGAGCGCGTGCTGCTCGTGCTCGCCGACTCCGTCGAGTTCGTCGCCCTCTGGTACGGCGCGCAGAAGATCGGGGCCGTCACGGCCGAGGCGTACACGTTCCTCCAGCCGAAGGACTACGCGTACTACCTCGACTACACGCGCGCGGGGGTGGTCGTCGCCGACCCGGAGACCGAGGTGCCGATCCGGGAGGCGGCCGCGTCGAGCCGCTGGCTCCGGGAGCTCCTCGTCGTCGACGACTCGTTCGCCGACCGGCTCGCCGCCGCCTCGCCGGAGCTGGCGGCGGCGCCGACGACGAAGGACGACGTCGCACTCTGGAAGTTCACGACGGGCTCCACCGGGCAGCCGAAGGCCGCCGTGCACCCGACGCACAGCCCCGTGCTCAGCTTCGAGTGGTACGCGCGAGGCGTGCTCGACATCCGGCCGGACGACGTGATCCTTCCCGTCCCGAAGCTCTTCTTCGGCTACGCGCGCGACCTCGCCGCGCTCTTCCCCTTCGGCGTGGGGGCCGCCGGCATCGTCTTCCCGGAGCGCTCGACCCCGGAGCGGATCTTCGAGCTGATCGCCGAGCACCGGCCGACGATCCTTGTGAATGTCCCGACGATGATGGCGCAGATGGTCGCCAAAGCCGTCCAGCCGGGACACGACGAGTGTCTGACACTCGACATGTCTTCAGTGCGCCTGTGCACCTCCGCCGGCGAGGCGCTCCCGCGGGAGCTGCACGACCGCTGGCTCGACACGTTCGGGGTCGAGGTGCTCGACGGGATCGGCTCGTCCGAGGCGTACCACATCTACATCTCGAACCGGCCCGGCCGCGTGAAGGCCGGGAGCACCGGCCAGCTCGTCCCCGGCTACGAGGCGCACATCGCAGAGAACGGCGAGCTCTCGATCGAGGGCGACACGGCCGCGCTCCTCTACTGGGGCGAGCACGAGAAGACGAAGCAGACGTTCCACGGGGACACCGTGCGGACGGGAGACCTCTTCGAACGGGACGAGGACGGCTACTTCTGGTACCGCGGCCGCGTCGACGACCTGATCAAGGTCGGCGGGATCTGGGTCGCGCCGGCCGAGATCGAGCACTGCCTGGTCGGACACCCCGCCGTGGTCGAGTGCGCCGTCGTCGGCGCCCAGCAGAACGGCCTCACGCTCGCCCGCGCCTACGTCGTCGCGCGCGAGCCGCTCGAGCCCGAGGACCTGCGGGACTTCGTGCGCGAGCGCCTCGCGGGCCACAAGGTCCCGCGCGAGATCCGCTTCGTGGACGACCTCCCCAAGACCCCCTCGGGCAAGCTCGACCGGAAGGCGCTCCGGTGAGCAGGCTCGTCGTCGTCACCGGCGGGACGAAGGGGATCGGCAAGGCGGTCGCCGAGCGCTTCGCGGCGGCCGGCGACCGGGTGGAGGCGGTCGGCCGGGACGTCCTCGATGTCACTGACGAGGAGAACGTCGCCGCCTTCTTCGGGCAGGTCGGCCGGGTCGACGTCCTCGTCAACAACGCCGGCACCGCGTCGAGCGCCCCGCTCGACCGGACGACCCTCGACGCCTGGCGCGCCCACCTCGACGTGAACGCGACGGGCGCCTTCCTCTGCACCCGGGCGGTGGTCGGCGGCATGATCGAGCGCGGAGATGGACGCATCGTCACCGTCGCCTCGACCGCCGGCCGCGCCGGCGCGCGGTACACGGCCGCGTACGCCGCGTCGAAGCACGCGGCGATCGGGCTGATGCGCGCGACGGCCGCCGAGGTGGCCGGAACCGGCGTGACCGCGAACGCCGTCTGCCCGAGCTGGGTGCGCACGGACATGACGACGCGCACCGTCGAGACCATCGTCGCGCGGACCGGGCGGGCCGCCGAGGAGGCCGAGGCGGCGCTGATCGCGATGACACCGCTCGGCCGCCTGCTCGAGCCGGAGGAGGTCGCGTTCGCGGTCGAGTTCCTCGCGGCGCGGGAGGCGGCCGCGATCAACGGCCAGACGCTGATCCTCGACGGCGGAGGGCTCCAGGCATGAGCCCGTTCCGCGCCTCGGCCCGGTTCACGGAGGAGTGGGAGCACTTCGACT
The DNA here is from genome assembly GCA_035776735.1 of Gaiellaceae bacterium. GTDB lineage: Bacteria > Actinomycetota > Thermoleophilia > Gaiellales > Gaiellaceae > JACDAN01. The sequence continues at coordinate 13,954 of DASSSO010000125.1, read as the reverse complement.
TCGCCGTCGAGGGCGGCGTGGCGACCGTGACCTTCTCACGCCCCGACAAGCTCAACGCCCTCACGTTCGACGTCTACGCCGACCTTCGCGACCTCGTGACCGAGCTCCCGCACCTCGGGGACGTCCGCGTCCTCGTCCTCACCGGCGAGGGACGCGGGTTCTGCTCGGGCGGCGACGTCGAGGAGATCATCGGCGCGCTCCAGGGGATGTCCGCCGGCGAGCTCCTCGAGTTCACGCGGATGAGCGGCGCAGTCGTCAAGGCGATGCGCGACTGCCCGCTCCCGATCGTCGCCGCGGTGAACGGCGTCGCAGCCGGCGCCGGCGCGGTGCTGGCGCTGGCCGCCGACCTCCGGCTGCTCGCGAGCTCGGCGAAGTTCTCGTTCCTGTTCACGAAGGTCGGGCTGGCCGGAGCGGACATGGGCGCCGCCTACCTCCTCCCCAGGATCGTCGGCCTCGGCCGGGCGACCGAGCTCCTGCTGCTCGGCGGCGACGTCGATCCGGCGCGCGCCGCCGCGATCGGGCTCGCCACCCGCGTCGTCCCGGACGACGAGCTGGGGTCGGCGGCGCACGAGCTCGCCCGGCAGCTGGCAGATGGACCGGCGCTCGCGTATGCGACGACGAAGATCCTGCTCACCCGCGAGCTCGACCTCGACCTCGGCGGCGCGATCGAGATGGAGGCGCTCGCCCAGGCGCTGCTGATGAAGAGCGAGGACTTCGCCGAGTTCTACGCCGCCTGGTCGGCGGGAACGAGTCCCGCATGGAGCGGCCGGTGAGCGAGCACCGGATCGTCAGCCCGCCGGAGCTCGGCGAAGCCGTCGGGTTCGCCCATGCGGTCGTGGCGGCTCCGGGCCGCACGGTCTGGCTCGGCGGGCAGATCGGCGGCGGCGAGACCGTCGTCGAGCAGTTCGACGCCGCGGCGACGAAGCTCCTCGCCGCGCTGAGCGCAGCCGGCGGCGAGTCGGATCACCTCGTCTCGCTCGTCGTCTACACCACCGACGTGGAGGAGTACCGCGCCTCCACCCGCGAGCTCGGCGAGGTCTGGCGCCGCCACTTCGGCAAGCGCTACCCGGCGATGGCGCTCGTCGGCGTCCAGGCGCTGTTCGACCCGGACGCACGCGTGGAGCTGATGGGCACCGCCGTCATCCCCGATGCCTGACCTCCTCGACCGGGCGCGGCGGCTCGGCCACGAGCGCTTCGCGGAGATCGCGGAGCAGGGCGAGCCGGGCCGCCTCAACCGGCGGCTCGTGAAGGCGCTCGGCGACGAGGGCCTGCTGGAGCTCGTCTTCGCCGGCTCCGCGGTCGAGCTGTGCGAGCTGCGCGAAGGGCTGGCCCACGGCTGCACCGAGGCCGAGACGGCGCTCGCGCTCCAGGGGCTGGGCGGCTACCCGATCCTGCGCTCCGCCCGGCCGGAGGTCCGCGACGAGTGGATCCCGAAGCTCTCCGCAGGCGACGCGGTCGCCGCCTTCGCGCTCAGCGAGCCCGAGGCCGGGTCCGACGCCGCCGCCCTCCGGCTCCGGGCCGAGCGGGACGGCGACGGCTTCCGCCTGACCGGCACCAAGCTCTGGATCTCGAACGCGCCGGAGGCGGACGTCTACTCGGTCTTCGCCCGAACGTCCGACGACGGCGCGCGCGGGATCACCGCCTTCGCGGTCCCGCGCGAGAGCGAGGGGCTCTCCGGCGAGCATCTCGACCTGCTCGCGCCGCACCCGATCGGCCGGCTCGACTTCGACGGCGTCCGCGCCGGGCCCGAGCAGGTGCTCGGCGAGGTGGACCGCGGCTTCGCGGTCGCGATGGACACGCTCGACCTCTTCCGACCGAGCGTCGGCGCCTTCGGGGTCGGGATGGCGCAGGCTGCGCTCGACGCGGCCGTCCGGTACACGTCCGAACGGGAGGCGTTCGGCAGACCGCTCGCCCGGTTTCAGGCCGTCGGCCACCAGCTCGCCGACGTCGCGACGCAGATCCACGCCGCGCGTCTGCTCGTCCGCGACGCGGCGAGCCGGTACGACGCCGGGGTGCGCCCGGTCCGGAAGGCCTCCGCGATGGCGAAGCTCTTCGCGACCGAGACGGCGCAGCGTGCCGTCGACGTCGCGATCCAGGTGCACGGCGCGCGGGCGCTCGAGAAGGGCCACCTGCTCGAGCACCTCTACCGCGAGGTGCGCGCGCCGCGCATCTACGAGGGCGCGTCCGAAGTGCAGCGCGAGATCATCGCCCGCGAGCTATACCGGGAGGCGCAGTGAGCCAGGAGAAGTCGCTCAACTACACGTCCTACCTCGCGCTCGAGGAGATCCTCGGCGCCCAGCGGCCCAAGTCGGACGAGCACGACGAGATCCTCTTCATCATCGTCCACCAGGTCTACGAGCTCTGGTTCAAGCAGCTGATCCACGAGCTCGGCTACCTCCAGCGGATGCTCGAGGAGGGCAACGACGCGCGGGCGTTCGCGACCTTCAAGCGGGTGCTCACGATCCTCAAGCTCGTCGTCGCCCAGCTGGACGTGATCGAGACGATGACGCCGGTGCAGTTCCTGGCCTTCCGCGACCGGCTCGAGTCCGCGAGCGGCTTCCAGTCGGGCCAGTTCCGCGAGCTCGAGGCGATCCTCGGCCGTCGCGACCCCGGGGTGCTGCACGCCTACCACGAGGGGAGCGTCGACCGCGAGCGGGTGAAGGCGGCGATGGCGCGCCCTTCGGTCTACGACTCGTTCCTGCGCTACCTCGCCCTGCGCGGCTACGACGTCCCGAGGGAGGCCCTGGAGCGCGACGTCGCCCAGCCGGCGGATGAGTCCGACGGCGTCCGGGCGGCGATCCTGGCCGCCTACCGGGAGGACGGCGCGCCCGCGCAGATCGCCGAGCGGCTCGTCGACTTCGACGAGGGCTTCATGGAATGGCGCTACCACCACGTGAAGATGGTCGAGCGGACGATCGGCTCCCGGCCCGGCACGGGCGGCTCAGCCGGTGCGGCCTACCTCCGCACGACCCTGCACAAGCCGTTCTTCCCGGACCTCTGGACGGTTCGCTCCGAGCTTTGATCTCGGCCGAGCAGTTGGCGCGGCACTACTCGGCGTTCCGCGTCTCGGAGCGACTGCTCCTCACCGGCCACTCGCATCAGGCCTGGCCGGACGTGGGCCGCGAGGGCGTCGTCGAGGCCTGGGACGACGCCGCGCTCCTGGCAGACGAGAAGTGGGGCCGCGCGTTCGAGAAGGCCGAGCGGGTGCGCGACGGGTTCCGGTCGTGGCTCGGGGAGCCGGGTGCGGAGATCGCGCTCGACCAGAACACCTTCGGGCTCGTGCTCCGGTTCCTCTCGGCGCTCGACCTGCGCCGGCGGCCGCGGCTGGTGACGACGAGCGGCGAGTTCCACACGCTCAGGCGCCTGATGGCCCGGCTCGCGGAGGAGGAGCTGCTCGACGTCGTGGTCGTGGACGCCCGTCCGGCGGACACGCTCGCCGAGCGGCTCGCGGCCGAGACGGACGACCGGACGGCGGCGGTGCTCGTGTCCGCCGTGCTCTTCGAGGACTCGCGGATCGTGCCCCGGCTCGAGGAGCTCGCGGCGGCGTGCGGCGCCCGAGGTGCGGAGCTGCTCGTCGACGTCTACCACGCGCTCGGCTGCCTGCCCTTCCCGCTGGCCGGGCAGGGCCTCGAGTCGGCGTGGGTGGTGGGCGGCGGCTACAAGTACCTCCAGCTCGGCGAGGGCAACTGCTTCCTTCGCCTGCCCCCGCAGGCGGACGAGCTGCGCCCGGCCTTCACCGGCTGGTACGCGGAGTTCGGGGAGCTCGCGGCGGAGAAGACGCCCGGCGCGGTCGAGTACCCGAAGGGCGGCATGCGCTTCGCGGGCGCGACGTACGACCCGACGAGCCACTACCGCGCCGCGCGCGTCTTCGACTTCTTCGTCGAGCAGGGGCTGACCCCGGAGGCGCTGCGGGAGAACTACCTCCGCCAGACGACGCTGCTCGCCGAGGCGCTCGAGGTTCCCGGCTCACGGGTGGACTTCGGCGGTTTCGTCGCCGTCGAGGTCGCGGACGCGGAAGAACTCAGCCGCCGGCTCGCCGCGGACGGGGTGCTGACGGACTCCCGCGGGCGCTACCTCCGCCTCGGCCCGGCGCCGTACCTCGCCGACGATCAGCTCGAGCGCGCCGCGGCCGCGGTCAGCCGGTACACGTGAACCGACCAGCGGTCGAATCCGTCGGTGAGCGACCCGCCGACCACCGGCACTGAGCGACCCTCGGTGTAGGCCTCCGCGACGCCCACGGAGGACGGCAGTCCGCCGATCGTCACTGCGGCGGCCTCGCCGCCGCGCCGCGCCGCGATCACCCAGAGGTCGCCGTTCCGGCCGCGGCGCGAGATCGCCTGCACCGAGCGGTCCGAGGTCGGGAGCTCGCGCGTCGTCCCGGGATTCACGAGCGCCGGCGCGAGCGGGCTCCCGGCGCCGATCTCGCGCACCAGCGGCTCGAGCACGCGCTCCCAGTACGCCCAGTTCCAGCCGCCGGCGGCGTCGAGCGGGCCCCAGCACCTCGGGTTCTGGCCGCCGTAGAAGGCGAGCGCGCGGGCGCCGCTGAGGATCGAGTCGTAGATCATGAAGCGCTGCTGCTCGCGCGTCGCCAGCTGCACGTTTCCCGCCGCGTCGTAGCTCCACGTCCAGCAGATCTGCAGGGTCGTCCACACCGCCCGCCTCGGGGTCGCCAGGCTGAGGACGTTCGTCCACGAGCCCGGCTCGCTCAGCTGCGGGTCCGGGTCCCCGATCGCGACCGGGTAGCTGTTCACGCCGTGGACGTCGGTGACGGCCGAGTAGGGCGCCAGCGACCAGACGCCGGCCCGCGGCGCCTGCACCGTCACCCAGAGGCGGCCGCGGTCGACCGGCTCCCTCCCCGCGCACCACTCGCGGCGGCGCCCCGTCGCCAGGCAGTACGCGAAGCGCAGCGACGCCGGGCGCATGCGGAACCTCCAGGGCTCGTCGGCGCCCTTCCACAGCGCGATCGCGCTCTCGGAGGGATCCGCCTCGAGCGAGCCGACGACGTGGTGCAGCAGCGGCTCGCGCCAGCCGCCGGGCCGCAGCCGCGCGAACGCGCTCAGATTGACCCAGGTATGCAGGCCGTTGGCGGCCGCCGCCCGGTTCTCCGCGATGGTCTCCGCCAGCGCCGCGTCCGTCCAGTCTCGCGCCGGCCCGACCTTCAGGACATTCACGCCCGCGGCTGCGACCTCGGCGAGCCCGTCAGCCGGCGGCCCCTTCGCCAGCGCGATCGGGAACACCTTGCGGCCGTCGAGCACCACCGTGCCGTGGCGGTCGAGCTGCGTCGAGGCTGCCGCGGCAGGCTGGCACAGGGCGAGCGCCAGCAACAGAACCAGCCATTGCCTCATCGGAGCCTGAATCTAGCTCCGCGGGCTCCCGGTGCACCGCGACAGCCGCGACGACGAGCGCGACGCCGAGCACCTCGACGCCGCTCGGGACCTGGCCGAGCACGGCGACGCCGATCACCGTCGCCGTCGCCGGCAGGAGCGAGACCAGGAGTGCGTACGTCGCCCGCCGCATCCGCGCCATCGCCAATTGGTCGAAGACGTACGGGATCACCGACGACGAGACGCCCACGCCCACGCCGGCAGCGAGCGCCAACGGGTCGACGAGCGCGGGGGCCGCGTCCCAGCCGCCGACCGGCAGGACGAAGACCCAGGCGACCAGCATCGCGGCGGCGAGCCCGTCGATCCCGCCCATCCCGCTCCGCGCGACCCGGTGCGCGAGCACGATGTACGCGGCGAACAGCCCGGCGTTGAGGAACGCGAACAGGACGCCGACCGGCTCACCCTCGAGCCGCACGTCCGTGAGGACGTAGACGCCGGCCACGGCCGAGGCCAGCGCGATCCCGTTGCGAGCGGTTCGCATCCCGAGCGCGGCGAGCGCGATCACCGGCAGGAACTCGATCGCCGCCACCGTCCCGAGCGGCAGCCGGTCGATCGCGACGTAGAAGCAGGGGTTCATCGCAGCGAGCACGAGCCCCATCGCGACCACCGTCCGGTTCCGCAGGAGCCGCCAGGGACGCCGCCAGGCCGCGAGCACGACGGCCGCGCTCGCGATCCGCAGCCAGGCGACGCCCAGGGGCTCCACCCGCGCGAACAGCAGGACCGCGAACGCCGGCCCGAGGTAGTGGAAGACGGCGCTGACGACGAAGAAGCTCTCCGGCGGCGCCTGCGCCGCGAATCGACGGAAGAACGCCCGCACACCGGAGATTCTCGTGCGCCCGGCGGCAGAATGCCCTACGCTTCGAAGGCCTTGGACGCCACGGACCGTCGACTTCTACGGGAATTGCAGGGGAACGCCCGCCTCTCGCTCGCCGAGCTGGGCCGGCGGATCAACCTGTCCTCTCCCGCCGTCGCCGAGCGGCTCCAGCGGCTGGAGCGGACCGGCGTCGTCACGGGCTACCGCGCCGCTGTCGACGCGAAGGCGATCGGCTACCCGATCGCCGCCTTCGTCCGCATCCGGCCGACCACGAGACAGCTCCAGAAGATCCCCGAGCTCGCCCGCGAGGTGCCCGAGGTCGTCGAGTGCCACCGCGTCACCGGCGAGGACTGCTTCGTCCTCAAGCTGCATCTCCGCGCGATGGACGACCTGGAAGACATCCTCGACCGCTTCATCGTCCTCGGTCAGACGACGACGTCGATCGTCCATTCGTCGCCGCTCGACGGGCGCGCGCTGCCCCTGGACTGAGCCGCCGCCGGCTCAGGCAGGCAGGTCCGCGTGCACGACCTCGTGGTGGGAGACCGTCCACTCGCGCTCGACGAGGAAGCGGTCGTCCTCGGGGTAGAACACCGCGGCGTCACCCTCGGCGCCCGAGAAGGCGGCGATCGCCTCGAAGGAGTCCCAGAGCGTGATGGTCGTGAACTCGACCCGGTCGCCGTCCGGGCGCCGGAGCACGACCGTCCCCCGGTTGCCCGGGATCGCCCGGGAGTCGCGCATCCCCGTATCGACGAGGTAGTCCCTGTACGCCTCGGCGTCCTCGGCCGACGTCCAGCCGCGCCAGACGCGCGCGATCACCGGCCGGCTCCGGCGTCCACGAGGTCTGCGTACTCCGGATGCCGTTCGATGTATCCCTTCGCGAAGGGACAGCGCGGGACGACCGACAGCCCGCGGGCCCGGACGTCGTCGAGCGTCGCCGCGACCAGCCTGCTCCCCACGCCTTTGCCCTCGTACTCGTCCGCAACCTCGGTGTGCAGCAGGACGAGTGCGCCGTCCCGCTCGGCGTAGAAGACACAGCCGGCCACCTCGCCGTCCACGAGCGCCTCGTACCGCCGCTTGGCCGGATTGTCCCGGACGGTCATGCCCTGAAGCCCACCTCGCGATGGGTCCCGTCGCAGAACGGCTTGTTCGCCGAGTGGCCGCAGCGGCAAAACGCGGCCCGGGTGACCTCCTCCACGCTGCCGTCCGCGCGGACCACCCGGAGCGGGCCGCGCACGAGCAGCGGGCCGTTCGGGTCGGGCGTCACCTCGACGGTGGTCGGCGCCGGCCGGGCAGTGCCGCGCAGCCGCCGGATCCGGAGGGCGCCCGACGGGCACCGCTCGACGGCCTCCTCGATCTCGTCCGCGCTCGCCTGCGTCGGGTCGATCCACGGCCGGCGCTCCTTGTCGAAGACGATCGGGAGCGCCCTGACGCAGTTACCCGAGTGGTAGCAGCGCCTCGGGCGCCACTCGACGACGATCTCGTCGGTCGCATACTCGCGGGCTCCGGAACCGGGCGGCACCGCCATCTCTCGACGGTACCGGAAGGCGGAGGGGCCGCACGGCCCCGTCTTGCCGACGGTGTGCTCTACGGGCGGACCTGGGCGTTGGGTTAGTGGCCCGCGGCTTCCTCGGCCAGCGCCTGCCGGGCGCGCTGCCGGGAGCCGGCGAAGCGGATCGCCTCCAGGCCGATCAGCACCCACATCGAGGCGGCGAGGATCCCGAGCGTCGCGAGCGCGGGCAGCTCGACCCCGACCGGGATCAGCGCCAGCAGCAGCACGGCGCACACCAGCCGGTGGTTGTTCACCGTGTGGATGTTCCGGTACCGGTGCGCCACGTGGGCGAGCAGGTAGAGCGCCGTCCCTCCCAGCAGCGCGGAGGCGGTGACGGTGTCCAGCTCCGCCCCGACGTCGCCGAGCGTCTTCTTCAGCCCCAGCGCACCGAGCACGATCCCGGCGACCATCGGGAAGTGGATGTACGAGTAGACGTCCCGCGCGCGCTCGTTGCGCTCTCGGCCGGGCGGTAGCCGCGCGAGGTCCCGCTCCGACAGGAGGGCCACGACGTCGAAGTAGAGCCACCAGAGCGCCGCGCCGACGGCGATCCCGAGCGCGGCCGCGGTCACGACGCCCGCGTCGACCGCGACGCCGGCCCCGACCCCGATCGCGACGATCGACTCTCCGAGGGCGATGATGATGATCAGGCTGTGGCGCTCGGCGAAGTGGCTCGGGTGCTCCAGGCTCCAGCCCTCCGAGCCGAAGAAGAACGGCTCGGCCATGTCCAGCAGCAGCGCGAGTGCCCAGACGGCCCCCTGCGGCCAGCCGTCCAGGGCCGAGGCGGCGATGAGCAGGCCGACGCCGATGGCCGACCCTCCGGCGAGCCCGAGAACGGACTGGCGCAGCGCCGGGTCGTCCCTGCTCGCGATGATGAACAGCGCGAGCTGCCCGCCCCGGACGATCGCGTACGCGCAGGCGAAGAGGAGGGCGTCGTCCCCGAACGCGCCCGGCACGCAGAGAGCGACGACGAGGAGCGCCGCCATAACGACGAACATCACGAGCCGCACGCCGCCCTCCTCCGGGTCGAGCACGCTCGTCAGCCACGCATAGCCCACCCACGCCCACCAGAGGACGCCGAGCACGAGCAGTCCCCGCACGAGGCCCGCCCAGGTCGGATCCGCGGCCATCAGAGCCGTACACTGGGTGAGCGCGAGGACGAAGACGAGGTCGAAAAACAGCTCGAGCGGGGTGACGCGCTCGGACTGGCGGAAGACCGCGGCGATCCGCGGAGCACGGGGCGAGATCACCCCGTGATCTTGGCAGTGGGAGGTTCAGCTAGGCGGGCGTCGCCGCCGCCAGCGGGGCGACTCGAGTTGGTCAGGCCCTCGCGGGCCAGCACCCGGCCGGCGTCAAGGGCCGCCGCCGACCCCGCTTGACGAACGCGCCCGTCTGTGAGACAGTCGCTTCGTCAAGTCCTGTGGGCCCTCGGGTTCGCAGGACTTGGCATTTTCGGGGCCAGGATCGGCGCGTTCCAGACCCGGATGACCGGCGTCTCGCGCTCGTGGCCGAGGACGCCGACCGTGGCGGTGTCGAGCGCCAGGAGCCGCCCGGCCTCCGGCCCGAGCCCGATCCAGCGGACGGCGAGCACGCGGAGCAGGTGGCCGTGGGCGAAGACCATCACCCGGCCGTCGACCCGGCGGAGCTGGTCGAGCAGGCGATCGACGCGGGCGGCGACCTCAGCGGCCGTCTCGCCGCCGGGCACGCCGTCCAGCCACAGCGTCCAGCCCGGGCGTTCCTCGCGGATGTCCGCCGTCCTCCGGCCCTCGTAGTCGCCGTAGTCCCACTCCCGGAGCTCGTTTCTCGGCTCGGCCTCGCCGTAGCCGGCGAGCCGCGCAGTCTCGGCGGCGCGCGCGAGCGGGCTCGTCAGCACGCGGTCGAAGCTCCACCCCTCGAGCGCCGCCGGAAGCGCGCGCGCCTGCTCCCGGCCGGCGTCCGTGAGCGGGACGTCGGTGCGCCCGGTATGCCGTCCGTCCCGGCTCCACTCCGTCTCTCCGTGCCTGACGAGGACGATCTCGCTCGCCATCCGCCTCTGCGGCGCCGCTCAGCCCGCCCAGGGGCCGACCCCGCCCAGCCGCTCGGGCGTCGTCCGCAGGACGATCCCCGGCGGCGGGGCATCCATGGGCGGGAACTTCACGCCGGGCCCGAGATAGACGTACGCCAGCCGCTGGAGAAGCTCCGCCGCCCCGCCGGGCTCGAGCCGCGCCCGGCCGTGGACGACGAGGTACTCCTTGAGGCCGGGCGGGTGGATCCTCGTCCCCTCGAAGGAGAGCGTGACCCGCGGGTCGCGGCGGACGTTCCGGAGCTTCTGCTGCCGGTCGTTCAGATGGCCGGAGACGAGGTCACCCTCGTCGATCCCGATCCACACGCAGGAGACCTGGGGCGATCCGTCCGCGTTGAGCGTGACGAGGTGCCCGAGCGCCCCGGACTCGATCAGCTCACGCGCCTCTGCCGGAAGCTCCACGCGGCCGACAATACCCGCCCTAGGCCCGGGGAACGATGCGGAGCGTCGGCTTCGGCGCCGGCGCCTCCGCGTCGAAGTCCGGCCAGTCCGCGACCAGGCCGAACACGCCGTCGCTCGCAGTCAGCGCGTCCGCCCACCACGCGAGCGGCGGCGGCTCCGGGCTCTTGCCCAACTCCTGCCACTCCCGCACGACCTTCTGGAACGCGATGCGGCCCGGGTACTCGCCCTGGTAGACGCCGGGACGCCCGAAGCCGAGCGGGCCGAAGCTCTGCTGGAGCATCTGCATCATCGTCCAGAAGCGCGTGATGCGGTGGCGGTCCCAGTCGAAGCTGGCCGCGTTCGTGACCTCGGCCCCCGCCTCGTCGCCGCGCTGGATCAGCCGGCTGACGACCTCGCCGGGCATGTTCAGGTTCAACCCGCCCTCCTCGGCGGAGAGCCGGATCTGGCAGATCCGGTCGCGGTAGCCGGGGAGCTCCGCCTGCATGTTGTCGCGCCAGTTGCGGGCGGCGTTGAGGATCTGACCGAAGAAGTCGCCGACGTTCTGAACCTCGCGGAAGCCGGGCTTCCGCGGCTTGTCCGACATCTCGACGAGCTTGTGCTGCGGGCCGCGCCAGGGCTGGAGGTCGAGCCCGAACGTCGGCCGGCCCGGGAACAGCGAGTCGAAGTAGTGGATCGGGAAGTTGCTCGAGATTCCGCCGTCGGACATCGTGTGCTGCACGAACTTCCCGCCGGGGCCGTCGGCGCGCCAGAGCGGAACCGTCGAGAGCAGGATCGGGAAGCTGAGGCTGAGCCGCGCGGCCACGACGATCGGCAGCTCGCGGCCGGGAACCGGATAGAGCGTCCGTGCGTCCCGGTCGGCGTCCTGCACCGCGGCGGATGCGGTTGCGCCGACCATGTGCCGGACGACCGCGTCGGGGAAGAGCTGCCTCCACTCCTCGGGGTCGAAGTAGTACGGCTTCTCCTCGTCCTCGGGCTCCGGTAGCGGCAGGGTCGCCGGCCGCGAGGAGCTCAGGTCGGTCGTGATCAGCTGGAGGTTGACCTGGACGTTCTTCGGATCGTCGCCGGCGAGCATGGCGAAGGTGACCGGGCGCTCGGGCTCGCCGGCACACCGCTGCACCGTCTTGTAGAGCCAGTCCGTGAGGCCGGAGTCGGGGAGCCGCCCGGCCTCGGTCTGCCCGCTGCACATCCCCCACCACGTCGTCCTCAGCGCCCGGTCGAGCTTGGCTGCGAACCGGAGCAGCGCGAGGACCGCGAGCCCGGTGACGAGCAGGCCCGCGACAACAATCGCGACCAGGCCGACGAGCGCCGCCGCGAGAACGTCCGGCCAATCGGGGCCTCCGGTGGCCAGGACGGCGATCACGAGCGCCGCGATCCCGCCCCAGAGGAGCAGGGCGAGCGCGGCGCCGAGGAGGAAGCGCCGGTCGGCGCGCAGGATCGAGACGACGGCCTTCGCGGCTCGCACGAACAGCGACCCGGACGAGGTGACCAGCCCGAGGGCGACGTCGAATGCGGGGCGAGCCTCGGGTGTGGGCTGGAACAGGCTCTGCACGAAGCCCCGCGCGCTGATCTCGTCGCGCACGGCGTCGAGGACGTCGTACGCGTTCGGCTCGCCCTGGTTCCGCCTGTACTCGCAGGCGGCCGCAGCGACCGCGGCGATCGCGCCCGCGGAGGCCCCGCCGACGTTCCTCAGGCGATACGCCCGCGCGATCCTCGTGATCGCCCCCGGGTAGACGACGCCGCTCGTGATCCCGCCCTTCATCACGAGGTCGCACTCGCGCTCGGGAAGCGAGCTCAGCGTGCCTCGTGACGAGGAGGGTGCGGTCGCGTCCACCATGGTCTCCCGAGCCCGGGCCGCAGACCGGCTACCCGACCGAGCGTACGCCGAACCTCAGCGGGGTTCAAGGCCGATCTCGGCCGGCAGCACGTCCGGCTCCTCGGCGCCCTCGAGCTCGAGCCGGGTGCGTGCGTCGAAGTACACGTACGAGGTCGTCAGCGCCACGAACGGCACGGACAGCGCGTAGACGACGCCGGCGACGACGTTGAGGAACGCCGGCGGAGCGCTGGTGGCGAGGATCAGGACCGCTCCGAGCATCGGGCCGGCGGCGATGACGAGGACGGCGCCGACCCCGACCAGCGAGGCGACGCGGAACCAGCGGCCGCGGACGAGCCCGGCGCTGCGGCGGAGCGCCTCGAGGGCGGAGCGATTCTCCAGCTCGACGACCTGGGCGAGCAGCGCCCAGCGGACGGCGAGCCAGATCGCGATCGGGAGCAGGATCGCGGTCCCGGCGATCGCCCCCGCCACGCCTACGGCGACGGCGATCGAGCCGAGGAGGGGCCGGATGCTGTCGAGGGCGAGGCGGTAGGCCCGGACCGGGCCGACCGGGCGGCCGGCGTCGACCTCCACGAGCGCGCAGGCGGTCGCAGCCTGGACGAGGCCGAGCCCGAGCAGCGTCAGCGTCGTCCCGATCACGAACAGCAGCAGGAGCAGTGCGCCGGCCGTCTCGCCCTCCGCCTCGATGCCGATCAGGCTGAACCCGCCGATGAGCAGCCCCTGGATCAGAGCCGTCACGAGCGTGATCGGGATCAGGAGCAGCCCGATCCCCAGGAAGAGCCGGGCTCGCCTGACGTACATCCGCGCCGAGGCCGCGAGGATCTGGCCCCAGGTGCGCCGTCGGGCGACGCGAAGGGGGGCTCCCGGCCGCCACGTCGTCCGCGCCACCGCAAAGAGGACGAGCGCGAGCAGCGCCGCGAGCCCGAGGAGGACGAGCACCGGATCCTGCAGCCAGCGGATCAGCGCCATCGAGCCGGCGGCAACCCCGGTGCAGAAGAAGTCGGTCGCGCCCGTCCCGAAGACGCCTCCGGTCGGGACCGCGTAGCTCCGGTCGCGCCACCCCTCCGAGGTGCTGATCGGCTCGAGCCACTGGCGCTTCATGTTCGGCCCGGTCGGGCCGTTGAAGAACGCGTCCTGAAGCTCGCCCCAGCGGCCCTCGAACGCGATCCAGGGGAAGGCCGCGCGCGCGGCGGGCTCGTCGCTCGGGATCGTCTTCACCGCCGGGTCGAGCTCGACGTGGGGGCCGCGGGTGTCGTCGCAGCCGACGCCCTGCTCGCCGGAGCTGCCGATGAACAGGGCGTCGTCGAAGAAGTTCGCGTGCGAGCCCGCGGCCGGGTGGACGACCGGCCGCCGGCCGTCCACGAGCTCGAGCTTCTCCTCGCCCCACTCGGCGACCTCGGCGCCCTCGTGCTGGCTGTAGCCGACCGAGACCGGCTGCTCCGTGAGCGCCTCGGCGGCGTCGCCTGCGTCGAAGTCGAGCTGGATCACCTCCCAGTCGCCCTCGTGGAGGTTGTTCCAGTCGTTGTATGCGTAGAAGAGCCAGTACTGGAGCGCGAGCTTGCCCGGGCGGGCGGCCTCGGTCGCGACGTGGGCGTACACCGCCGGCGCCCGCCCCTCCGTGATCCGGCGGGCCCAGCGCTCGTAGTCGCAGCGCGGGGAGAGCGCGTCGCCGGGGAAGTCGAGGTGGTACCCGTACAGGCCGACCAGATCGCCGGCGCTCGGGCCGATCTTCACGAGGTCGACCGCGTTCCACGGCCCTCGGAAGGCGACGGTCGGCTCGTCGAAGAGGGCGTCGACGTCCATCGGCTCGTACGGCTCGCCCGGCCCGCACTCCTCCGTCTGCTCGACGAGGCGGACGACCGGTGCGTACTTCTCGGCGAGCGCCGTCTCGTCCGCGAGGTCGGCCGATGCGACA
>DASSSO010000075.1:0-13910 GCA_035776735.1 Gaiellaceae bacterium | reverse complement strand
GGCTGATGGCCGAGAGCACGCTCGCCGTCTTCCCGTACAGGAGCGGCGAGTCCGCCTCCGGCGCGCTCGCGACGGCGCTCGGCAACGGCAGGCCCGCCGTGGTCACGGACGTCCTGGGGGAGACGGTCGAGGAGTACGGCGCGGGCCTCGTCGTCCCGCCGGAGGATCCGGAGGCGCTCGCGGCCGCGATCCGGCGGCTGCTGGACGACCCCGGCGCGCTCGACCGCGCTTTCCGCGGCACCGAGGCTGCCCGGCGAGGGCTGTCGTGGAGCGCGATCGCAGAGGCTCACGAGCGTCTCTACGCCGGTCTCCTCGCCGAGGCTTGATGTGAAACCAGCCCGGGCCGGATGACGCCCCAGACGCGGCGCCGGATCGGCACGTGCGCTCGCGACGCGTAGCGCTGCTACGCGCCTCGACCGCCCGCACCGCCCGGCTTGGTCTGGAGCGCCCCCGACTGCGGCCTGCTTTCACACCAAACCTCTAGGGTCCCGGCCGGATGAGCGTGACCGAACGCCGGATTCCGCCCGAGGAGCTCGATCTCGACGCCGAGCGCGAGGTCGACGTTCGCGGCTGGTGGGACGCCGTCAGGGCGCGCTGGTGGCTGCCCGTGCTCGGCCTCCTCGTCGGCCTGGCCGGCGGGTACGCGCTCGCGCTCGGCGGCGGCGACGTCTTCCGCGCCGAGGCGACGCTCTACCTCGGCCAGCCGTTCTCGCCCACCGGCGGCGCCCCGGTGCCCGGCCTGGCGACGAACCCGTCGACCGTGAACGAGATCGTCCACAGCGAGGCCGTGCTCCAGCGGGTCGCCGAGCGGAGCGGGATGGACCTCGCCAAGCTGCGGGCGAACGTCACGAGCCGGCAGGTCTCGCCGCCGGCCGGCCGCCGGGCCGTCGTCGGCACGACCCCGCTGATCGAGGTCGCCGTCGTCGGCCAGAACGCGCGGACGACCACGCGGGCCGCGAACCTGCTCGCCCAGGAGGTCGTCGACGACGTCTCGCCCTACGTCGAGGACAAGATCTCCGCGATCGAGCAGCGCATCACCTCCGACGAGCGTGAGCTCGAGCAGATCGACCGGCGCCTGACCGTCGCTCAGGCGGGCCTCGCGGAAGTGCTCGGCGACCGCTCGATCAGCACGACCGAGCGCCTGCTGCTCGTCTCGACCTTCAACTCGACGATCAGCTTCGGCGAGCAGCGGCGCGGCACCGTCCAGCAGGATCTCCTCGGGGCCCAGCAGGCGCTCTCCCTGGCCGAGAACGTCGAGCGCCCGAGCATCGTCGAGCGGGCCGCGGCCAGGAAGACGACGGCGCGGAGCGTCGGCCGGTCGCTCGCCGTCGGCGGCCTGATGGGACTCGTTCTCGGCCTTCTCGCGGCGATCCTGTGGGAGCCGGCCGAGCGGCGGTTCCGGCCGCGAGCCTCGGACGCGTAGCGTTGCTCGACGGCAAGCGGGTCGCGGTCGTCGTCCCGGCCCACGACGAGGAGGAGCTGATCGGCCGCACTCTCGCCGAGATCCCCGCCTTCGTTGACCGGATCTACGTCGTCGACGACCACTCGTCCGACGCGACGGCCGAGCGGGCGCGGGAGGCGGGCGACCCGCGGGTCGAGGTGATCGCCCACGACCGGAACAGCGGCGTCGGCGCCGCGATCGTCACCGGCTACAAGCGCGCGCTGGACGAAAAGGTCGACGTCGCCTGCGTGATGGCCGCCGACGGCCAGATGGACCCCGCCGACCTCGAGACCCTGGCCGGCGCCGTCGCCCGCGGCGAGGTCGACTACGCGAAGGCGAACCGGCTCTTCACCGGCCAGGCGTGGAAGCTGATGCCGCGGCACCGCTACCTCGGCAACGCCGTCCTCTCGATGCTGACGAAGATCGCCTCCGGCTACTGGCACGTCGCCGACTCGCAGTCCGGCTACACGGCGATCTCGCGGCCGATGCTCCAGCAGCTCGACCTCGACCGGATCTACCGGCGCTACGGCTTCCCGAACGACATGCTCGTGCACCTGAACGTCTGGAACGCGCGCGTGCGCGACTTCTCCTCGCGGCCGATCTACGACGTCGGCGAGCGCTCGGGGATCCGCCTGTGGCGCGTGGTTCCCGCGATCGCGTGGCTGCTCTTCAAGGGCTTCTTCTGGCGACTGCGGGAGAAGTACGTGATCCGCGACTTCCACCCGCTCGTCTTCTTCTACGCGCTGGGGATCGTGATGACGACGCTCGGCCTCGCCCTCGGCGCCTGGGTCGCGATCGAGCGGATCTTCCTCGGAGGTGACATCACGGCGGGCACGGCGACCCTCGTCGCGCTGCTGCTGATCTCCGGCACGCAGTTCACGCTCTTCGCGATGTGGTTCGACATGGAGTCGAACAAAGACTTGCGCTAGGTCTTCCGGCGAGCGATCTGTCAGCATGCGGCATCCATGAGCGGCTCGACCGCGCTTGAGACCATCGGGCTTTCGGCGCCGTACGTCGACGAAGCCGAGGAGGAGCTCGTCCTCGAGGTCATCCGGTCCGGACGTCTCGCGTTCGGGCCGATGATCGAGCAGTTCGAGGCCGCACTTGCAGAGCGCGTCGAGGCGCCGTACGCCGCGGCACTGTCAAGCGGGACGGCAGGGCTCCACCTCTGCGTCAAGCTTGCGGGGATCGCGCCGGGCGACGAGGTCGTGACGACTCCTCTGTCGTTCATCGCCTCCGCGAACGCGATCGTCTACGAGGGCGGCATCCCCGTCTTCGTCGACGTCGACGAACGGACGCTCAACCTCGACCCCGGTGCCGTGGAAGCCGCGATCTCCCCGAGGACGAAGGCGCTCGTCCTCGTCGACCTGTTCGGGTACCCGCTCGACATGGACGCCTTCCACGAACTCGCGGAACGCCACGGACTCGCGATCATCGAGGACGCCTGCGAGGCGCTCGGTGCCACCTATCGCGGCCGGCCGGTCGGGTCCTTTGGGAACCCCGCGGTCTTCGCGTTCTATCCGAACAAGCAGGTGACCACCGGAGAGGGCGGCGCAGTCGTGGTCGGCTCCGAGGACGAGTGGGCCCTCGTGAAGAGCCTCGCGAACCAGGGCCGGACCGACCGGGGCGAGACGTTCGCGCACGAACGAATCGGCTACAACTATCGCCTCGACGAGCTGTCGGCCGCGCTCGGAGTCGCGCAGCTGCGGAAGCTCGATCGCATCCTTTCCCTCCGCGATGAGGTCGCCGCGCGATACGACGTCTTGCTGGCCGGCGTCGAAGGCGTCCGACTGCTGTGTCCCGACGACGACGTCCACCGGCGCTCCTGGTTCGTGTACGTCGTCTTCCTCGACCCACCGACCGAGCGGTCGACGGTGATGGCGCGGCTCGCGGCAGAGGGGATCGCCTCGAAGCCCTACCTTCCCGCGATCCACCTGCAGCCGGCCTATCGCGACCGCTTCGGCTTCTCGTCCGGGATGTTTCCGGTGGCGGAGTCGGCGGGTGCCCAGGGGCTCGCGCTGCCGTTCCACACGGGCCTTTCGGCCGCCGACCAGGAACGGGTCGTCGCCGCGCTTGTCCGCGCGCTCGGCACGACCTGAGGACTGTTGACATGCCTGCGCGGATGCGATAGGGACCGCGCCATCGGCGACACGTCGGAGCGAGGCCACGGGTCGTACATCGGTTCCGCGCAGATGCGGACGGGAGCGCGGAACGGTCACACGCCTGCCGCCGAGCTCGGAGTCGCGTCGCTCCTGGGCCGGCCCGTCGTCGACGTCGACGTCGCTGGGTTCTGCGGGTACCTCGCGGACGCGACCGTCCTCGTCACCGGCGCCGGAGGCTCGATCGGCGCCGAGCTGTGCGCGCAGCTCGTCCGGCGGGGCGTCGGCGAGCTCGTCCTGGTCGATCAGGCTGAGGCCTCGCTGGCCGCCGTCGTGAGGAGGCTCGCCGACGACCTCGGGTTCCGAGACGCGGCCCCGGTTCTCGCCGACATCAAGAGCCCCGAGCGGACTGCCTCGGTCTTCGAAGAGCATCGCCCGGCCGTCGTCTTCCACGCGGCGGCGTACAAGCATGTCCCGCTGCTCGAGGCCTCTCCGACCGAGGGAGTCGCCACGAACGTCCTCGGGACGAAGTGCGTCGTCGACGCGGCACGCCGTACGCGGGTCGGCCGCTTTGTCTTGTTCTCGACAGATAAAGCCGTCGAGCCGGCGAGCATCCTCGGCCAGACGAAAGCGGTCGCCGAATGGATCGTCGCCGCGGCCGGGCGGGAGGCAGCGGTCGGGCGGTACACGTCCGTCCGCCTCGCGAACGTTGTCGACTCGACGGGGAGCATCCTGCCGGTCTTCCGGCAGCAGATCGCGCGCGGCGGTCCCCTCACGGTCACGCATCCCGCGGTGACGCGCTACCTCATGACGGCGGACGAAGCCGCGAAGCTCGCGATCGTCGCCGGAGGGCTGGGAGACGCCGGCGGAATCCTCTGGCTCGACTCCGGGCCACCCGTAACCATCCTCGACCTGGCCCGGCGCCTCGCCTCGGCCGCCTCACACGATGTCGCCGTCGAGTTCATCGGCCTGCGGATGGGAGAACGACTTCATGAGCGCCTGTACTCGAGCGGCGACGAGATCGCCGCGACTCCCTGCGAGCACGTGTGGAGGGCGAGCGCGAGCCACGTCGATCCAGCCTGGTTGAACGGCTGGCTCTCCGTGCTCGCCCGGCACGTCGAGCGCGCGTCGGCAACCGGGGTACGCGCGGCGCTCGCGGAGATGATCACTGCGCCGGAACGTCGAGGCGCCCGGCAGACGGCGGTCGTGGCTTGAGCGCGGCCGTTCGCACCGACGGGGGCCGGAAGACGTTCCTGCTGACGTTCGACTTCGAGGACTGGCACCAGCTCGTCTACCACCAGATCGGACGCGCCGACTGGCGCACGGGAAGCGACGCGTTCGACCGGCACGTTTCGACGCTTCTCGGGCTCCTCGACGAGCTCGGCATCCGCGCGACGTTCTTCGTCGCCGGGGTCACGGCCGAGCGGCACCCCGAGGCGCTCGCGGATGTCGTCGCGAGGGGACACGAGGTCGGCTGTCACGGCTACGACCACGTACGCGCGTACGAGCAGACGCCCGGCGAGTTCAGGCGCGACGTCGTCCGCTGCGTGGACGTGATCGAGCGCATCTGCGGCGTGACGCCGGTCGGGTATCGAGCGCCGTGGTGCTCGATCAACCGCGACTCGCGCTGGGCGCACGACGTCCTGCGCGAGCTCGGCTTCCGGTACGACTCCAGCCTCTTCGACTCGCCGCGGGTCCGCAACCGGATCCGGCCGATCCCGGCGCACCCGTACGGTCTCCGAGGCGACGCGGACACCCTGTGGGAGTTTCCGCTCGCCGTGTGCCGGTGGGGCAGGGTGGCTCTTCCTGTCGGCGGCGGGGCCTACTGGCGTGTCCTGCCCAGCGCGGTGCTCTGGCGGGCGCTGAACGACCTCAGCCGCCGGACGACGCTTCCGGTCCTGTACTTCCACCCGTACGAGTTCGCCCCGGAGCCGCTGCGCATCGCGCTTCCCCGACGCGCGGGCGGCCGCGAGCGAATCCGGGAAACGTGGAGGGACCTCTGGCAGAACACCCGCCGCGACCTCATCGAGCCACGGCTCCGCGAAGCCGCCCGGCGGTTCCAGCTCGTGCCCTTCCGCGACGTGCTCTTCACGGCCCGCGATGACACCGACACGACGGTACTTCGACAAGCACGCGCGCAGGTTTGACCGGCTGTACGAGAGGCGGACGGTCCGGCGCGCACCTCGGCGGAGCCGAGACCTCGCCGTCTCGGTCGTGGCGCGGCATCCCGCCCCGAAGGTGCTCGACGTCGGGTGCGGGCCCGGCCGCGTCGCCGAGGCGGTCCTCGAGGCCGGCGCCGCGAGCTACGTCGGGATCGACGTCTCGCCGCACATGCTGGCGCTCGCACGCCGGCGCCTCGACGGACACGAAGCCGTCGAGCTCATCGAAGGCGACTTCCTCGGGCTCGACGTGCCGGGCTCGTTCGACGTCGTGCTGGCGTTGGGCCTCTTCGACTACCTCGACGAGCCGGCCCGTGCCGCCGCGTGGATGCGGGCCCGCTGCAGCGGCGCGCTCGTCGCGTCCTTCCCGCGCTGGGAATGGGTCAAAGCTCCGCTTCGCCACCTTCACTACGCGTTTCACCGTTGCTCCATCTACGAGTACTCCGAAGCGGAGGCGGAAGAGCTCCTCGCCGACGCCGGGTTCTCGAGCGTCGAGTTCCCCTCTCGCGGGCCCCGCGGCTTTCTCGTCGTGGCAACGTCGTGAGCGCATGGCCCGGATGAAGCGCAGAGGCCGGAGGACGCGATGAGGATCGCCCTCGTGCAGCCGCCGCCCCGGAGCGAGTACGACAAGCACTGGGCGCGCTTTCCGAGCCTGGGGATCGCGTACATCGCGAGCTCGCTGCGGGAAGCCGGCCACACGGTCGACCTGCTCGACGGCAAGCTGGCCGGCTTGGCGGTGGACGACATCGTGACGCGCGTGAGGGACCGACCGCCGGATCTCGTGGGGATCACCTGCATGACCGTCGAGTACCCCCGCGCCGTCGAGATCGCGCGGCGGATCAAGAGCGATCGAGCCGACGTACCGGTCATCGTCGGCGGCGCACATGTCAACGCCGTCGGCAGGCAGGCGCTCGAGGAAGGGGAGAGCTTCGACTACGCATGCGTCGGCGAGGGCGAATACCTCGTGCGTGAGCTCGTCGACGCATTGGAGCACGACGCGGATCCGTCGGCGATCCCCGGGCTCGTCTCGCGCCGCGGGGACGACTTGGTGGGAGCAACTCCTCGCCCGCCTCCTGACGACTACGACGCGCTTCCGTTCCCCGCCTGGGACCTCTTCCGGCCCGTCGAGACGCTCCCGCTGATCACGCACCGCGGCTGCCCTTTCCAGTGCGTGTTCTGCTCCCACAACTCCGGGTTCAAGCCGCGATACCGGACGCCGGCGAACGTGCTCGACGAGGTCGAAGAGACTCTCGCGCGCTACCGCCCGACGCGGATCCGCATCGAGGACGAGACCTTCGGGCTGCACATGGGCCGGACGAAGGCGATCCTCGAGGGGATCATCGCCCGAGGGTTCCACCATCGAGTCCGGTTCTCAGCTCAGACCCGTGTCGACCGCGTGGACGACGAGTTCATGCGCCTGCTCAAGACCGCGAACTTCGAGCTGCTCGAGCTCGGCGTCGAGACCGGCAATCCGGAGGTGCTTCGGAAGATCAAGAAGGGGATCACGCTCGAGCAGGTCGAGCGCGCCGTCGCACTCGCACGGGCGAACGGCCTGAAGGTCTGGTGCAAGTTCATCCTCGGCCATCCGGACGAGACCCGCGCGGAGATCCGGGACACGATCGATTTCATCGCGAAGATCAACCCGCACCAGCTGTCCGTTTCGATCATGACGCCCTTCCCCGGCACCCCGATCCACGAGATGGCGCTGCGTGGAGAGGGCGGCTATCGACTCCTCTCCGGCGGCTGGGAGGACTTCGACAAGTACTCGAGTGGCGTCCTCGAGCTCGAGACTGTGAGCCTCGCCCAGCTCAAGCGGTACCAGATCGCCTGCTACGTCAACCTCTACGTCCGAAATCGTCGCCTCGGCGAGCTGGCGCGTCTCGTCGCCGGGAACCGGGCGGTCGGCTGGGAAATGCTGCGATCGGCAACGAGCGGCACCCTGCTCGAGGCCCTACGGCGCGTCGGCCTTCGGCCGAACCGCGGCGTCCCCGCCGTAAAGCGTCCGTAAGGATCCCGAACACCCGCCGAAAGGGCCGTTAGCCTAGGCGTCCGTGGCTACGGCGGTCGTCACCGGTGGAGCTGGCTTCCTCGGCTCCCATCTCTGTGAGTTCCTGCTGGCGCAGGGCCACAGGGTGATCTGCATCGACAACCTCGAGTCGAGCACGCTCTCGAACCTCGAGCACATCCGGGACGACAGGTTCACGTTCCTGTACCACGACGTGATCGAGCGGATCGACATCGACGAGCCGGTCGACCTCGTGTTCCACCTGGCGGCGCTCGCGAGCCCGATCGACTACCTGCGCCAGCCCCTGCACTCGCTGAAGACGGGCTCGTACGGGACGCACAACACGCTCGGCCTGGCGAAGTGGAAGCGCGCCCGCTTCCTGCTCGCGTCGACGAGCGAGATCTACGGCGACCCCGACGTGCACCCCCAGCCGGAGACCTACTGGGGCAACGTCAACCCGACCGGGCCGCGCGGCGTCTACGACGAGGCGAAGCGCTACGCGGAGGCGATGACGATGGCCTACCACCGCCAGCAGGGCGTGGACACCGCGATCGTCCGGATCTTCAACACGTACGGCCCGCGCATGCGTCCCTACGACGGCCGCGCGATTCCGACGTTCATGCGCCAGGCGCTGGAGCACAAGCCGCTGACGGTCTTCGGGGACGGGTCGCAGACCCGGAGCTTCTGCTACGTCGACGACCTGATCCGCGGGCTCTATCTCCTCGCGACCAGCGGGGAGCACATGCCGGTGAACCTGGGAAATCCGGGCGAGTTTACGATCCTGGAGCTGGCGGAAACGGTTATCCGGGTGACGGAATCGAAGAGCGAGATCGTCCACGAGGCCCTCCCCGTCGACGACCCGCAGGTCCGCCAACCCGACATCACGCGCGCAACGGAAATCCTCGGCTGGGCCCCCGAGATCGAGCTCGAAGAAGGCCTTCGCCGCATGTTGCCCAGTCTCGGAAGGGAGCAGATTCGTGTTTAGACGTGTCGCCCTGGTTCTCGTCTTAGTTCTCTCGGCCGCCGCGGTCGCCGGCTCGGTGACCCGCGAGGCCGACTCGGCGGCGAAGCGCTCGGCCGCCACCCCGATGCTGTTCGGCTTCTACGACGACGCCCAGGTCTACGGCAACACGGCATGGGCGTTCACCCAGCTCCGGGCGCTCCGCGCCGGCGTCGTCCGCACGACGCTCGACTGGGGCTCCGTCGCCAAGCGCCGGCCGGCGAAGCCCGCCGACCCGGCGGACGCGGCGTACAACTGGACGGCCGTCGACCGGGTGGTCGACGAGGCCGACAAGCGGGGGATCCGCGTGCTCCTGGCGATCTACGGGACGCCGCGGTGGGCTGGTCCCGCGCGCAACCGCGTCCCGCGCCGGTCGGTCGACCTCCGGCTCTTCGCGACCGCCGCGGCCCTGCGCTACAGCGGCACCTACACCGTCAAGGAGCAGGAGAACGAGCCGGAGCGGACGCTTCCGGCCGTCCGCCACTGGCTGGCCTGGAACGAGCCGAACAACCCGGTCTTCCTCAAGCCCCAGTGGAAGCTGGCCGGGCGCCAGTGGCGCAACCAGGCGGCCTACGACTACAAGCTGATCTGCTCCGCGATCTACGCCGGCGTGAAGGCGACGCGGCTCGCCGGGCAGAAGGTCGCCTGCGGCGCCACGGGCCCGCGCGGCAACGACGCGCCGCGCAGCTCGCGGCCGTCGACCTCGCCGCTCGTCTTCATGAGCTGGCTCCGGCGTGCCGGGCTCACCCGGATGGACGCCTTCGCGCACCATCCGTACTACGGCCACCGCACCGAGAAGCCGACGACCGTCCCGAAGTCGAAGAAGGCCGTGACGATGGCGAACATCGGCCTCCTGATCAAGCAGGTCGACCGGCTCTGGGGACGGAAGACCCGGGTCTGGATCACCGAGTACGGCTACCAGACGAACCCGCCCGACCGCCTCTTCGGCGTCTCCTACGCGAATCAGGCCCGCTACATGAGGACGGCCATCGCGATGGCGAAGAAGACGCGGCGGATCGACATGTTCATCTGGTTCCTCGTGCGCGACGAGCCCCGCCTGAGCGGCTGGCAGTCGGGGGTGATCACCCGGCGTGGCGCCCGGAAGCCGGCGTTCCGCACCTTTCAGGTCTTCAGCAGGTAGCGCGCAAGTAGTAGCCGCGGGGCGGCGAACGTAGAATTCGTCGCTCCGTGGCTACAAAGGAAGCGCCGAGGGACGCCGCGCCGCCCTCCGTCGGCGACATTCGCTCGGCGCGACCGCTTCTCTTCGGCACCTCGCTGACGACCTTCGGCCGCCGCGGGCTCAGCATCCTCTCGCTGGTCGCGCTCGACCTGATCGGGCTCGTGCTGGGGCTGTACGCGGCGTTCGTCCTGCGGGCGCTCTACTACGGCGACGAGATCCTCTGGGGCGCGCTGTGGCGCGCCGAGTCCGAGTGGCTGCCGTTCCTCGCCCTCGTGATGCTGCTCGTCTTCTGGCGGGCCGGGCTCTACGCCGAGCGCGAGCGTCGCGGAGGCGGCGGGAGGATCATCGGCTCGCTGATCCTCGTCGGGCTGGTGGCGGTCGTTTACGGCGTCGGTACGAACCGCGAGTTCGGCACCTACGGGCTCGCCCCCACGGCGGTCGTGCTCACGACGGCCTTCATCGGGCTCCTGCGCGCGAGCTACGACGTCGTCACCGAGGATCTCCTGCACGCGTTCGGCGTTCGCCGGCGGGCGGTGCTCGTCGGCGACCAAGACCGGGTCGGGCATCTCCGCCGGATCCTCGGCGAGGGCCGGAGCGGGATCCGCTACGAGTTCGTCGGCGCGGTCGGCCCCTCGGCCGACGGCATGCCGATGCGCTTCCTCGGCCGCATCTCCGAGATCTCCCGCGTCGTCGCGGAGAACGAGATCGACGAGCTGATCGTCGCCGAGGCGGACTTCGACGACCGCGAGCTGCTCGAGCTGGTCGATCTGGCGCACCGCCGGGGGGTCCGCGTGCGCCTGGCGCCCACGACGACCGAGCTCCTGACGCAGCGTGCCGACTACATCCCCGGCCAGGGCGTCCCGCTCTTCGAGCTCCGGCCGCCCGCCTTCGTCGGGACGGACTGGCTCGTCAAGCGGACGTTCGACCTCGCGGTGAGCGGCGTGATCCTCGTCGTCGGCCTGCCGATCTGGGTGGCGATCGCCGCGGCGATCAAGCTGACCTCGCGCGGCCCCGTCCTCTACCGGGACCGGCGGATCGGCCTCAACGAGCAGGAGTTCGAGATGCTCAAGTTCCGGACGATGCGCCACGACGCCGCCGCGCTCCAGCCGCAGCTCGAGGCGGAGAACGAGGCGAAGGGCGCCCTCTTCAAGCTCAAGGACGACCCGCGGGTGACGCGCGTCGGGGCCTTCCTGCGCCGCCTCTCCCTCGACGAGGTCCCGCAGGTGCTGAACGTCCTGCGCGGCGAGATGAGCCTCGTCGGGCCCCGTCCGCTGCCGATCCGCGACTACCGCCTGCTCGAGGACTGGCACCGGAAGCGCTACCGCGTCCTGCCCGGGATGACCGGCCTCTGGCAGATCGCGGGCCGTTCCGACCTCGAGTTCGACGACCTCGTCCGGCTCGACTTCTATTACCTGGAGAACTGGTCGATCTGGCTGGACATCTCGATCCTGCTGCGGACGATCCCGGCGGTCGTGGCCGGGAAGGGCGCGTACTAACCTCGTCCGTCATCACCGTGGAGTACCGCTCGGGCGAGGCGCTCGGGCGACTGCTCGATTCGCTCGGGCCGGAGGCGCCCCACGAGGTGATCGTGGTCGACAACGGCGGCGACGCGGAGGTCCCCGAGGGCGTGACGCTCATCTCGCCCGGGGAGAACCGCGGCTACGGGGCCGGGAACAACCTTGGCGCCGCGCAGGCAACGGGGGACGCGCTCGTCTTCCTCAACCCGGACACGGTGGTCACCTCTGGGGCGCTCGCGGGCCTCGTCGCCCCGCTCGAGGACCCGTCGGTCGGGATCGTGACCGCGCGGCTCCGGCTGCTCGACCGCCCCGAGACGCTCAACTCGGCCGGGAACGAGGTGCACGTCACCGGGATCGCCTGGGCCGGCGGCTACGGGGAGCCGGCGGAGAGCGTGTCGGAACTGAGGGACGTTGCGTTCCCGACCGGCGCGGCGATGGCGATCCGGCGCGATCTCTTCGAGGAGCTGGGCGGATTCACGGAGGAGCTCTTCCTGTACCAGGAGGACCTCGAGCTCGGCTGGCGCGTGCGGCTCCGCGGCCTGCGCGTCGTCGTCAATCCGGCCGCCGACGTGCTCCACGACTACGACTTCCGCCGGCACGCGGCTAAGCACTACCTCCTGGAGCGGAACCGGCTCGTCTTTGTGCTCTCGTCCTTTTCCCCGCGGCTGCTCGTGCTGCTGGCGCCGGTGCTCGCGTCGGTCGAGGTCGGGATGCTGGCGCTCGCGCTGAAGGAGGGTTGGGCGGGCGACAAGGTGCGCGGCTGGGGCTGGCTGCTGCGGAACGCCGGGTGGCTCCGGCGGCACCGGCAGGAGACGCAGCGGCTGCGCCGGGTACGCGACCGCGACCTCGCCCGCTTCCTGAGCCCCGTCGTTGCCCCCGCCATGATTCCCGTCCCCGGCCCCGTCAGGGCGGCCAACTCGCTGATCGCGCGGTACTGGGCGCTCGTCCGCAAGGCGCTCTAGCCGGCGTGGACGCGGCCGTTCCGGCCGCGCCCAGGTGCCTGGCACCTTGACGGGTCGGCGTGCGACGGCAGTCGCGGGCGCCTCTTCGCGCGTTCGCGCGGGACGGGCCCGGAACCATCCCACTCGGACAGGTCCTCGTGCCTGGCACCAGGGCGAGCCCGAAGGGACACGTCCCTTCACCCGTTCGAGCGATCAACCCGCTCGTGGCCCGATACTGGGGACGGGTCAAGAAACTGCTCCGAGCGGCCGATACCTAGGGCGTGACCCAGGCGGTTGCGCTCACTGCGGCCGACGCGCGCCGGGAACGTCCACGGTGCCTCGCGATCGTGCCCGCGTACAACGAAGAGGCCTCGATCGCCGGGGTCGTGCTCGACCTGCAGGCATTCGACCCCGAGCTCGAGGTGCTGGTCGTCGACGACGGGTCCTCCGATGCGACCGCCGCCTGCGCTGACGAGGCCGGCGCACGCGTCCTTCCCCTGCCGCTCAATCTCGGCATCGGCGGCGCCGTCCAGGCGGGGTACATGTACGCCTTCGAGCGCGGCTTCGACGTCGCCGTCCAGGTCGACGGCGACGGCCAGCACGACGCCCGCGAGCTCGCCCGGCTGCTGGAGCCGGTGCTCGCAGGCCGCGCAGACCTGGCGATCGGCACGCGCTTCTCCGGGCCCCGCTCCTACCGTGCGCCGCTCGCGCGGCGGATCGGCATCGGCATGTTCGCCGTGCTCGTCTCGCTGCGCGTCCGGCAGCGGATGACCGACACGACGTCAGGGTTCCGGGCCGTCAACGGGCGCGGGATCCGCCTCTTCGCGGCCGACTACCCGCACGACTATCCCGAGGTCGAGGCGGTCGTCACGGCCGCGCGCGGGAACCTCCGCGTCTGCGAGGTGCCCGTCCTCATGCGGCCGCGGGCTGCAGGGCGCTCCTCGATCACGGCCTTCCGGTCGTTCTACTACGTCGTCAAGGTGCTGCTGGCGCTGTTCGTCGGGCTCTTCCCGCGGCAACCCGTCCTTCCCGACTGATGCCAGTCCAGCTGTTCGCCGCCCTCGCCTCGGTCGCTCTGCTCGGCGTCGTGATCGAGCTGATCCGGGCCCGGAAGCTGCGCGAGCGCTACGCGCTCCTGTGGCTGGGCACGGCCGGCGTGATCCTGGTCTTCGCCGTGTGGCGCTCGGGCCTGCACGAGCTCTCGCGCGCGCTCGGCGTCGCCTACCCGCCGAACGCCCTGTTCGTCCTGGCCATGCTCTTCGTGCTCGTCCTGCTCCTCCACTTCTCCACGGTGATCTCCAAGCTTTCGGACCGGACGACGACGCTGACCCAGCGGTTCGCCTTGATGGACGAGCGGCTGCGCGAGCTGGAGGGCGAGCCGCGCAGGGTGCTTCGCGACGTGAGCAGCGACCAGGAGCCGGAGCCGGTCACGGAGCTCTTCAGATGACGGCACCGGGCGCCGATACGGGAGCCGTGGGGAGTGAAGCGTTGCGGCCCGTCGCCGACGCCGGCGTCCCGACCTGGCTCGACCGGGCGCTCGGCCGGCCCGAGCGGCCGCTGCCGCTCGA
>DASSSO010000045.1:0-28753 GCA_035776735.1 Gaiellaceae bacterium | reverse complement strand
GTGAGCACGCGGACCTGCCCCGACTGGCCGGACCTGCTGGAGCGGGCGCCGGACCTGCTCTTCAAGCACTACACGGTCGCGGAGGCTCAGCTGCCCGGAGACGCGCTGGCGCGGCTGCAGGAGATCTCGCTCGGGTCGATCGAGATCTGCTGCGACCTCGACAAGCACGTCTTCAACGCCGAGCACACCGACGAGCGGGTCGCCGACGCGCTCCGCGAGAGCCACTGGTACGACCTCCGCGAGTGGACGGCCACGGGGCCGGGCTCAGCGGCCCAGTAGCCCCGGCTTCCGCGACGCCAGGATCTCCTCC
Organism: Gaiellaceae bacterium; assembly: GCA_035776735.1. GTDB lineage: Bacteria > Actinomycetota > Thermoleophilia > Gaiellales > Gaiellaceae > JACDAN01. Next base: position 28,443 of record DASSSO010000045.1, on the reverse strand, counting down.
AGCGGCCGCGTGTTGACGACGTCGGCGGCCGTCGCCCAGCCTCGGCGGGCCGTCCCGAGGGCGAGGACGATGTTCCCGAGGCCGCGCGTGGAGTGGGCGTCGGTGGCGACGACGATCGGGATCCCCGCCTCGACGGCCCGACGCACGTGCTCGTCCTTCAGGTCGAGCCGGTCGGGGAGCCCGTTCGTCTCGAGTGCCGTGCCGGTCTCGAGCGCGACCTGGAAGGCTGCGTCGAGGTCGAGCGCGTTCGGCGGCCGGCGGTCGATGAGCCGGCCCGTGGGGTGGCTGATGGCGGAAACGGACGGGTGGTACATCGCCTCGACCGTCCGCTTCGTCAGCTCGGCCCGGCTCCCGCGCTGGCCGGCGTGCACGCTCGCCATCACCCAGTCGAGCTCGGCGAGGACGTCGTCCGGGAGGTCGAGCGTCCCGTCGGCGAGGATGTCGCACTCGATCCCGCGCAGGATCCGGAACGGCGCGAGCAGCTCGTTCGCCGCGGCGATCTCCTCGCCCTGGCGCCGGACGTCGTCGGCGGCCAGGCCGGGGACGACCGAGACGGCCTGCGTGTGGTCGCAGATCGCCAGGTACGCGTAGCTGCGCTCGATCGCCGCCCGCGCCATCTCCTCCACGGTCGCGCGGCCGTCCGACCAGGTCGTGTGGCAGTGGAGGTCGCCGCGGAGGTCCGCGAGTTCGACGAGCGGCGGGGGCTCGCCGCGGAACGGCTGCTCGCGCAGCACGGGCGGGCACCAGGGGACGCCGAGCGCGCCGTACACCTCGAGCTCTGTGGCGCCGTCGGGGAGCGGCTCGAGCGCCTCGACGTACGGCGGCGCGCCGGTCGCGCGGATCAGCTCCGTGCCGGCCGCGGCTGGCGGCGGCACTCGCAGCTCGACGGGAACGCCCTCGACGGTGACGCCGACCGCCCGCCGGTCCTCCCGCTCGACGAGGGCGACGATCTGCGGGAGCTTCTCGAAGCGGCGGATCGTCTCTGCGGGATCCTCGGCGGGCGCCACGACAGCGAGCTGCTCGCACCGGTCGCGGAAGCGGCGCGCGTCGCCGGCGGGATCGGCGCCGAGCGCGTCCGCGAGCTCGTGCGTCAGCGCCAGGGCGCGGTTGAGGTGGAGCGCGTGCGCGGGCGGGTGCGAGAGGTCCTGCGCGAGCGCTGCGCGCAGCTTCTGCTCGGTCTTCGGGCCGATCCCCGGCACCTCGAGCAGGCGGCCGGCGGCCGCGGCCTCGCGCAGCTCGTCGAGCGTCCGGACGCCGAGCGCCTCGCCGATGTCCATTGCCCGCTTCGCGCTCAGGCCGAGCAGGCGGCCGACGCCGACGAGATCCGGGGAGATCCGCTGCTCGAGCTCCTGCAGCTCGTACAGCTCGCCGGTCTCGACGAGCTCCCGCAGCCGTGCCTCGATCCCCGGGCCGATGCCGCGCAGCTCGCGGATCCGTCCGGAGCGGACGAGCTCTGCGACCGGAACGGCCGAGTCGCGGAGGACGTCCGCCGCCCGCCGGTAGGCGCGCACGCTGTACGAGTTCGCGTCGGCGAGCTCGAGCAGGGTGGCGAAGGCATCGAGCTTTGCCGCAATCTCGGCGTTCTGCGGATCGCGAGGCGTATTCACCTCGCTAGTGTCCCCGCCGTGGCGACCGTCGTCGTCCCCTTCCGCGCCGCAGCGGCCAAGCGGCGCCTCGAGCTCCCCGAGGAGGAGCGCACCGACGTCGCGCACGCGATGCTCGGCCGAGTCCTGGCCGCCGCCACCGCCGTCGGGCCGACGATCCTCGTGACCGAGGCCGATGCCGCCTGCGCCAGGGCGCTCGCCCGCGAGCACGGCGCCGCCGTCCACGACGATCCGGGCAAGGGCCAGGGAGAGGCGGTTGCGGCGGCGCTGGCCGTCGTCGAGGAGTGGCCCGTGCTCGTCGTCAACGCCGACGTGCCGGCGGCCCAGCCCCGCGACCTGCTCGCGCTGCTGGGGGCGATGCCGGTGGACGGGATGGCGATCGCGGAGGCCGAGGACGGCACGACGAATGCGCTCGCGATCGCTTCGGCGGCGGTCTTCGCCCCCCTCTACGGGCCGGGGAGCGCGGAGCGGTTCCGCGCGCACGCCGCGTCGCAGGGGGTCGAGGCGGTGACGCTCGAGGTTCCCGCCCTCGCGGTCGACGTCGACACGGTCGACGAGCTCGCCAAGCTCCCGTCGTGAAGGTCACGGTCCTGAGCGGCGGCGTCGGCGGCGCGCGCTTCGTCCGCGGGCTGGTGGACGCCGTCGATCCGTCGGGGGTGACTGTGATCGGAAACGTCGGCGACGACCTCGAGGTGCTCGGCCTCCACGTCTCGCCGGACCTCGACTCGATCCTCTACGTGCTCGCCGGGCTGAACGACGACGAGCGCGGCTGGGGGAGGGCCGACGAGACCTGGAACGCGCTCGACGCGGTGGAGGCGCTGGGCGGCGACGTCTGGTTCATGCTCGGGGATCGCGACCTCGGGCTTCACCTCGTGCGGACGGAGATGCTGCGCGAGGGTGTGCCGCTCTCGGCGGTCACGCGCCGCCTGTGCGCCGGGCTCGGCGTCGAGGCGTCGATCCTGCCCGCGACCGACGACCGGCTGCGCACGTTCGTCGAGACCGACGACGGTGAGCTCGCCTTCCAGGACTGGTTCGTCCGGCGCGGCCACCGCGACGAGGTGGTCGGCACGCGCTTCGAGGGCGCCGAGTCCGCGCGGCCGGCGGCGGGTGTGATCGAAGCGCTCCAGGACGCCGACCTGATCGTGATCGCGCCCAGCAACCCCTATGTCTCGATCGGACCCGTCCTCGCCGTCCGGGAGATCCGCGCCGCGATCACCAGCAGACGTGTCCCTTGCGTCGCCGTCAGCCCGCTGATCGGCGGACGGGCGGTCAAGGGCCCGGCCGACCGGATGCTGTCCCGGCTCGCAGGCGGCACGGAGCCGGCGCAAGTAACAGAGTGTTACAAGGGCCTGATCGACGCGCTCGTGATCGACGAGGCCGATGCGGACGGTGCGCCGGCGGTGGAGGAGCTCGGCGTCAAGCCGATCGTAACGAAGACGCTGATGGCCGACGCCGGGGCGCGGCGGCGCCTCGCCGAGACCTGCCTGTCTCCGTTGGCCGTGTCCCAGTGACAGTCACTCGGACACGGCCGTGAGGATCGCGATCGTCGGCGGCACCGGCAGCTTCGGCCGCGCGATGGCCGAGCGGATCGCGACGCTCGGCGAGAGCGTCGTGATCGGCTCGCGGGACGCGTCCCGCGCAGGCGAGATCGCCGCGACGCTGGGGGTCGAGGGCGCGACGAACGAGGAGGCGGTCGAGAACGCCGACCTCGTCGTGCTCGCCGTCCGCTCGAACGCCGCGATCGAGACGGCGCGCAACCTCGCCGCCGCGATCGGCACGACGCCGCTCCTCTCCGTCGCCAGCGCGCTCGAGTTCACGGACGGCGGCGTCCTGCCCGGCCAGCACGGCTACTCGCTGGCGGAGGAGATCGACCGGATCGTCGACGCCCCGGTCGCCGCCGGCCTGCAGACGCTCGCCGCCGTCCACCTGACGAGCGCGGATCCGCCCGACGAGGACGTCCTGATCTGCGGCGAGCCCTCGCCCGCAAAGGACCTGTCCCTCGACCTCGGCGGCCGCCTCGTCAATGGCCGCGCGATCGACGCCGGCCCGCTCGCCAACGCACGCGCGCTCGAGGGGATGACGGCCGTGATCCTGAACGTGAACAAGCGCTACAAGGTGCACGCGGGCATCCGTCTCACCGGCCTCTAGTGCTCCTCCAGGTGATGCTGCCCCGCTTCTGGGTCGCGAGCACCAAGCGAGAGCGCGCACTCCGACGAGCCAAGGCTGGGCAGCCTTGGCGAGGAGGAGGGTCGGCTCTGGCGCCGCGTGATCGCGGGCCCGAAGCCGGCGTGTATCGGCTGGAGGGGCACCAGTGAGCGGAATCACCGTCCTCCCGCTGGAGGGCATCCCCGAGATCCAGGAGGGCGACGACCTGGCGGCGCTGCTCGGGGAGGCGGCCGCGCGCGCCGGCGGCTTCGAGCCCGGAGACGTGCTGGTCGTCGCCCAGAAGGCCGTGTCCAAGGCGGAGGGCCGCGTCCTGGCGCTCGAGGAGGTCGAGCCCTCGGACGCAGCGCGCGAGCATGCCGGCGAGGGCGACCCGCGCCACGTCGAGGCGATCCTCCGCGAGACCGTCCGCGTCGTCCGGAGCCGCCCGCCGCTCGTGATCGCCGAGACCCGCCACGGGTTCGTCTGCGCCTCCGCCGGCGTCGACGCGTCGAACGCGCCCGGCCTGGGCACCGTCGTCCTCCTCCCACTCGACCCGGACGCGTCCGCCCGCGCGCTCCACGAGCGTCTCGGGGTGGCCGTGATCGTCAGCGACTCCTTCGGCCGTCCCTTCCGCCTGGGCACGACCGACGTCGCGATCGGCGTCGCCGGCCTCCCGCCGCTGCTCGACCACCGCGGCACGCGCGACCGCGTCGGCTACGAGCTGAAGACGACGCAGGTCGCCGTCGCCGACGAGATCGCCGCCGCCGCCGAGCTCGTCATGGGCAAGACCGACGGCATCCCGGCGGCGATCGTCCGCGGCCTCGCCCTCGAGGGGGACGGAAGCGCGCGCGACCTCGTGATGCCGCCGGACCGCGACCTCTTCCGGTGAGCGCGAAGCCCCCGGTCGTGCTCGTGCACGGGATCACCGCCTCGACGGACTGGTGGCGGCGAACGGTCTCTGCGCTCGAGGGCGCCTACGACGTCCACGTCGTCCGGCTGCCCGGCTTCCGCTACCGCGAGGCGGCGACCTGGCTGGGCGACTGGCTCGAGCGCGAGGGGCTGGAGGGCGCAGCCGTCGTCGGCCACTCGATGGGCGGGACGGTCGCGCTCGCGCTCGCCGCGGAGCGGCCGGAGCTCGTCGGCCGCCTCGCGCTGGTCGCACCGGCCGGGATCTTCGCGACCCAGTCGAGGCGCTCCTACGTCCTCCCGATCGCCCGCTCCGTCGGACACTCGCCGCGCCGGTGGGGGCTGCTCGTCCGCGACGCCTTCCGGATCGGGCCGATGCGGCTCTGGCAGGTGGGGAGCGACCTCCTCGCCTCGGACATCAGCGACACGCTGCACCAGGTCAGGGCGCCGACGCTGGTCGTGTGGGGCGCCGACGACCGGCTCCTGCCGCCGACGCTGGGCAGCGTCTTCAGCGCCGAGATCCCGGACGCACAGCTGGTGGTGCTCCACCGCTGCGGCCATGTCCCGATGCTCGAGGCGCCCGGGGAGTTCCAGTCCGCGCTCCGGCGGTTCCTGGACGATGGCGTGGCGGCGGATTCGCCATCCTTCGCCCCGTGAGGCTGGGTCGCAGGCTCGCCTACTTCGCCGCGTCGCTCCCCGAGCGGCTCGTCCGCTCGACCGCGGCGGTCCTCGGCGGGACCGTCCACGAGACGGCGCAGCTCGTGCTCCCGCGGTTCGCGCGCCGCTCGCGCTTGTACGAGGCGAGCGCCAAGAACCTGCTCCGGATCCTGATCGAGGGCGTCGGCGACGTCGAGCCAGAGACGCCGACCACGCCCGACCCCGCCGCGCCTCCGCCGAGGGAGCTGGCGCTTCGCAAGGGTGCCGGCAACATCGTCGAGCTCGGCTCGATCGCGGCCTTCGGCTTCTCGCCGCTCTGGATTCTCGCCGCCGCCGCCGACCTCACCCACGGCTCCCGCGTCTACCTCCGGGCCCTGACGGACGAGCTGAAGGCCTCCGGCGTGGTCGTCCGGGACCTGGACGTCTCGTCGGTGGACGAGCTCCTCGGCGTGCTGGAGGGAACCTCGGGGCGCACCGCGCGCCTGATCGACATCCCGCCGGTGGAGCTCGCGGAGCTGCGGGCGACCATGCGCGAGCTCAGCGAGGAGGCGTCCGACCTCCCCTCCCAGGAACAGCTTGCGCGCCTCTACGACGGGCTGCGCCGGACCGCCGCGGCCGAGGACCGCTCGCTGCTCGAGGTCTCCCAGGGGATCGGGATGGCGTTCGTGACCTCGGCCCGCACGCTCTCGAACCGGCACGTGGAGGTGCCGTACCGGGAGGACTGGGAGCCGCTGCGAGACGAGGGCTTCGCCGCCTACGCGCTGCGCGTCTCCCGTCCCTACGGCGAGGCGGCCGCGTCGCACTTCGACCCCGACCGCCGGACCTACACCGAGCGGGCCCTGAGCTGGATCCCGACCGGCGAGGACGACGAGACCTTCGCGTTCTGCGACGAGTTCGACGAGGGCTTCGGCTGGATCGCCAAGGAGAAGCTGCGTCGCGCCTCGCACGCGCTGCGGAGTCGAGGCGAGGTCTGGGTCTTCGATCCCGTCCTGTGGGAGCCGGCGCTGGGGCGGGTCCGGGAGCTCGGAGAGCCCGCCGGGGTCGTGCAGCTACTCGACCGCCATCCCCGCGGCTGCGCCGAGTTCGCCTCGGCGCTCGGCGTCCCGCACTACAACGTCCCGCTCCAGGGGATCACCGCCTCGCCGCTCGAGATCGTGCCGCTCGTGCGCTCCCGGTTCTGGCGGGAGGTGGCCGCCTGGATCCCCGAGCTGCGCGCGCTCGTCCTTGCGGACGCGCTCGGCACCGTCGGGTACTTCCGCGCGCCGGGCGAGCAGATCGGCGTCCATCCGCTCCTGCGCGTCCGCCCGCCCAGGGCGCTCGGCCGCTACGAGCCGCGCCACATTCTCTGCGGCCACGGCGTCGGGATCCACGGCGAGGGCTCGCCGGAGGCGCTGCGGGAGGCGCTCCGGACCGCCCGTCGGCGGCTGCCGAAGGCCTGGCTTGGCCTCTTCCGCAGCGGCTGAGCCGGGGCTTGTAACGACTGACGCAAGCGTGCTATGACCTGGCCCAGGGGAGCCGCCTCGCCGAGCGCGATGGCATGACCGGAAGGGAGAACCATGACCAGACGACGCTGCTTCGTTTCCCTGGCGGGAATCCTCGTAGTCGCGGCCGCACTTGTCCCGGGTGCGCTCGCGGGCAAGCCGACGTTCGAGCGGATCACGGTTGACGAGACGTTTGCGGACGACTTCTTGACGGACGCCTGCGGCGTCCCGGTGACGACGCATGCGAGTGGACACGTCACCGTGCGGACGTTCTCGGGCGGCGGCACGGGGCCGGCCGATATCACGACGCTCAACATCGGTCTGACCGCGACGTCGGGCGACAACACGTATAGGTTCCGCGATGTCGGCGCCGACCACGTTCAGATTGCACCCGACGGAACGGAGATCGTGATGATCATCGGTCAGATCCCGTTCGGATTCACGGGTGTCCTGAAGATCGACCTCGCCACCGGCGAAGTCATCCACGAGCCACAGCACAGCCTCGAGGGCCGGGTCGAAGACGCCTGCGCGGCGCTGACCGCGTAACCAGTCGGGCCCGTAGCGCCGGGGCCCTTCGCGGGCCCCGGCGCCTAGGCGGCGAGGTGGCGGACGAACCACTCGGTCGCGAGCCGCGCCACCTCCTCCAGCGTCCCCGGCTCCTCGAACAGATGGGTCGCGCCGGGCACGACGGCGAGCTCCTTCTCGGCGCGAAGCAGCCCGAGCGCCTGCTCGTTCAGCTCCAGGACGAGGTGGTCGAGGCTGCCGACGATCAGGAGGGTCGGTGCCCGCACCCGCGGGAGCGCGTCGCCGGCGAGATCCGGACGCCCGCCGCGCGACACGACCGCGGCGACGTCGTCCGGTCGCTCGGCGGCGGCGACGAGGGCTGCTGCGGCGCCCGTGCTCGCGCCGAAGAGCCCCAGCGGGTGGGACGCAGCCGCCCCCGCGCGCAGCCAGTCCACGGCGGCGATGAGCCGCTCGGCGAGCAGGCCGATGTCGAAGCGGAGCTTGCCCGTGACGCTGTCCTCGAGCTCCTCGTCCCGCGTCAGGAGGTCCATCAGCAGCGTGCCGACCCCGGCCTGGTTCAGCGTCGCCGCGACGAACCGGTTGCGCGGGCTGAGGCGGCTCGAGCCGCTGCCGTGCGCGAACGCCACCACGCCGCCGGCCCCCTGGGGGATCACGAGGTCGCCCCGAAGGACGACCTCGTCGACCGGGATCTCGACTTCGGCGGCCGTCGTCATCGCCGGCCTCCGACCCGAGCTGTCAGCTAGTCGTCGTCGTGATCTCCGTGCTGCTTCTCGCCGTAGGCGAAGAGCAGGAACTGCGTGAACTGCGCCGGGGCGAAGTTGTTGTCGCTGACGAGCAGGAGCGTCCGCTTCCCTCCGCGCAGCCGCGGCCCGAAGGCCATGCCCTCGACGTTGTCGAGCGGAATGCCGAGCGCGTCGAGGTTGAGCAGCAGCGTCTTCGAGGTCGAGCCGTCCTCGCGGAGCTCGGTCACGTAGAGCTTGATCGTGTTCCCGGTGTCGGGCGCGCCGACGGAGAACGACCGCTCCATCGTGAGCAGCCGCTTCTTGCCGATCGGGAGCACCTCGACGAGCCCGCTGACCCCGAACGCCCCGGTCGGGACAGGCGGCTCCGCGATCGGGTCGACCATGTACGTCCACTGCTTCTGCAGCACGTTCTTCTTGACGTCGTACCGCATCAGCCGCGCAGGGCTCCCGTTCGTCAGCGTTGCCGCCGGGCCGTCCTGCACGAGCGCCGCCTCGGTTCCCGTGAAGAGGTGCTTGCCGCGCGTCCCGGCCGACTCGAAGCCGAGGTTCTGGCGGACGCCCCGCGGCGGGGAGGTCGCCGGGATGAAGTCGTCGGGGACCGGGAGGTCGCGGACGTAGGTGCCGTCGAGCTTGTAGAGCCGGATCCACGGCGGGACGAGCGAGTTCGCGAAGCCCTCGGACGTGACGATCGCGCGCCGGTTGTGCTTCGTGAGCGCGAAGCCCTCGGGGTCGAGGCTGCCGGCCGGGTAGGGCGTCCCGTCGGGCTGCTTGAGAATCGTGACCGCCTTGAAGGTGATGTCGTCGTTGTCCAGCTGCCCGTCTGCGATCTCGGCGCGGAGCTTGTAGAAGCGGGCGTTCGCCTGGTCGTCGGAGATGACGTAGAACTTCTGGTGGCCGGCGTGGGCGATCGACGAGAGCCCGCCGACGTTCGTGCTCTGGAACATCGTGCCGGTCGGGATGATCGCCTGTCCGCGGAACTCGAGCGCGGGTAGGCGCTTGGGCCCCTTCTTGGCCGTCGCAGCCGGTGCGAGAGCGGCTGTGGCGAGCAGTGCGGCGAGCGCGAGCAGCGCCCAGATCGACCGCGAGCGTCCGGAAACGAACATCTCCAACCTCCAGTGGTCGCTGTCGCGCCGACCCTAGCGGATGCCGTCCGACGGCTCCGCGAATGTTCCCCCGTGCCACACCCAGATGCGGGGTGGGCAGCGTCTGCGGCCGCGCTGCCCACAGACGTGGGCAGCCTCGCCTCTCCGGCCGCAGACGCGGTGCCGGAGCCCGTGCGCCCCGCCCCGGTGTAGCGTGGAGCTTCTGCGGCGTCATCGAACACTCGCGCTCGTGGTGCTCGCGGCTGCGCTGCTCGCGCTCGTGGCGGGCGTGGTCCTGTTCCGGAGCGTCGAGGAGCAGGAGTACGCCAAGACGGACGAGCGGCTCGCGGCCGAGCTGGCGGGAGCCGTGCGCACCGTCGAGGAGCTCGGGCGCACGGCGCGGACCCGCGCCGTGGGGCTGGCGGCTCGCGCAGAGGTCCAGGGTGCGCTCGCACGCCGCGACGAGGCTGCTCTGGAGGAGATCGCCGCGCGCCGCCCGGGCGTCGCCTTCGAGGTGGACGGGCGGCGGATCGCGGGGACGGAGCCTGGGCCGCTTGCGATCCCCGCCGCGGTCGTCGCGGAGGCCCGCGAGATCGGCCGCGTGCTCGTGGACGTCCCTGTCGCGGCCGTCGCCGAGCGGACGGCGCTCGCGCCGGGCGACCGGCTCGTCGCCGGCCGCGACGAGCTCGACGGGTCGCCGGGCACCGTGACGGTCGACGGGCGCCGCTACCGCGGCGTCTCGACGGCCGCGGGCGCGGCGCGGCTCACGGCGCTCGCGCCGGACGAGCCGATCGCGAGCGTCGTCTCGGAGCGGCGCCGCCGGATCCTGCTCGCGCTGCTCGCGTCGTTCGCGACGGTCGTCGTCCTCGCCGTCCTGGCCACGCGCGCCGCCGGGCCGCCGAGGCGCCGGCGCCGCACCGACGTCGGACGCGCCAAGAAGTCCCGCGAGGCCGCCGAGCTCGTCGGAAACGCCCTGGCCGCGGGGCACGACGTCGACGCACTCCTCCCCGTGATCCTCGAGAGCGCGGTCACGGTCACCGGCGCCGCAGGGGCCCGCCTGATCGTCGACGGCAATGAGCTCGGCCGGGTCGGGAGGGTCGACGCCGACCGACCGCCGCTGACGATCGCCGTCGCCGCCGGCTCGACCAACGACGGGCTGCTCGTCCTCTATCCCGAGCCCGGCGCCGAGTTCGACAGCGTGTCCGTGCAGCTCGCCGAGTGGTTGGCCGGTCGGGCGTCGATCGCGCTCCAGAACGCGCACCAGCACCGGGTGACCCGCCAGCTCGCGACGACCGACGAGCTGACGCAGCTCGCGAACCGGCGGCAGTTCGACGAGGCGCTCGCGGCCGAGGTCGCCCGCGCCGAGCGCTTCCGCGACCCCGTCGCCGTCGTCGTCGCGGACCTCGACAACTTCAAGGAGATCAACGACCGCTTCGGCCACGACGTCGGGGATCTCGTCCTGCGCGCCTTCGCCGCGGCGATCCGGATGAACGTTCGCGACGTCGACCTGCCGGCGCGGTACGGCGGCGAGGAGTTCACCGTGCTGCTCCCGGTGACCGACGCGGAGGGGGGCCGGCAGCTCGCGGAGCGGCTCCGTGTCGCCGCCGAGGAGCTGATCGTGGCCAGCGGCTCCGGCAACCCGGTGCGCGTGCGGTCGAGCTTCGGCGTCGCGAGCTTCCCCGCCGAGCCGTCGGCCGCCGCGCTGATGCGGGCCGCCGACCGGGCGCTCTACCGCGCGAAGGCGGCCGGCAAGAACACCGTCGTCGTGGCCGATCGGGAGGCGGCGAACGCCCAATGACGTCCGGCGACCCGGCTAACCTCGCTCGCTGCCCCTACTGCGGGAGGGAGTTCGACGTCCGACGGTTCCAGGTTCGCCTAGTGGGTAGCCGACGCGTGTACGACAGCACGGAGTGCGCGCACCTCGACGACGTCGAGAACCTCGGACGGCGGGGGCGGGCCCGCGGCTTCGCCGTCGGCCGGCCGCAGCGCAGATGATGGGCCGGCTGCTGCTCGTCGTCGCGGTCGCCGCGAACGTGAGCGTCGCGGGGATGTCCGTCACCGCTTCCGCCTGGCTCTGGACGAGAGCGGCCGAGCCGATCGCGGTGCCGGAGGCCGCCGTGGTCCCGACGGTGCCGTCGATCGTGGGCGAGACGAGCGTGCCGTACCGGGCGGCCGCAGCCGCGGCGACCGCCCGCAGGCAACCGGCCGCGAGCCGCGGTCGTGCTGCGAGAGCGCGCCAGGTCCGTCGGTCGAGGCGGGCGGCTGCGGCACCGGCGAGGGTCGTGGCCGTGCGCCGGGCGGCTCCGGTTGCGGCTCCCGCTCCCGCCCCGGTTCCGGTGAGCACCGAGCAGCCGACCACGACCGAGCCGAAAGCGGCCCCAAAGCGCGCAAAGCCGAAGTCGAAGTCGAAAGCGAAGCCGAAGCCGAAGACGAAGCCGAAGCCGGGCAAGCCGAAGCCGGGCAAGCCGAAGGAGAAGCCGAAGCAGAAGCCACCGGGGCCGCCCCCACCCCCGCCGCCACCGCCTCCGCCGGCCGTACCACCGCCCCCGCCGCCGCCTCCGCCACCACCCCCGCCTCCGTCGGACGACGACGATGACGACGACGACGACCGCGGTGACCGCCGCAGGAGCGGCGAGCACCGAAAGCACAAGTACAAGGACCACTGGAAGAAGCCGAAGAAGGACAAGTCGGACCGCGGCGACCGCCGCAGGGACCGCGGCGACAGCGGCAGCCGGCGCGGCCGCGACGACGGCGATTAACTCCTAGCCGCTCACGCGTGGCCGATGAGGAGCTCGGCCAGCACGAAGCCCACGACGGTCAAGAGCGGCAGCACCGACGCGAAGACGGTCGCCGCCCGCTCTCTGCGCCGAATGATCGCCACCAGCGCGACGACGCCGGCGGCGAGGCCCAGGATGAGGCCCGGGACTCCGCCCAGCCGCCCCAAGAGGCTCCAGCTGTAGACCAGTACGACGTGGGCTACCGCGAGCCACACCGCCCACGTCCCCATCCGCGTCGTCGGCAGGAGAGCGAAGCGGCGCCGCTTCCCGGCCGGCAGTCGCTGGGGTACACCGGTGCTCGCCATACGCCACCTCCTTGTCACTGAGAGCCTCGCAACGGCGCCGCCGCGTGGCATCGGGGAGTTCACGGCAGACTCCGGCGGCTTCCCCGCAGGCCCTCGAGGGCTACGCAGCCGCCGTGAACCGCTTCCTCTTCCTCCGGCGCAGCGCCTACGCTGCGCTCTGGGCGCCGCACCTCGGAGGTCGCCGTCGCCCTAACTGGCTAGGGTGTGGAGAAGCAGTAATGGCGAAGAAACGACAGACATTCGGGAAGATGCAGCGCGAGCGCGAGCGTGCGGAGAAGCGCGAGCGCAAGCAGGAGAAGAAGGAGGCCAAGAAGGCGGCCGCCGAGGCCGGCCTCGTCTTCGATCACGAGACCGGGGAGTACGTCGAACCGGCCGCGCTCGCCCGCGAGCCGGGGACGGAAGACACCCCCCCGGGCGAACCCGGCTAGGCCTCACACCCGCGACGCCCGCGGCGTTCATCCCTGAGTGGCGCGCCAGAACCGAGTCACGCCGCGCAGCGAGCTGATCGCGCATCCCGCCCGCGGGCTCGTCTACGGCAACCGCGGCTGCCTGCACGACGAGCGGGGCCGGATCCGTCGACGCTGGGCGACGAGGCGCTGGCTTGCGTGCCGGCTCGAGTTCCGCGGCTGGCAGCGGGGGCCGCTCATGCAGCCGGGCCAGTTCACCGAGCTCTTCTTCCTCGACGAGGCGACCGCCTTTGCGGCCGGCCACCGGCCGTGCGCGCTGTGCCGGCGCGACGACTATGTGCGGTTCGGCGAGCTCTGGCTCGAGCTGCATCCCGGCCAGGTCGGGGCGGACGCGATCGACCTCCAGCTCCACGGCGAGCGCGTCGACGGGCGCGCGCAGCGCCTCTACGAGGCGGCGTTCGACGCCCTCCCCGACGGCGCGTTCGTCCTCGAGCAGGGCGAGCCGTGGCTCGTCCTGGGCGGCGGGCTACGCCGCTGGACGCCGGCGGGCTACGGCGAGCGGCGCCCGCTCTCGGCGCGCGGCCTGACCATAACGCCGCCGTCGCTCGTCGCCGTTCTGCGCGCCGGCTGGGAGAGCGCGGTGCCGCTCGCGCACCCGTCTGCGGCGACGTAGGCCTGAGCGGTCCGTTATTCCTCCGGGGGATGCGGGAACCGGACCCAGAGGTGGAGGAGCCAGTCGAGCCCCAACCCCAGCCCGAGCGCGAAGAGCCGTCCCTCACCGAGCCGACGCCCGGCGGCCTCTCGAAGCGCGACTACGTCGCGATCCTCTTCCGCGCCGGTAGGGAGTCCGTCCGGGACCACATCACGAACCTGGCGGCCGCGCTCGCGTATTACGCGTTCCTGGCGATCCCATCCGTCCTGCTCGTCGCCGTGGGCGTCTTCAGCCTCGTCGGCGACGAGGACGCGGTGGGGGAGATCATCGACCGGCTCGGAGGCGTTGTACCGCCGGAGGCGCTAACCCTGCTCGAGGAGACCCTGGAGCGCGTGATCGAGGCGCAGTCCAACTCGGGGATCGCGCTGATCGTCGTCGGCTCAGTGCTCGCCCTGTGGACGGTGACCGGGGCGATGAACACGCTGATGTGGGCGCTGAACGCGGCGTACGACCGTGAGGAGACGCGCGGCTTCTTCACGCGGCGGCTGACGGCACTCGCGATCGTCGTCCTGCTGCTCTTCGCCTTCGCGCTCGCCTTCGGGCTGCTCGTCCTCGGCCCGCACGTCTCGGGGTGGGTCGGGTCGGCTCTCGGCCTCGAGACGCTCGTCGAGTGGCTCTGGTGGACGGCGCAGTGGCCGGTGCTCGTCTTCGGGCTCCTGTTCGCCTTCGCGGCCGTCCTCTACCTCGGGCCCAACGTCGACCATCGCCGCTGGCGGTTCGTGACCTTCGGGACGGCGATCAGCGTGCTCGTCTGGCTGCTCGCCTCCGGTCTGTTCGCGATCTACGTCGGCCAGTTCGGCTCCTACAACAAGGCGTGGGGCTCGCTCGCCGCCGTCATCATCATGCTGACCTGGCTCTGGATCAGCGGGCTCGCGCTGCTCTTCGGCGCGGAGGTCAACGCCGAGGCGGAGCGCAGCCGTGAGCTCCGGCGGGGGGAGCAGGCGGAGCGCGGGTAGGCTGCCCGCGTGGAGGCCTCCGGCCTCCACGTCAGGAGGCTGCAGGCGATCGAGTTCCGCCTCGATCGGGATCCAGCGGCGCGGCGGCGCGATCTGGGGACGGCTGATTACGTTCTCGGGGATCTGCGCGCTCTTCGATCGCAACGCAGTGGTCGGGCTCGGCGGTTTCGCGCCAGACATGGCGACCGAGGACATCGAGCTCACGTGGAGGCTGCAGCTCGCCGGTCGTGAGGTCGTGTATGTGCCGGCGGCGCTCTTCGGGATGCAGGCCGGTACTCCTGACCGGCGAGCTCTCGATCGTCTGGGCGCACGCGCTCGTGGGGGCGGCGGTCGTCTGGACGTTCAGCGGGGTGTTCGGCGTGGCGCCGCCGGAGATCCTGCCGTTCCTGGCGCTCTTCGGGGCGATCACGGTGCTCGCAGGCATCCTCCAGGCCGCCGTCGGCATCTGGCTCGACCGCCGGTACGACCCGGCGATCGCTCGGCAGTTCCCCCGTGCGCCGTGGTTCCCGCTCTGCTACTGGGTCCTCTGCGTGCTCCTGGTCGTCCGCGGCACGCTGCCGGGCCTCTGGCGCCGCCCGAGGCTCGCCGTGTGGAACGTGCCGCGCGAGGAGTACGAGGCCGCCCGCGTCGGCCCGGGCTAGCCGGCTGCCGCTGCCAGCCGTTCGCGCGTCCGGGCGGCCATGACGAGGTTCTCCTTCCGCTCGTACCGTTCGAGTGCCTGCTGGAGCGCAGCCGTCGCTTCGTCCCACTTCTCCAGCAGGATCAGCACCTCCGCAAGCTCGGTATATGCGTCGCCTTGGCTGTTGAGGTCCTCCGTCCGGTCGCTGATCGCGACGGTCTCGCGTACGAGGCGCTCCGCCTCCGCATGCCCGCCGTGTTTGGCGGCCAGCTTCGCCTTCACCGGTCGCCAGAGCATCTGCGTGAAGGCGTCCTCGCTCGAGCCGAGCTCCGCCGCGCGGCCGGCCCAGGCGTCCGCCTCCTCGAGACGCCCGAGGTCGTAGAGCGACTGCGCGAGCAGTCCGCCGGCGGTCGAGAGGAACCCCTGCTCGCCCAGCTCCTCGAGCAGCCTGCATCCTTCTTCTCCGAGCTCTGCGGCGGCGGCGAAATCACCGGCCAGACGTTCGACCATCGCGGACTCCAACGCCGTGATGGTCGCCAGCTCGAGCCTGCCGCCTCGCTCGGCCAGATCTGCACGCGTCTCGGCGAGGATCGAGCGAGCCTCCTCGAGGCGACCGAGCATCGCGAGCGCCACACTGCGGCTCGCGCCGAACCAATGGTCCCGCCCCGTTCGTGGCTCGTTCTCGCCGAGCCATGCAAGCACCTCCGGTATGGGGGGCGTGCCGTAGAGGCGGAAGATCGCACGCCAGCCCCAGGACTCGTGAGGCAGGCCTCCCCGCCGCGCGTGCGCCGCGGCAGCCTCGTACGCCTCGAGTGCCGCGTCCGTCTGCGCGCGCGTGAACGCAAGCCAGCCGCGCGCCTGGTGGGCGGTGTAGAGCGCCGCGTCGTCCCCGGAGGCTTCGAGAACCGGCATTGCCTCCTCCACGATCCTGTCGAGCTGCTCGGTCGCCCCCTTCGGTTCGACGTACGTGCGGCAAAGGCTCGCCTTGATCTGCCCGCAGAGCTCCGCCACTCGATCTCCGGCGCGACGGGCACGCTCGGCGAGGAGGTCCGCCCGCCGGAGGGCGTCGGCGCCGTCGCCCGCCCACAGCAGCGCGGCGATGAGCTCGGTCTCGAGCGCGAGGTCGATCTCTCCCGGCCGACCCAGAGCCGCAGCCCGCTCGTACAAGCTCACGGCGGCGCCGTAGTCGGCGCGGATCTGCGCGCGATGCCCGGCGGCCGTGAGGTGGCGCCGCGCCGCCTCGGCGGCGCCGGCATCAGGCAGGCCGAGCTCGCCGCGGTAGCGGGAGGCCTGCTCGAGGTGGTAGCCGAGGATCTCATCGAGCTCGACCAGGTCGCTCCCACTGTGCTCGAGCCAGGTGGCGAAGCGCTCGTGCAGCTCGGCCCGGCTCGCCTTCGGGAGGGCGTCGTAGGCGGCGTCCCGGATGAGGAGATGGCGGAAGCGGAAGCCGTCCTCGCCGGCGAGCTGGGGCCGGTCGGGGCGGATCAGGTCCTTGCGTACGAGCGCCGCGAGGCGGGGGGTCACCTGGCTCTGGTCGGGTGCGAGGGCCTGCACCCCGCCGCGATGGAAGATCTCGCCCTCGATCGACCCGTGCTCGAGCACCGTGCGCTCGGCGGGCTCGAGCTGGTCGAGGCGTGCGGCCAGCAGCGCCTGCAGCGTCGGCGGCACGGCCACCTCGCCGTCAGCCTCGTCGGTCATGGCCAGCATCTCCTCGACGAAGAGCGGGTTCCCGCCGGCGGCGTGGGCGATCCGGTGCCGCAGGTCGCCTGCGATCCGCTGCGGGATCAGCGCGTCGACGGCCTCGTCGACGAGCGGCTGGAGCGGGAGCGTGACCGGCCAGGTCGGCCGGCGCTCGACGAGCTCGGGACGCGCCATGCAGAGCAGCAGGATCGGCGCGCCGGTGGAGAGCAGCGCGATGTGCTCGATCAGGTCCCGGAAGGTCTCCTCTCCCCACTGGATGTCGTCGAACACGGCCACGAGCGGCTCTCGGGCCGCCGCGTGCTCGAGCGTCTTGCGGAAGGCCCAGGCGATCTCCTCCGGCGAGGAGGTCGCGCCTTCCCCACCGAGCAGCGAGCTGATCGTCGTTGCTGCAGCTTCGTCGGGAGGGGGCACGTCCAGCTGCTTCAGGACCTCCACGACCGGCCAGTAGGTGATCCCCTCGCCGTACGGCAGGCAGCGACCGCGCACGACGGCCGCGTCGACCGAAGCGAGAGCCTCCGCGACGAGCCGGGACTTGCCGACGCCCGCCTCGCCGACCACCGTCACCAGCTCGCAGTGACGGCCCGCCTGGACGCGCTTCCATGCGTCCCGCAGGAGCGCCAGCTCGCGCTCGCGGCCGACGAACGGCGTGTCGTGGCGCCGCTCGGGCGCGTCGCGCACGGCGACGAGGCGATACGCGGGCACCGGCTCGGCCTTGCCCTTCAGATCGAGCGGCTCGACAGCGTCTACCTCGACCGCCTCGCGCACGAGCTCGAGCGTCGGCCCGCCGAGCAGCACCTCCCCCGCCGGAGCCGCCTGCTCCAGTCTCGCTGCGACGTTGACCGCGTCACCCGTGGCCAGGCGTTCCTCCGTGCCCGTGACCACCTCCCCGGTCATGACGCCGATCCGCCCCTGGAGCCCGAGCTCCGGCAGCGCGTCCCGCATCTCGGCCGCGGCGCGCACCGCGCGCAGGGCGTCGTCCTCGTGCACCACCGGCACGCCGAAGACGGCCATCACCGCGTCCCCGATGAACTTCTCGACGCTGCCGCCGTGCCGCCCGACGATTGCCTGCATCCGCTCGAAGTAGCGTGCGAGCAGCGCACGGAGCGGTTCAGGATCGAGCGTCTCGCCGAGCGCCGTCGAGCCGGCGAGGTCGCAGAAGAGCACCGTCACCGTCTTGCGCTGCTCCGCCGCGCGGGTGCGGGCAGCGGTCAGCGCAGCGCCGCAACTCTCGCAGAATCTCGCGCCCTCGCTGTTCTCGTGCCGACAGCTCGCGCAGACGAGCACGGGTCGAGACTAGAGCGCAGCGACCGTTCGAGACAACCGCGCGAAAAGAGAAGGCGGCGGGGGATGCCCGCCGCCCTCGTTACGCCGCGACTTCGATGTCGTCGCCGAGCAGCCGGTGGAGCCGGTTGAGCGCGCTCGTCTCCAGCTGCCGGATGCGCTCGCGCGTGTAGCCGAGCTTGCGGCCGATGTCCTCGAGGCTGTGCGCCTCCTCGGTGCCGCCGAGCCCGAAACGGAGCTCGAGCACGCGCCGCTCCCGCTCGTCCAGCTCCTTGAGCGCATCGCGGAGCCGCTCGCGCTCGAGCGAGACGTCGGCCAGCTCGATCGGGTCC
The DNA here is from genome assembly GCA_035776735.1 of Gaiellaceae bacterium. Lineage (GTDB taxonomy): Bacteria > Actinomycetota > Thermoleophilia > Gaiellales > Gaiellaceae > JACDAN01. Next base: position 10,210 of record DASSSO010000045.1, on the reverse strand, counting down.
TCGGCGCTGGTGTCGGCGAACATGTCGCCGAACTCCTGGTCGCCGTCGCCGATCGTCTGGTTGAGCGAGACCGACGCCTGGACGGCCTCCAGCGCCTCCTCGGCGTGGCTCAGCTTGAGCTGCGCCGCCTCGGCCAGCTCCTCGACGGTCGGCTCGCGGCCGAGTTGGGGCTCGAGCCGCTGGCGGGCGCGCCGCAGCTTCATCCGGCGCTCCTGCACGTGGACCGGGATGCGGATCGTGGCGGACTGGTTCGCGACCGCGCGCTGGCAGGCCTGGCGGATCCACCAAGTCGCGTAGGTCGAGAACTTGAAGCCCTTGCGGTAGTCGAACTTCTCGACCGCGCGGTTCAGGCCGATGATCCCGTCCTGGATCAGGTCGCCGAGAGCGACGCCGTGGCCCTGGTACTTCTTCGCGAGCGAGACGACCAGGCGCAGGTTCGAGTTGACCATCAGCTCCTTGGCCGCGCGGTCGCCGCGCTCGATGCGCTTCGCGAGCGCGACCTCGTCGGCGGCGGTCAGGAGCGGATAGCGGCCGAGATCGTTGAGGAAGAGCTGGAGGGAGTCCGTCGTCCCGCCGGCGCCGGGCGTGAGGTCGAGCTCCGGCTCGTCCTCGATCTCGACGTCGGCCTCATCGAGCGCAGCGCGAAGCGCGGCGAGGGCCTCCTCGTCGAGCTCGAACTCGTGTTGCAGGGCGTCGATCTCCGCCGTGCGGACGGAGCCGCGCTCCTGCGCGTTGTGGATGAACGTGGCGACGGCCTCGTTCGTGTCTAGGGCATCAGTGCCCAGGGCAAGTTCAGTCAGCATTGGTTCTCCGTGGTTCGCTAGGGGCGGCGCGCGCACGCGAGGCTTGCGGCTGGCGCGCCGGTTCATAGGTTCTAACGCTTTTCGGCCGCATTTTCTGCCCGTTTGTGCGATTCGTACACAACTTTTACGAACGCCAACGCTGAGGCAAGCGAAAGGGGCGCCGAACCGGCGCCCCCTTTTCCCGCCGCGTCTCCGGGACGACCGTCAGCGCACGCGAAGCGTGTTGCTCGGCGCGGCCAGGTAGCAGGCGCCTGCCTGGGCCTGCGGCAGGAACACGCGGAGCCGCCAACCACGGCGAATGCGCGCCCGGAAGCGCGCCGACGTGACGAACGTGCCTGCCGTAGGCGTGGTCGCGGCGCCGAGGGCGACCCGCTTCAGCGTCGCCCAGCGCCGCATGGCCGGGCGATACCGCTGAAAGAGGATGGCCTTGCCGGCAAACGACTGTGCTGCCGTGACCCGCGCAGTGAAGCGGGTGCGAACGCGGCTGAGGCGGATCGACGGCCGGACCTTGACCGTCACCGCGGAGCTCGTGTTCGTGCGCCAGGTCGCCTGGTAGACGGTGTTGATCGTCGGCTTGACGATGAACGTCCAGTTCCCGCCTGCGGTCGTCGTCGCCGTGCCGAGCCGCGTGTAGGCCGTCTTGCCGCACTCCTGGCTCTGAACGGCCACGGATTCGTTCGCCAGCTGGTTCGAGACGACCCCGGAGAGGGTCACCGGCGCGGCGAAGGCGGCGGTCGGGCGCGGGGCCGAGAGCGTCACGGACGATCGGGGCCCGGTGACCGTCACCGTTCCGCGGAAGCTCCCCTGCTGCGACGGATCGCGATAGTTGAACTTCCCTCCGGCGCGGAAGGTGCACGAGGCGCTTGCACCCGGCTGGATCGTCAGGCTGCACGGCGTCGTGCCGAAGACGACCTGGTGAACGATCGTGTCGCTGTTCCGCCAGGTCACCGAGTCACCGGCGGCGATCGTGACGTCGGCCGGCACGTACCCGGTACGCGTGATCGTGACGGCCCGATCCGCGGCAGTGGCGGATCCGAGCGCGGTCAGCGCCAGCGCTGCCGTTGCCGCAAGTAGGAGTGAGGTCTTTGCTCGCACCCTCATAGGTTTGTTCGGAATCGGGCGAAAAGCACCTGCCAGTAACGAAATTCTTACGCACTCCTCTTGAGTTCCTTACGAGCTCGCCGAGCACGTTTCCTGCAGGTTTTTGCCTAGAGATGCACGTTTCTGCTTGAATGGGTACGGAATGCTGACCGAAGAGCGACGCAACCTCATCCTCGAGCGCCTCCGCCGTGACGGCAAAGTCGTCGCGGCCGACCTCACCGCCGAGCTCGCCGTCTCGCCCGACACCGTGCGCCGGGATCTCCGCGAGCTCGCCGAGGCCGGGCAGCTCCGACGCGTCCACGGGGGTGCGCTTCCGCCCGCCGTCGGTGCGCGGCCGTACGCCGTCCGGCGCGAGCAGGCCCCCGCGGCCAAGGAGGCGATCGCGCATGCGACCAGGGTCCTCCTGCAGCCGGGGCAGGTGATCCTCCTCGACGCCGGGACGACCACGCTCGAGGTCGCCCGCCGCCTGCCGCCCGATCTCGAGGCGACCGTGATCACCAACAGCCCGCCGATCGCCGTCGCGCTCGCAGAGCACCCGACCGTCGAAGTGACGATGCTCGGCGGGTCGCTCGCGAAGGACGCTCAGGCCGTCGTCGGCGCGGCCACGGTCGAGGCACTGCGCTCGTTGCGGGCGGACGTGCTCGTCCTTGGCGTCTGCAGCCTCCATCCCGAGGTCGGGATCACGGTCATGGATCTCGAGGAGTCGTACGTGAAGCGGGCGATGATCGAGAACGCCGCGGAGGTCGTCGCGGTCTCCTCGGCCGAGAAGCTCGGATCGGCCGGGCCCTACGTCGTCGCGCCCCTCGACGAGCTGACCCAGCTCGTCACCGAGCGATCGGTGCCCGAGGACACGCTCGCGCAGTACCGGGAGCTCGGGATCGAGGTGGTGCTCGCCTGATGCCCTCGTCCCGCTCCGCCATCACGCTCGTCTTCTTCGCCGACGGCCTGCTCGTCGGCTCCTGGGCGGCGAGGATCCCGGCGGTTCAGCGCCAGACCGAGCTCACGAGCGGGGAGCTCGGGCTCGCGCTGTTCGCCATGTCGCTGGGGGCGCTCCTTTCCATGCCGGCTGCGGGTCGGCTCTCCGAGCGGATCGGCAGTCGCCCGGTCACGATTGCTGCGCTGCTCGCGGGAGGCGTCGCGCTCTTCCTCACGTCGCTCGCCGGCGGCCTCGGCACGCTCGCCGCCGCTCTCTTCCTGTTCGGGGCCGGGTTCGGCGGGGTCAACGTGGCCGCCAACGCGCAGGGGCTTGCGCTCGAACGGCTCAGCGGGCGCTCGATTCTGTCGTCGTTCCACGCAGCCTTCAGCTTCGGCGGGCTCGCCGGCGCCGGGTTCGGGGCGCTCGTCGCCGGACGCGGGATCGATCCTGTGGAGCACTTCGGCGCCACCGCTCTCGCGATCGGTCTGGCGGGACTCGTCGCCGGCCGCCGGCTCCTTCCGCCGGATACCGACGACCGGGAGCCGACGCCGATCCTGGCGCGGCCGCAGCGGGCGCTGATCGTCCTCGGCGCCGCCGCGTTCTTCACGCTCCTGGCCGAGGGCGCCGCAGCCGACTGGAGCGCGGTCTATCTCTCCGACTCGCTCGGCGCCGGCGCGGCCGCCGCAGCGCTCGGCTACACGCTCTTCTCGCTTGCGATGGCCTCGAGCCGCGTCTTCGGCGATCGCCTGAACGGTCGCCTCGGCCCCGTGGCGCTGGCGCGGGGCGGCGGGCTGCTGGCGGCATCCGCGCTCGCCCTGACGCTCCTCGGCGGCTCGACGGCCGCCGCGCTCGTCGGCTTCGCGGCCATGGGCGCAGGGCTCGGCGTCGTCGTGCCGGTGCTCTTCCGCGCGGCCGGGTCGACTCCCGGCGTGTCGGCCGGGGCCGGCGTCGCGGCCGTGTCGACGATCGGCTGGATGGGGTTCCTGGCCGGCCCGCCGGCGATCGGGGTGACGGCTGACGCAGTCGGCCTTAAGAGTGCGCTTGCGATCGTCGTCGTCTCCACGCTCGCTCTCGCCCTCCTCGCCGGAAGCGCGAGCCCGCGGCGCCGACGGGAGTTCCGCGGCCCGCTCGTCGAGCCCGGAGCGGTCCTCTCGGACATGGACGGCGTACTCGTGGACTCGTGGCCCGCGATCGAGAGGACGTGGACGAGGTTCGCGGAGCGCCACGGGCTCGATCCCGAAGCCGTGCTCGCGGCGAGCCACGGCCGGCCGACCGTCGACGTGGTCCGTGCGGCCGCGCCACATCTCGATGCGGAGGCCGAGGCCGCCGCGATCGAGCGGGAGCAGATCGAGGACGTCGATGGGCTCGGGGCGCTGCCCGGGGCACGCGAGCTCGTCGAATCGGTCCCGGCCGAGAAGTTCGCGATCGTGACCTCTGCTTCGCGACCGCTCGCGGAGTCCAGGCTCCGAGCGGCGGGGCTGCCGGTGCCGGACGTGCTCGTCACCGCGGACGAGGTCGAGAACGGCAAGCCCGACCCTGCCGGCTATCTCCGCGCCGCGGAGCTGCTCGGCGTGGATCCCGCCCACAGCGTCGTGCTCGAGGACGCACCGGCCGGCGTCGAGGCGGGAGTCGCGGCGGGGATGACGGTGATCGGCGTGCTGACGACGAGCTCCGAGTCGGCGCTCCGGCGCGCGCACAGCCGCGTGCCGGACCTGGCGGCGCTGCTCCCGGAGAGGCCGGCCAAGTCGGTGCGCCCCAAGGGCGCCGCGATCGGCCGTCCCGTGCCGGCTCCCTGCGACGCCTGACGCCTGCTAGGCCCAGGGCAACGCGTTCCACTCGTCCGGACGCCGGTCTGCATGAAGTACGGCTCCACCGGGCTGATTCGCGGCGAGCCGTTCTTCCGAAGCGTGCCAAGGAGGGCGACCCCGAATCGCTCGAGGCGCTGCTTGCCGAGCCGAGCGAGCTCGAGCGCGGCGGCCTCGAACTCGCCCCAGATCATCTACACGGATTGAGAAGTCGCGTCACCGCTTGCTTTGAGGCGAGCACGTCCCGGCCGTGTCGGGTGAGCCGGTACTGGCCTCGCCGTCGGGTCACCAGCCCGCCCATCTCTAGGCGACGAAGCGCGGCGAGCGCGTAGCCGTCACGCACATGGCGCGCCAGGGCTGTCGGGTGCGGGTACATGAGGACGAACCCGAGCAACCGGGCCTCCGACATACCTCAACGTAGTCGCTCCTTCCGACCGGCGCGCCGGCGGCGCCCGTCAGCTCGCGCGGAGGTCGACGTCGCTGCGAGGCGCTCGGGGAGCGCTCGTGCGGTCCGGGCGCCGGCGACGCTTCCCTTCTTCTCCGCAACCGCCACGGCCGCCGTCGCAACCGGATGAGCTTCCTCGGCGCGCCCGAGCAGCAAGAGAATCTCGGCCAGGCTGATCAGCGCGTACCAGTGCAGGTGGAGAAAGTCGCCCGTTTCCGCCAGGGCTACGGCCTCCCGCGCGAGCCGCTCGGCCTCCTTGTTATCGCCGCGACGCGCCTGGACCTTCGCGCGGACGGCACGCCAGGTGACGTGCGAATAGACGTCATCGGGCGCCGACACGCTCTCGCTGACCTTCGTGAGCTCTTCCGCCTCGTCGATGCGGCCCTGGAGATACACAGCCTCACCGAGAAGTGCCGCCACGGTCGAAAGCCATGCGACCTCACCTATCTCGGCGAGGACGTCGTAGCCCGCGCGCAGCTCCCGCTCGGCGGCCTCGGCATCGCCCGCGATCAGCTCCATCCAACCCGCGAACTGGGCGAGCGGGCCTCGCAGCCAGACTGTGAGCGCAGCTTCGGAGAGCAGCGCCCGCGCCTCGTCCATGGAGCTACGGGCCTCGTCGATGCGATCGACACCCGCCTCGAAAACCGCATTTGCCATCAGGGCGCTCGCCTGGGCCTTCTTGTCGTCGCCGGCGCGTTCCCGCAGCTCGTCGCAGCGCGCGATGCCGGCTTCCGCGGCGGTCGGGCCGGCCCAGACCATGAGCGGCACCCACGCGAGGCTCTCCAGCTCGTCGCGCCGGTCCCCGACGCCGCGCGCATACTCCGCGGCCCGGACCCATGCATCCTCGGCCGCGACGAACCTGCACCGGAAGATGTGGACGAGCGCAAGGAGCGACCATGCCTTGGCCAGGCCGCGCGAATCGCCCACACGCTCGAATGTTGCTGCCGCCCGTGACGCCTCTTTCTCCGCTTCCTCCGCCCACCCCTCCGGATTCGTGAACAAGCGGATCCAGAGGTTGAGGATGACCGCGTGCGCCTGGAGCCCGGAATCGCCGCGGGCCTCCGCGGCGGCGGTCGTCTCCGCAGTCGTTTCTTGGAGTCGCGCGAAATCGCCGGTTTCGAGGAGCGCGAACGCGAGCCACGGAAGGAGCTCGAGCCGTTCCGGATCCGTTCGCGGGAAGAGCGCGGCCGCCCGGGAGAGCAGCTTGACTGCCGCCGGCATGTCGCCCCGCGCGACGGCCCGGTCGCCGGCGGCTGCGAGCGGCACCGCGGCCCGCCGTCCGAGCGTTTCCGTTCGCTCACGCGGCCGTCCGAGCTCGACCTCGAAGCGATACGCCTGCTCGATGTGGTAGCCGACGATCTCCTCGTACTCGCCTGCAAGCTCTCGCGTGCGCTCCTCGGCCCAGTCGGCCAGGCGTATGTGGAGCTCGGCACGGGTGGACTTGGGAATTCCCTGATACGCGGCGTCCCGAACGAGGATGTGCGCGAAGCTGAAAGCGTCCTCGGCGAACTGCGAACCGGCGGGACGGATCAGTCCCTTGCGGGCGAGGGCGTGAAGCGCGCGGCTGGCCTCGGGGGCGCCCGGGGACATCGAGGATACGGCGCCCCACCAGAACAGCCGCCCGACGACCGAGGCCCGTTCGATCACCGAGCGCTCCTCGGGGCTCAATCGGTCGAGTCGTGCTGCGAGCACTGCATGAACGGTCGGCGGGATCGCGATCGTCGCCAGATCTCCCGAGACGGTCCAGCCGCCGTTCCGATGGAGCACGCCGTCGTCGATCAGCATGCGAAGCGTGTGCTCGAGGAAGAGGGGATTGCCCTCCGCCACCTCGGCAATGCGTGTCCGCACCCGGTCGTCGAGCGGCGCGCCTCCCAGGAGGTTCGTGATGAGGCCGGCGCTTTCGGGCGTGCTGAGGGGCTCGAGTCGCAGCAGGGTCGCAGCGTCGTTTCCAGCCGCCCAGGTCGGGCGAGTGTCGTGCAGCTCCGGCCGCGCGATGCAGACGACCAGCACCGGTGCGGAGCTGATCCAACCCGCGACGTACTCCACGAAGTCGAGAAAGGTCGGCTCGCCCCATTGGATGTCGTCGAAGACGACCACCAGTGGACGGCTCGAAGCGAGCTGCTCGAACAGCCTGCGCACCGCCCAGAAGGTCTCCTGGATGCCCGAGCCCTCGGACTCGTCCAAGAGCACGCCGAGGCGCGCCTCCACGAGCGGGCCGTCGCCGCCGGAGGGCAACAGTCGGGCGAGCTTCGCCCGGGCCTCCGCAGGCGTGTCGGAGCTGTTCATCCCGGCCGCCTCGCGCAAGACGCCGACGATCGGCCAGAACGTGATGCCGTCTCCGTACGGCAGGCAGCGACCGCTGATGGTGGTGGCGCGATCGCCCACCCTGGCGACGAACTCGCGCACGAGCCGGGACTTGCCCACGCCGGCCGCGCCGAGGACGGTGACGAGCTCGGATGCGTTCCGCTCGACGGCCCGATCGAGCGCCTCCTCGAGCAACTGGAGCTCTCCTGCTCTTCCCACGAGCGGCGCGTCGTCGCTGCGCGACCAGCCGGCCACCGCTCCCGGAACAACGCCGAGCACGCGCCAGGCCGGAGTGGGCTCCTCCAGTCCCTTGAGCTCGAGCGGGCCGGCCTCTTCGAGGACGACGCCGTCCCGCACGAGCCGCTCCGTCCCGCTGCCGACGAGGATCTCGCCGGCGTCGGCAGCCTGCTCGAAGCGGTTCGCGAGGTTGACCGCGTCGCCGACGACGAATGAGTGGCCCGCGTCCGGGTCGCCCGCGATTACCTCGCCCGTGTTCACGCCGATCCTGATCTCGAGCCCGACGCCCCAGGCGCGCTCGAACTCCTCGTTCAGCGTCGCGAGGGCGTTCCGCATCTCGACTGCGGTCCGCACGGCGCGCAGCGCGTCGTCCTCGTGGAGCTGGGGCACGCCGAAGACAGCCATGACCGCGTCGCCGATGAACTTCTCGACGGTACCGCCGTGCCGCTCGACGACGACGCGCATCTCGTCGAAGTACCGCTGCATGAGCTGCCTGAGCGCCTCGGGATCGAGCTCCCGGCCGAGCGCCGTGGACTCCTTAACGTCCGAGAAGAGGACCGTGACCACCTTGCGTGACTCCGCCCCGGCCGCGGGAACGAGATTCGCTCCGCAGTTGCCGCAGCTCCAGGCCTCGGCCTCGTTCTCGGAGCCGCAGGATGAGCAGATCTGCCTCGACGCACCGGCGTCTTCCGGCAACGGAACCTCCTCCAGCCGGGCCGCATGCCGCAGTAACGGCCGGTTCTGACTTGCCCAATTGTGCGCATGGGCGTCCGGCGGTGGCAAGAACGGCCGCCCGCCGCACTTGACACTGCCGCGGCGGGGGGTCTTAAGTAGTGACTCTCCCACCCCTCAGGAGGTGCCGGCCATGGCCAAATCGGACGCGAAAGTGCTCGCGAAGCTGCTCAAGGCGGAGACGAAAGGCAAGCTGAAGCAGAGCCCGACGGATACGGTGAAGGAAGCGGGCGGATCGGACGAACTTGCCGCCTTCTTCGCCCGCCTGAGCGATGATCAGATCGAGACACTGTTCATGACTTGCGGGGAAATGACCAAGATGGGCATTACGGGCAAGGTGGACGACGCCACCGTCTGCTTCCTCTGACATCTCGCGCGTGAGCGATACGTCTGTCTCCACCGGCGAGAGCGCCCACCTCCGCCGTACGCTCGAGCTCGCGCTCCCGCTCCTCGTCGTCACCGGGCGGCGGCTCTGGGAGCACCCACGGATTCGCGACCTCTACCCGGAGTACCTCGTCGCGACTCACGGCGTCATCCGGGCGAGCGTTCCGCTCATGGAGAGGGCGCTCGAGCGGGCACAGGCATTGGACGATCCAGCCGCCGCGGGGCTCGCCGAGTACCTCGAGCACCACCTGGACGAGGAGCGCGGTCACGACGATTGGCTCCTCGAGGATCTCGAAGTGCTCGGCCGGTCCCGGGATGAGGTTCTGGCCCGCGCCCCGTCGGCGTCCGTAGCCGCGCTCGTCGGTGCGCAGTACTACTGGATCGAGCACTACCACCCGGTCGCACTGCTCGGCTACATCGGCCTGCTCGAGGGGTACCCGCCGACGATCGCCGACGTGGACGCGCTGATGACGCGAACCGGGTACGAACGGGAGGCGTTCCGGACGCTGATCCGGCATGCCGAGCTCGACCCGCTGCACCGCGACGACTTCGACGAGATGCTCGACCGCCTCCCACTCTCGCCCGAACAGTCGGCGGTCATCGGGCTGAGTGGTCTGTACAGCATCAACGCGTTCACGCGTGTGATCGTGGACATCCTGGAGCAGGCGGCGTAGCAGCCGCACATAGGCTGGTACGCATGAGTCTCCGCCGCCTGCCCGCGGGCGCGCTCGCGGTGCTCACATTGGCCGCCGCCCTCCCGCTTGCGGCCGTGGCAACCGGACAGCAGGGCGGGTTCGTCGTCCGCGAGTACCCGGTGCCCGCGGGCTCGCATCCGCACGACGTGGCGCCCGCGAGGGACGGCGGCGTCTGGTACACGGCGCAGGGCTCGGGCGAGCTCGGCTGGCTGAACCCGAGGACAGGGCGCACGCGCCATACGCGGCTCGGGGCCGGCTCCGCGCCGCACGGCGTGATCGTCGGCCCGGACGGCGCTCCCTGGATCACGGACGGCGGCCTGAACGCGATCATGCGCGTCGACCCGAGGACCCGCCGCGTCCGCCGCTTCCCGCTCCCGGCGGCGGGCTCGTTCGCGAACCTGAACACCGCGACCTTCGACCGCCGCGGCGTCCTCTGGTTCACGGGCCAGCGCGGCTTCGTCGGCCGGCTCGACCCGAAGGTCGGCCGCGTGCGCGTCTTCAGGGCACCGCGCGGGGAGGGGCCGTACGGGATCGCGACGACTCCCAAGGGAGCCGTCTACTTCGCCTCGCTCGCCGGGAGCTACGTCGGCCGGATCGATACCCGCACCGGCAGGATTACAGTGCTCCAGCCTCCGAGGCGGGGCCAGGGCGCGCGGCGCGTCTGGTCGGACTCGCGCGGCCGGATCTGGATCAGCGAGTGGAACGCGGGCCGGCTGGGCGTGTACGACCCGGCGAGGCGCCGCTGGGGCGAGTGGCGGCTGCCCGGCCCGAGCCCGCAGCCGTACGCG
>DASSSO010000095.1:0-5111 GCA_035776735.1 Gaiellaceae bacterium | reverse complement strand
AGCCTGCAATCGCGCATACGGGCATGCGCTCGTCCACGCGCACCGGGCGGGCGACTGGCGTTCGGTGGCAGACATCACGACCCGGATCGGAGTGGGCTACATGTTCGGCCCCGAGCCGGTGGACGAGGGGCTCCGGTGGCTTGGCGCTCAGGAGGCCCAACTGCGGGGACAACCGGTCCTGATCGGTCTTCGGGCCATGCTCGAAGCAACGCGCGGGCGCTTCCGGGAGGCCCGCGCGCTGCTGGCCGAGGCACGCGCGCGCAACCAGGAACTTGGCGCGCGGGGGGTGGAGGCGCTGCAGGCCGAGGCCGCCTGGATTGTCGAGAGTTACGCGGACGACCACGGCGCTGCCGAGCAGGCCATCCGGGCGGGGTGCCGACTCCTCGAGGAGACGGGTGCGAGCGGGTTCCTCGCGACCCAGGCTGCGGAGCTCGCCTGCACGCTCTGCGCGCTCGAAAATGACGAGGAGGCCGAGGAGTGGGCGCGCAGGAGCGCGGCGCTCGCGGCGAGCGACGACGTCTGGACGCAAATGCTCTGGCGGCAGGCACTCGCGCGGGTTGCGGCCCGCCGCGGTCAGCTGGCGGAAGCCGAGCGACTCGCGCGCGAAGCTGTGGCGCTCGGCGGGGAGACGGACCTGCTGACGGCCGTGGGCGACGCCCTGACGGTCCTCGCGGCGGTCCTGCGGCTCGCCGGCAGGCAGCGAGAGGCGGCGGCTCAAGCCAAGCGGGCGCTCGGCCTCTATGAGCGCAAGGGAAACACGGTCATGGCGGCGCAAGCCCGACGCATCAGCGACCCGGTCAAGCTGCACCTCGCCCCACAGTCACCTGTCGGGGCGGAGACGTCCGAACCGCGCTGAGCCGCACCTAGAATGGGCCTTTCGCGAGCCGAAGCGCCCCCGTAGCTCAGTGGATAGAGCAGCGGTAACGTAAACCCAAGACCGCGTAACCACGCGGAACTGAGCCCCCGTAGCTCAGCGGATAGAGCGCCGGTTTCCTAAACCGGGCGCGCAGGTTCGACTCCTGCCGGGGGCATTTCACTTCTTGCGTCCCTTCTTGATCGGCACGACCTTCTCCTCGCGCTTCCGCCGAATCGCGTCCACTCGCTTTCGCGTGACGGCCGTCACTCGATCCGGGTCAGCCAGACGCTGCGGGAACTCGATCGGCTCCGCGTCCAGCTCCCGCGGTGAGATGCCGTAGCGCTCGTCAATCGAGATGAGCGCCTCGGCCGACGGGTAACCATGTTCTCGTGCTCGGAGTCACGGCCACGGTCGATGTAGAGCGCAACCCCCGACCCGTGCTGCGTGATCACTGTTCCGGACGAGCCTCGGCAACGATCCAGATCGCCACCTGCGCCTCCATCATCGCCGTCTAGGTGATGAGCTTTCCGAGCCCCGCGTCGAGTCCTTGAACCAACAGCAAGGGCGCAATAGAGTGCAGGCCCGATCAGCCACGACAGCGAGGGTTGTGTTTGTAGCGATGGCTGGGGCGCACGAGCTCGTCACGGTCGCTGCGGCTCTGAAAACGCCCAACACGGTGCCCCGCAACGCTCGTGGGCCACATGAAGTCTGAACCGCAAGCGCCTCGTAACGACGGGCCGTCTGGCTTTCTCGACCGTCTGGCCAAGTTCTTCACGAGCCTTGCCGGCGTAATCACGGCCCTGGTTCTTCTTGCAGGTGCGGTTGCCGGGGCTGTCGCGTATGTTCGAGGCCAGGACGACGCTGGTAACAACGGAGGGACTCAAACCACTGTGGCGCCAACGCCGCAGCCGCCCCCGTCGCCGCAGCCGCCCCCGTCGCCGCAGCCGCCCCCAGTCCCGCCAGCGTCGCCATCCCTCGACTCGAACCCCGATAGCGGCCCTGGTGGGACAACGGTGCAACTCAGTGGTGAGGGCTTCGAGCCGGGAGAGCAGGTAGTCCTGAGATTTCACACTGAGCAGATCGGGTCAACGCCTGCCGACAACAATGGCAGTTTCTCTAACATCGCTGCCCAAATTCCGACGTCGTTTTCCGTTTTTGCTCCGCAACAGTTTGACCTCATCGCGACCGGAGACAGCAGCGCTCGATCGGCGAGAACGCCGTTCGAGCTAACTGGTTAGATCGACACCCGCTTTTCGGTAGGCCGGGTGGCTCGAACGCCTAGGTGATTGCCCACCCGGGATGGCCGTCAGGAAGGCCGTATCCCGCGTGCGCAAGTTCGATTCTTGCCGGGGGCACTCCGGAGCCGTCTAGCGGACGCGCCTCCACGCACGCAGCCTCGAGGCTCGTGCCGCTTGCTGGGCGGGCGTCAGCGGGGTGTCGGCGAACGGCTGCATCTCGAGGATGCGCATTCCCTCGACGATCGTGGCCAGGCGGTAGTTCCGCATCAAGATGCGCGCCGTCCTGCCGGACGGATCGATCGTCGCCGGCGGCTGAGCGAGGACGACGAGTGCCGGCAGGCGCGCGGCAAGCATTCGCTGTGCCGACGCAAGCGCTCCGTCGATCGACTCGACGTTCCGGTACCACATGTACGGAAGCGCCGGGCGCCTGTCGGCGAGGTAGTAGATGTCGGCCCCCGCCCAGAGCACGAAGATCTTCTGATGCGGCGTCGTGTGCGCGCGCACGTATGAGGCGACGGCCTCGGAGTGGACGAGGCGGCCGTCCTTCGGCCAGATCTCCTGGGCCTGTGCCGAGCCGCCCGCGAACCAGAGCGGCGCCGTCACGACCACGGTCAGAGACGCCGCCGCCCCGCAGACGGCCGTCGCAAGCGTCCGGCGCTCGACGAGGAGCTGCCGAACCCCGACGCCTGCGAGGATCGAGAGCGGGGCCGCCAGCTGGACGTAGTAGTGCGTGTGGAAGTTGCCCCCACCGAGCATGCCGAGCACCGCCGCGCCGAGCCACAGGCGGACGAGAAGCGGTGACGACCGCCAACCGATCGCGGCCAGCAGAGCCAGGACGCCGAGCCCCTTCGCCGCCGCCGGAAGCGACCCGGCGAGCAGCCCGAAGCGGTCCAGCGGCGAGCCTGTGACGAGGGAATCGCCCTCGAATCGATAGCCGACGACGGCGTGCCACCAGTCGTGGATGTGCGGTGCGGACGAGGCCGCGATCGCGATGGGCACGAGGGCCGTCAGCACGAGCAGCGACGACGTGGTGATCGCACGCCTTCGCTCGGTCACGAGCAGATAGGCCACCGCCGCGAGACCGGCGTCGAAGGCCGACTGCTTGATCATGACCGCGCATCCCGTGAGCAGGCCCGCGACAACGAGCCATGCGGGGCGGCGGCTCTCAAGGTAGAGGGTGAACGCGAGCACCGAAAGCACCGCCGGGAAGGCCGCCAGCAGCTCACCGGACAGGGTGAAGGACTCGATGAACGGCGACGCGGCGAACGTTGCAAGTAGCAGCCCCGCTGCGATCGCCTCTATGGTGCCGGTCAGTCGAATCGCCACGACGACCGTGGCAAGCACCATGAGCATGGCAACCAGCGCCGCAGCGATCCTGAGCGATTCCGTCGACCCGCCCCCGAGCTCGAGGATGACCCGATAGACGAGGAGCAGACCCTGCGGGCGATCGACCCAGGCGTCGCCGTAGAGCGAGACGCCGCTGTCCCACAGCCGAGCGATCTGGGCGTAGCCCCCCTCGTCCGCCGTCAGCGGCGTGCCCCAGAAGACGACGCGCGTCGCAAGCGCGAGCAGCGCCGCGAGGAGCGCCGCGAGCGTTGGGGCCCACCCCGCGCCGATCTGGACGCGCGGACGATCGCGCTCGCCGCCGGCGTCCCCGTCGTCCTCCTCGCGTTCGCGATCGGCGTCCTCGACCTGACCCTGTCGCCGGATCGCTACGCGGTCTTCCTGCTCGCCCCGGCGCTCGCCATTCGCCGGGGGAGGCGCTTCCTGCTCGACTTTCTGCCCTACATCGCGCTCATCGTCCTCTACGCGGAATGCCGTGGCCTGGCGCACGTCGCGCGCCCCGACGCCTACTTCACGCCCCACCTCGACCTCGAGCGGTGGCTTTTCGGCGGCAATGTCCCAGCGAGTGTCCTGCAAGAGTGGTTCTGGGTCGGGCACGAGCGCTGGCACGACAGGCTGGCTCTCGGCGTCTCGCGAATCCACCAGTTCGTCCCGCTGACGCTCGCGTTCGTCCTCTGGATGCGTCGACGGGCACTCTACTTCCGATTCGCGACGACGATGGTGGTTCTGTCGTACTCCGCCGCGCTGACGTTCTTGCTCTACCCGGCTGCGCCGCCCTGGCACGCAGCCCAGGAGGGGCTCCTCACAGCGGAGAAGATCGGCGGGCACGCCTCGGTCTCCGCGAGCGTCTGGGCCCCGTACGACCTGGTGCGCGGGAACCCCGACGCCGCGATCCCCTCGCTGCATGCCGGCTATGCCTTCCTCGTCTTCCTGTTCGTCTCGACCCTCTTCTGGCGGACACGGTGGCGCCTCCCGGTCGCCTGCGTGGCAGCGCTCTACCCGCTCCTTCAGTCGATCGCGGCCATCTACACCGGCAATCACTACGTGGTCGACCTCGTGATCGGGTACTGCTACGCCGCCGGGGCGTTCTTCGGCGTGTCGTACGTCTGGCACCGTCTGCGCCTGCCGGCCGCTGACAACTGGACCGAGCCGGGGCCGGAAGCACCTGCCGCCGAGGAACGGCGAACGGCCCAGGCCGGGCGGGACACGGGCGTGCCTCACGTCGTCTAGGCCGGCGTCGTTCCGTCGAGGCGGGTGACGCCTGCCTCGCCGAGCTCGGCGATCTCCGCCTCCGAGTAGCCGGCCTCGGCGAGGATCTGGGCCGAGTGCTCGCCGAGCGCGGGCGGCGGCGACTGGTACGCCACTCGCTCGCCGTCGGCGGAGAACGGAAGCCCGACGGTCCGGAGGCCGGCGAGCTCCTGGAGGATCGCCAGCGCCTGGGTCTGCTCGCTCTCGGCGACCTGGGCCACGTCCTGCACCGGCGCGGCCGGCACGCCGGCGTCGCGCAGGCGCTCGAACCACACCGCGGAACGCTCGACCTCGAAACGGCGCCCGAGCTCGGGGACCAGCTCCTCCCGGTTCGCGACGCGGAGCGGGTTCGTCGCGAAACGCGGGTCGTCGGCGAGCTCGGGGAGCCCAGCGGCCTCGCAGAGCGCGCGGAAGAGCCGGTCGTT
>DASSSO010000035.1:0-15241 GCA_035776735.1 Gaiellaceae bacterium | reverse complement strand
TGACCGGGCCGACAGGCTGCTGCATCGGTACCACGAGCTCGAGCCCGGGCTCGAGGCCGACGGGAACCTCACCTATCGCGAGGTGCTGACCGCGGCGCTCGAGCAGCTGGCCCGCGAGGAGGGCGTCGAGCTCGACGAGGCCGACGCGCTCGCGCGGTCGCTTCCCTCCTGGGAGCCGTTCCCGGAGGTGCGCTCCTCGCTCGAGGAGGTGCTCGCCCGTGGCTGGCGCCTCGCGATCCTCTCGAACACGGATCCCGACTACATCGCCGCCTCGAAGGAGCGGATCGGCGTGCCCTTCGAGGAGACCGTCGTCGCCTCGGAGATCGGCTCCTACAAGCCCGCCCACCGGCACTGGAAGGAGTTCTTCCGCCGAACCGGCGCACCCCGCGAGGGTCACGTCCACGTCGCCGCCAGCCTCTTCCACGACGTCGTGCCGGCGAACGAGCTCGGCCTGCGCAGCATCTGGATCAACCGGCTGGACGAGCGGCCGGAGTCGGCTCGGCCGGACCGCGAGCTTGCCGACCTGCGCGGCTTGGCCGACGCGCTCGACGAGCTCGTCGCAGGGTGAAGCTCAGGGCGCCGACGCAGAACGACGTGCCGGAGACGCTCGCGGTGCTTCGGGCCTTCGACGCCGAGGCCTGGGGCGACTCCGACTGGAACGAGCAGGACCTCCGCGAGCACTGGGACGAACTCGACCTCGAGCGCGACGCGTGGATCGCGGAGCTCGACGGCCGGATCGCCGGCTACGCGGACGTAACCGTCCGTGGCCCGCGCGTGATCGCCGACGGGTACGTCGCGCCCGACCTTCGCGGCCGCGGCGTCGGCTCCGCGCTCGTCGAGGCCGTCGAGCGGCGTGCGCTCGAGGAGCCGGGCCGCGTCTACGTCCACTACGCGACGCTCGGCGAGTGGTCGGCGCCGTTCTTCGAAGCGCGGGGGTACCGGCCGGTCCGCCACCAGTGGCGCATGGTGATCGACCTGGAGGAGGAGCCGGAGGCGCCGGCTCCCGAGGGCATCGAGATCCGCCCGTATCGCGCCGGCGAGGAACGGGCGATCCACGAGGCGCTGGAGGAGGCGTGGTCGGTGGGAGGCTGGGAGTACCAGCCGCGGACGTTCGAGGAGTACGCGAAGGGGACCTTCGAGCGGCCGGGTCACGATCCGACGCTGTGTCTCGTCGCAGTCGTCGACGGGACGCTCGCGGGCGCTTCGCTGAACGACTGGAAGCGGAACGGCGACTGGGGCTGGATCGGGACGCTGGGCGTCCGCCCGGCGTTCAGGCGCCGGGGGATCGCGGAGGCGCTGCTGAAGCGATCGTTCGCCGAGTTCTTCCGCCGCGGTGAGCGGCGCGTCGCGCTGGGAGTCGACGCCCAGAGCCCGACCGGCGCGACCAGGCTCTACGAGCGCGCCGGGATGCACGTGCTCTACGAGGTGATCGTGTACGAGAAGGAGCTCCGTGCCGGCTGAGACCGTGGAGCTGCGTCCGCCCCGCCTCGACGAGGCCGCCGCGATCGCGGCCCTCGCCAACCGTCTCACGGAGGAGCTCGTCGGCGAGCGCGACGAGACGGAGGCGACGGTCCGCCAATGGCTGCAGGCGCCGGAGCTCGACCCCGAGCTCGACATCCAGGTCGCGGTCGTCGGCGGGGAGCTCGCCGGCTACGCCGATCTCAGCCCCAGCGGCGAGCCCAAGCTCTGGGTCGACTTCCGCGTTCCGCCCTCGGTGGGGGACGATGTTCGCGATGCGCTGCTCACCTGGGCCGAACGGCGGGCCCGGGAGCGGAAGGGCAGCCTCGTCCGCGGCGTCACGAGGGACTCCGATCTGCGTACGAAGGCGGCGTTCGAGCGCCACGGCTACGAGCTGATCCGGAACTCGTACCGGATGCGGATCGAGCTCACGGAGCCGCCGCCGCAGCCCGAGTGGCCGGAGGGCGTGTCCGTACGGCCGGCGAGCGAGGCGGACGTCCGGACCGCGTACGAGACCTATCTGGAGACGTTCGAGGACACGTGGGAGTTCGACCGCCATCCGTTCGACGAGTGGCGGTACTGGATGGTGGAGGACGGGCTCGACTTCTCGCTCTGGTTCCTCGCCGAGGCCGGCAAGGAGACGGCGGGCGTCGCGCTCTGCAAGCCGTGGGAGGCCGAGGAGGGCCTCGGGTGGGTGCGCGTGCTCGGCGTGCGCCGGCCCTGGCGGCGGCGAGGCCTGGGGCGGGCGCTCCTCCTCCACGTCTTCGGCGAGTTCCACCGGCGGGGCTTCCACGCGGTCGGGCTCGGGGTCGACGCGGAGAGCCTGACCGGGGCACACCTCCTCTACGAGAACGCCGGCATGCGCGTGCACCGCCGGACGGAGATCTACGAGAAGGTGCTCGCGTAGGTAGCGTCTAGGGCCTGTCGCGAATGCGCGCCAAGTGTCCCGAGTGCCGGGCGTACACGGCGGTCGCGCTCGGGCCGGAGTACGAGTGCCACGTCTGCGGACGGACGTTCGCCGCGGGCCTCGTACGGGTGCCGCGTGCCTGGGGACGCGACGGGGAGCAGATGGCGGAGGCGGCCTCGCTGCCACTGCCGTACCCGGAGGCGGCCGTCATCGAGGAGGACTCGCTCGCCGAGCAGAGCCTCGTGCTTGCGCTCGAGCTTCCGGAGCGCCCGCTCGTGCTCGGCGGCTGCTGCTGCGCGCATATCGGCGCCGTCGAGGCGCTCGCCGCCCGGCACGGCCGGATCGCCGTCGTCTGGCTCGACGCGCACGGGGACCTGAACACGATTGCGAGCTCGCCGTCCGGTAACGAGTGGGCGACGCCTCTCCGCATGCTGCTGGATTCCGGGGCGGTAGATCCGTCGGATGTGGCGCTCGTCGGCGTCCGCAACCTCGATCCGCCCGAGGAGGAGTTCATCGAGGCGCACGGCATCGGCGTCGGCCGTGACGCCGTCGGCGCAGCGCTCGACGGAACGACCGGCGCGTACGTCGCGGTCGACTTCGACTCGCTCGCGGAGGACGAGGTCGCCCCGTTCATGCCCGAGCCGGGCGGCCTCACCCTCGCCGAGGCGGAGGAGGTCCTCGCGGGCGTCCGCGAGCGGCAGCGCATCTTGGGCGCCGGCCTCACGGCGATGCTTCCCGACGAGCGGAACCTCGAGCCGGCCGCGCGGCTGACCTCGGCGCTCGGGCTCTAGGCGAGAGGGGAGGACTAGACTCGGCTCGTGGCCGAGCGGATCGACATCTCCATCGAGCACCGGAACCTTCCGGAGCCGTCCCGCAACGACAAGCCGCACCCGAACACGTGCCCGGACTGCGGCTCGCACTACCGTGACGACGAGCTCGCCGCCGAGCTCTGGGTCTGCCCGCACTGCAATCACCACTTCCGCGTCCGGGCGAAGGAGCGGATCAGGCAGCTCGCCGACAAGGGGACGTTCGCAGAGGACGCGGCCGACCTTCGCTCGGAGGATCCGCTGGGCTTCTTCGACATGCGCCCGTACACGGAGCGGCTCGTCGAGGCGGAGCAGGAGACGGGGCAGGGGGACGCGATGGTGATCGGCTCGGCCGCGATCGAGCGGGTTCCCTGCCAGCTCGCGGTCATGGACTTCGCGTTCATGGGCGGCTCGATGGGCAGCGTCGTCGGCGAGAAACTCGTGCGCGCCTGCGAGGCTGCGGCCGAGCGGGGCGTCCCGCTCGTGAGCGTGACCTCCTCGGGCGGCGCGCGCATGCAGGAGGGGATCCTCTCGCTGATGCAGCTCCCGAAGACCGTCTGCGCGGTCGAGGACCTGAAGGACGCCGGCGGCGCGCTGATCAGCGTCATGGCCCATCCGACCACGGCCGGGGTGCTCGCGAGCTTCGCGTCGCTCGGCGACGTGATCGTCGCGGAGCCGGGGGCGCTGCTCGCCTTCACCGGCCCGCGGGTCGTCCAGCAGACGACGCGCGAGAAGCTGCCCGACGACTTCGGCCTCGCCGAGTCCAACGTCCGTTTCGGCCATCTCGACGCGATCGTCGGGCGCCGCGACCTGCGGCCCTACGTCGGCCGTGTCCTGCGACTCTTCACCAAAGATGGCGCGCGAGGCTGAGGTTCACCTGCGGGGGCGGCTGAGCCGGCTGAAGAGCCTGGGCCTGCTCCGCGGCGCCAGCATCTCCGGCGAGCTCTCGCGCCTCCAGCGCCAGCTCGAGCGGACGTCGGAGCCCACGGACGAGGAGATTTGGCAGCACGTCGAGCTCGCGCGCCATCCCGAGCGGCCGTACACGCTCGACTACGTCGAGCGGATCTTCGAGGACTTCATCGAGCTGCACGGCGACCGCTCGCGTGCGGAGGACCCCGCGATGGTCGCCGGGCTCGGCCGGTTCGCCGGCCGGACCGTTGCGCTCCTGGGCCAGCAGAAGGGCCGCGACACGAAGGAGCGGCTGCGCCGGAACTACGGGATGACCTACCCCGAGGGCTACCGAAAGGCCATGCGCACGATGGACCTGGCCGAGCGCCACCGCTTCCCGATCGTCTCGCTCGTCGACACCCCGGGTGCGTTTCCCGGCGTCGCGGCGGAGCAGCACGGCCAGGGCGGCGCGATCGCCCGCTCGCAGGCGCTGATGAGCCGGCTGACCGTGCCGATCGTCGCCTGCGTGATCGGCGAGGGCGGCTCGGGCGGCGCGATCGCGATCGCGCTCGCCGACCGGGTGCTGATGCAGGAGAACGCGATGTACTCGGTGATCTCGCCCGAGGGCTGCGCCGCGATCCTCTGGAGGGACGGCGGCGAGAAGGTGAAGGCCGCGGCGGCGCTCAAGCCGGACGCCGTCCACACGCTCGAGCTCGGCGTGATCGACGCGATCGTCCCAGAGCCCGAGGGTGGGGCGCACACGGACTGGGACGAGGCCGCGCGCCTGCTCGGCGAGGCGCTGCAGAGCTCGCTCGAAGACCTCTCCGCCGTTCCGGGCGAGGAGCTGCGGCGGCGAAGGCGCAACCGCTTCAGGTCGATGGGTGTCTATGAATCGTCCACATCGTCCACAACATCCACAGGGTTGTCCACCGAGCCTGCGCGGTCGCGAAAGTAAGAAAGACACAGGTTTGCTCAGAACCACGGTCGCACGCGCGCAGAATCGGCGGAAGAGCACGTAGGGTCGGCGAAGAAGGCAAGCTAGACGCGTGGCGCGTCCCCGCCTGGCCGAGTACGAGCGGAAGCGAGACCGCAAGAAGACGCCGGAGCCCTTCGGCGGGACGGCGGGCGGGCAGCACCCGATCTTCGTCGTCCAGCGCCACGACGCCCGCCGGCTCCACTACGACTTCAGGCTCGAGCGGGACGGCGCGCTCGCCAGTTGGGCAGTGCCGAAGGGGATCCCGCTGGAGGCGGGCCAGCGCGCGCTCGCCGTTCACGTCGAGGACCACCCCCTCGAGTACGCGACCTTCGAGGGCGAGATCCCGAAGGGCGAGTACGGCGCCGGCCAGGTCGAGATCTGGGACCGTGGGACGTACGAGCTCGTGGAGGAGAAACGGGGCGGCGGGCTCACGGTTCGCCTCCACGGCGAGCGGCTGGAGGGCCTCTGGACGCTCGTCCCGGCGAAGCTGGACGGCGATCCGAAGAACTGGCTCATCCTGCGCAAGCGCGAGGACGGCGCCGCGCCGCGCCCGCGGCGGAGGTACAGGCCAATGCTCGCCACCCTCGCCGACGAGGTGCCGAAGGGCAAGGAGTGGACCCACGAGGTCAAATGGGACGGCTACCGGGCGATCGCCGACGTCCGGCAGTCCCAGACCACCCTGACGAGCCGGAACGACAACGACCTGACCACCCGGTTCGATTCGGTCGCCCGGGAGATCGCGAAGGCCGTGAAGACGCCGGACTGCGTGCTCGACGGCGAGGTCTGCGCCCTCGACGAGCAGGGCCGCGCGACGTTCTCGGCGATGCAGCAGGGCAAGGAGGGGACGCGGTACGTGTACGTCGTCTTCGACCTCCTCGAGCTGGAGGGCGAGCCGCTGGTCGACCTGCCGCTGAGCGAGCGCCGCGAGCGGCTGGAGGCGCTTCTCGACCGGCGCTACCGGGCCGTCCAGTTCTCGGAGTCCTTCGACGACGGCGAGGCGCTCTACCGGGCGGCCCAGGACCAGGAGTTCGAAGGGATCCTGTCCAAGCGACGGGACTCCCGCTACGAGCCGGGGAGGCGCAGCCGGAACTGGCTGAAGATCAAGACCCACGGGCGGCAGGAGTTCGTGGTCGCCGGGTACACGAAGGGACAGGGCCGGCGGGCGGGTCGCTTCGGCTCGCTGATCCTCGGCTACTGGCAGGACGGCGAGCTCGTGTACGCGGGGAACGTCGGTACCGGGTTCACGGACGAGGAGATCGACAGGCTGCTCCGGCAGCTCCAGCCGCTGGAGCGCAAGGGCTCCCCGTTCGAGACGGTGCCGAAGATGCCCCGGGTCCGCAGGGACGCCATCGTCTGGGTCGACCCGGAGCTCATCGCCGACGTCGAGTTCCGCGAGTGGACGCACGACGGGCGGTTGCGGGCACCTTCCTACAAGGGCCTGCGAGAGGACAAGACGACGAAGGAGGTGCGGCGGGAGGAGCCGGTGGAGTTGGAGACCGAGATCAGCAAAGGCAAGCGCGTCCTCAAGCTCTCGAACCTCGACAAGCCGTTCTGGGACGACGAGGGCATCACCAAGGGCGACCTGCTCTCGTACTACCGCGACGTCGCTCCGGTCCTCGTCCCGCACCTGAAGGACCGGCCGTTCACGATGAAGCGCTACCCCGACGGTGCGCACGGCAAGTTCTTCTTCCAGAAGGACGCGCCCTCGCACATGCCCGACTGGATCAAGACCGTCGAGATCATGGTCTCGACCAGGGAGAAGCCGCGGCAGCGCCGGAAGATCCGCGCGCCGCTCGTGAACGACGAGCTCGCGCTCCTCTGGATGGTGAACATGGGCTGCATCGACCTGAACACGTGGTATTCGCGGGTCGACAAGCCGGAGCGGCCGGACTGGGTCCTGTTCGACCTCGACCCGTCCGACGACGTCGGCTTCAAGGAGACCGTGCAGGTCGCGCTGCTCGTGAAGCAGATGCTCGACGCCCTCGGGCTCGAGAGCTACCCGAAGACGAGCGGCTCGGACGGCATCCACGTGCTCGTCCCGATCGCGCGCCGGCACACCTACGCCCAGGCGCGGGAGTTCTGCGAGATCGTTGCCTCGGCGCTGGCCCGCGCGCACTACGGGCTCGTGACGACGGAGTGGTCGAAGCGGAAGCGGCGCGGCGTCCTGATCGACTCGAACCAGAACGGCGAGGGAAAGACGATCGCCTCCGTCTACTCGGTGCGCCCGAGGCCGGGCGCGCCGGTGTCGACGCCGCTGCGGTGGGACGAGGTGAACGAGAGGCTCGACCCGGGGGTGTTCACGATGGACGTCGTGCGCGACCGGATCGCCGAGCACGGCGACCTCTTCGAGCCGGTGCTGCACGGCCGGCAGTCGCTCACCGCGGCCCTCGAGTCGGTGCGCGCGAGCCGGGGCGATTCGAGCTAGTAACACTGTGTTACTAGCTCTCGGGGCGGCTCGGCTAGCGGCTTCGAGCCGGTAGTAACACTGTGTTACTTGAGTCCCGGACGGGTCGGCGCGCGCTTCGGGGTCAGCCGGTGAGGAAGAACTTCGTCAGCCGGCCCACGACGTCGAAGCCGAGCTTGCCGTAGAGCTCCTTCGGCCAGTCTTCCTCGTCGGCGACGAGGAAGACGAGGTCGGCGCCAGCGTCGCGCGCCTCCTGCACAGCGCGCAGCACGACGGCGCTCGCGTAGCCCTTGCCGCGATGCTCCTCCTTCGTCGCCACGTCCTCGACTTGGCCGACGCCCTGCGCGAGGTAGAGATCGGTCCAGCTCACGACCTCGCCGTCGACGAGGACGCCGAAGAAGCGCGTGATCGCCCGCTCGGCCAGAACCAGCTTGGCGTCCATCAGCTGCTGGGCGACCTGCGGGGTGCCCCAGGGATAGCGCAGGATCTCCTCCGTGCGCCCGCGGCGGAGATCGGCCTCGCCGACCTCCTGGACGGCGGAGAGGTCGGAACTGCGTTCGGGCTCGCGGAGCTGGGCCATCCAGATGTGGCGGCGGACGTTCCAGCCGAGCTCGCGGAACTGCGGCTCGAGCTTCCGGCCGAGCTCCTCCTCGAAGGTGAAGACGGCGCGGTGTGTAAGCCCTGCGCCGCCCAGGATCCGGTCGGCCTCCGCCGCCACCTCCGCGGCGCTCGCGCCGATCGGCAGCCGCTCGACGAGGAGGTAGTTCGAGTCGTGGCGGAGCGGCAGCGACGGCTCGAGCACGCCGACGCCGAACGGCGACTCGACGGTCTGCGAGCCCGCCATCTCGATCTCCCGTTCGAATCGGTGGATCCGGTCGAGGACGTCAGCCATCGCCCACGCGTTCCGGATGCCCGAGGGTGCCGAGCTGTGCGATGTCCCGGCGGAAGAAGAGCGCGACGGTCCAATCGGCCACCACGCGCAGCTTCCGGGAGATGAGCGGCAACTGGTACAGGTGGTACGTCCGCGTGATCCACCAGCCCGGGAACCCGCGGAACCGGATCCCCAGGACGTTCGCGATCCCCTTGTAGCGGCCGAGCGTCGCCACCTCGCCGAGCATCCGGTACCGGTACGGGCGCGCATCCCCCTTGAGGTTCTTCGCGAGGCGCCTCGCCTGACGGAGGGCGCGCTGGCACGTCGGCGGGTCGAGGCGTCCGGGCGTAGCCAGCGGCTCCAGCGTTCCCGACGCGGCCTCGGGGAGCATCGGCGTGTAGAGCATGTAGTTGTCGGGGCTGACGATCGTCGCGCCGCGCTTGCCGAGGTACCGGGCGACGTACGACCCTGCGAACCCGCCGCCGAGGATCAGCGTTCCGCCTCGCGCATCGTGGTCCGGCACCCGGCGAGGATACTTGGGCGCTCGTGGACGGGACGCCGTCGATCCGGATCGAGAACCTGCGCGTCGAGCGCGGGGGTCGGCTCGTCCTGCCCGGGATCTCGCTCGAGGTCGCGGCCGGGCGGGTGACCGGCCTCCTCGGCCCGAGCGGGTCGGGGAAGACGACGCTGATGCGGGCGATCGTCGGCGTCCAGATCGTCGAGGGCGGGTCGGTCGAGGTGCTCGACCGGCCGGCCGGGTCGCCCGACCTGCGGTCCCGGGTCGCGTACGTGACTCAGGCGCCGTCGGTGTACTCCGACCTGACGGTGCGCGAGAACCTCCGCTACTTCGCGGCCCTGCTCGGCGCCCGCTCGGAGCGCGTGGACGCCGCGGTGGACGCGGTCGACCTCCGCGGCCACGAGGGTCAGGTCGTCCGCACGCTCTCGGGCGGCGAGCAGTCGCGGGTCAGCCTCGGCGCAGCGCTTCTGAACGAGCCCGAGGTACTCGTCCTCGACGAGCCGACCGTCGGGCTCGATCCCGTCCTGCGGCGCGACCTCTGGACGTTGTTCCATGAGCTTGCAGAGGGTGGCAGGACCCTGCTCGTCTCGAGCCACGTGATGGACGAGGCGGAGCGGTGCGACGACCTCCTGCTGCTGCGCGACGGGCAGATCGTGGCGAGAGAGCCACCCGTGTCGCTGCTCGAGCGGACGGGGGCGCGGAACCTCGACGAGGCGTTCCTCCTGGTCGTGGAGGACGACGGATGACCCTTCGGGCGACGGCCGCCACGGCGCTTCGCGTCCTCGGCCAGCTGCGCCGCGACCCGCGGACGCTCGCGCTCGTCTTCGGCGTGCCCGCGTTCCTGCTCATCCTCTTCCGCTACGTCTTCTCCGGACAGGAAGAGACCTTCGACCGGATCGGCGGCCCGCTCGTCGGCCTCTTTCCGTTCGTCTCGATGTTCGTCGTCGCCTCGATCACGATGCTGCGCGAGCGGACGACCGGGACGCTCGAGCGGCTGATGACGATGCCGCTCGCCAAGGGCGACATCCTGTTCGGCTACGGCCTCGCCTTCGCGCTCGTCGCCGCGATCCAGGGCTCGATCGCCTCCGCGGTCGCCTTCGGGCTGCTCGACCTGGACGTCGAGGGCCCGATCTGGCTCGTCGTCGCCCTGGCGATGGCGAACGCCGTGCTCGGGATGGCGCTCGGGCTCTTCGCGAGCGCCTTCGCGCAGACCGAGTTCCAGGCCGTGCAGTTCATGCCGGCGTTCGTGCTGCCACAGATCCTGCTCTGCGGGCTGATCGTCCCGCGCGAGGCGATGGCGCCGGTGCTCGAGGCCGTCTCGGTCGTGCTGCCGCTGACCTGGGCCTACGAGGCGCTCTCGCTGGCCGTCGACGGCGAGACGGGCTGGCAGGTCGCCCGCGACGCCGGGATCATCGTCGGCGCCTCGGTGGTCGCCCTGGTGCTCGGCGCCGCGACCCTCAGGCGGCGAACGGCCTAGCGCATCTCGCCCAGGCGCCGCTCGAGATAGGCGCGCTCGACGGGATTGGTCGTGAGGGCAAGCGCGCGGTCGTACGCCTCGGCTGCCTCCTCGCGCCGGCCGAGCCGGCGGAGAAGATCGGCGCGCGCCGCGTGGAGCAGGCGGTAGTCGTCGAGGCCCTCGATCTCGTTCAGGAGAGCAAGCCCGTGCGCCTCGCCGTCGGCCATCGCGACCGCCACGGCGCGGTTGAGCTCGACGACCGGCGACGGCGCGATCCGGGCCAGCCGGCCGTAGAGGGCCGCGACCGCCGGCCAGTCGGTCTCGCCCTCGGCGTGGACGGCCGCGATCGCCGCCTGCAGCTGGTAGGGGCCGACCCGCCGCAGTCGCGCGGCCCGCTCGAGCACGCGCCTTCCTTCCTCGATCCGCTCGGCGTCCCAGCGCGAGCGATCCTGGTCCTCGAGCAGCACGAGCTCGCCGCCGGGGCCCGTCCGCGCCTCCCGTCGGGAGTCCTGGAAGAGCATGAGCGCGAGCAGGCCCAGCGCCTCGGGCTCGTCCGGCATCAGCACCGCGAGGAGCTTCCCGAGCCGGATCGCCTCGTCGCACAGCTCGCGCCGCACGAGGTCGTCGCCCGAGGTCGCCTCGTAGCCCTCGTTGAAGACGAGGTAGAGCACGGCGAGCACCGACTCCAGGCGGTCGGGAAGGAGCTCGTCGGGCGGGACGCGGAACGGGATCCCCGCCTCGCGGATCTTCCGCTTGGCGCGCACGAGCCGTTGGGCCATCGTCGGCTCGGCGGTGAGGAACGCCCGGCCGATCTCGGCCGTCGTGAGCCCGCCGACCTCGCGGAGCGTCAGGGCAACGCGCGCCTCGGTCGCCAGCGCCGGATGGCAACACGTGAAGACGAGCGCGAGCCGCTCGTCCGGGATCGTGCTCAGGTCGTCACCGTCGCCTGGGAGCTCCGCGAGCCGCGCGAGGAGCTCCGTCTTGCGCTCGAGTGTTCGCTCCCGGCGGATCCGGTCGATCGCGCGGTTGCGCGCGGTCGTGACGATCCAGGCGCCCGGATTCCGCGGCAGCCCCTCGGCCGGCCAGCGCTCGAGCGCGGTGGCGAAGGCGTCCTGCACAGCGTCCTCGGCGAGGTCGAAGTCGCCGAGGACGCTGATGAGGATCGAGACCGCACGTCCCCACTCCTCGCGGAAGATGCGATCGACGTCTGTCAGGTCACCTCTCGACGACCGGACGCACCTCGATCGAGCCGTACTCGGACGCGGGGATCTTCGCCGCATACGCGATCGCGGTGTCCAGATCGGGCAGCTTCGCGTCGAAGAAGCCGCCGATCTGCTCCTTGGTCTCCGCGTACGGCCCGTCCGTGATCAGCACCTCGCCGTCGCGGACGCGGACGGTCTTCGCGGTCCGGATGTCGTCGAGCTCCTTGCCGCTCATCTCGGGGTCGGCCTTGCCGAGCTCCTCGAAGAAGGCGTACCACTTGGGCAGCGACTCCTCGCCCTGCTTCGCGGCCTCCTCCTCGGAGAGCCCGAGCCAACGCTCCTGGTCGCTGTAGATCAGCATCGCGTAGCGCATCTCAGCTCTCCTCTCGTACGTGGACGGGGCGAACCTCGACCGCGCCGTGCTCAGCGGCGGGGATCTCCGCGGCGATCCGGCAGGCATCCTCGATCGAATCGGCTTCGAGGACAAAGAGGCCGCCGAGCGCCTCCTTGACCTCGGCATACGGGCCGTCGGTGACCATCGTGTCCCCGTTCCGAACCCGCACGGTCGTCGCCGTGGTGGTCTCCTGGAGCTCGACGCCGCCGACGACCTCCGGTTTCTCCGCGAACGCCATGTACCGCTGATAGACGGCTTGACGCTCGTCGTCGGCCAGGCTCGCCCAGTGGTCCTGGTCGCCGTGGATCAGTCCGATGTACTGCAATGTCACTCCTTTCCTCAGGCTGCGCGGAGCCTTCCCAGCATCGTCTCATGGACGATGATGAGGTCCGGCTTCCCGAAGGGGTCGTGGTGGCGGAGCTCGTCGGTGATCGCGCGCCGCTTGGCCGTTTCGCGCTCCACCAGGTTCCTCGGAAGGCGCTTCACCGCCTCCTCCTTTCGTCGCTTGCACAGGGACGACGAACGAGGAGGGGCTAGATCGACAGCATGCGCTGCAGGAGCGTCAGGGCACCGCCCTTGTCCAGCGGCTCGTTCAAGTTTCCGCACTTGGGCGACTGGACGCAGGAGGGGCAGCCGTGGTCGCAGGGGCAGCCCTCGAGCAGGCGGGCGGTGTCGGCGGCCCACCCCTCGAAGATCTCGAAACCGCGCTCGTTGATCCCGACGCCGCCGGCGTGGCCGTCGTAGACGAAGATCGTGGGCCGGCCGGTCTGGAAGTGGAGGTTCGTCGAGAGGCCGCCGATGTCCCAGCGGTCGCACATCGCCCAGAGCGGGAGGAGCGCGATCAGTGCGTGCTCGGCGGCGTGGAGGCTGCCGAGCAGCTGCGGCATGTCGGTCAGGCCCTCGAGCATCCGGTCCTCTGGCACGAACCAAACCGCCTCGGTGTCGAACGTCGTCTCGGGCAGGTCGAGCGGGAGCGTCTCGATCGTCTCGTTGTCGCCGATCCGCTTCCGCTGGTAGGCGACGACCTGCTCGGTGACGACGACGCGGCCGAAGGAGAGGTCGAGGCCGAGCCGGCGCTCGACGCGCAGCGGCTCGTCGATCGCGGTCATCGTGTCCTTCTTCGCCTGGGTGTACTCGTCACCGACGTAGGGCTCGACGAGGGCGGTGCGGTTCTCGAGATCGAGCTCCGCGACGCGGTAGGACTCGCCGAGGTGGAGGTAGATCGCTCCCTGGTGGACGGTCGAGTACGCCCGCTCGCGCTCGACGAGCCCGAGCAGCGATCCGGTCGAGAGGTCGACGACGGTGAAGGAGTCGGGCGTGGCTGAGCGGAGGCCGAAGCGGCCTGCCGGATAGTCGCGTCCGGCCCAGACGAAGCCGCCGCCCTTCCGGCGGAGCTCCGGGATCTGCGTGGCGCGCTCGAGCGCCTCCGCGCCGAGCGTCTCGGCGTCCTCGTCGTCGAGCGGCGCCTCGAACGCGGCGGCCAGGACATGCCCGTCGAGGACGCGGGGGTTCGCGTGGTCGAGGATCGCCGCCTCGACGCGCCGCTCGAGCAGGGCCTCCGGGTCGCGCATGAAGAACTGGTCGAGCGCGTCCTCGGTCGCGACCAGCGCCGCCAGCCCGTGTCCGCGGCGGCCGGCGCGGCCCCACTGCTGCCGCAGGCTCGCGACGGTGCCCGGGAAGCCGACGCAGATCACGGCGTCCAGCAGGCCCACGTCGATCCCGAGCTCGAGCGCGTTCGTGGCGCTGACGCCGAGCAGGTCGCCCTCGACGAGGCGGCGCTCGATCTCCCGCCTTTGGGCCGGCGTGTAGCCGGCGCGGTACGGCGAAAGGCGCGTGGCGTCCCCTAGCCGCTGCGCCGTGAAGCGGTGCACGAGCTCGGCGGACTTGCGGCTCTTCGCGAAGCAGAGCGTGCGGACGCCGCGCTCGACGAGCGAGGCCATGAGCCTGGAGGCCTCGCCGAGCGCGCTTGCGCGCAGGCCGAGCTCCTCGTCGGTGAGCGGCGGGTTCCAGAGCACGATCGTCCGCTCGGCCTTCGGCGCGCCGTCGTGCTCGATCACCGTGGCCTCTATGCCCAGCAGCCGGTGGGCGAGCTCGCCCGGATTTGCGATCGTGGCCGAGGCGAGGAGGAACTGCGGGTCGGCGCCGTAGATCCGCGCGAGGCGGCGTAGGCGGCGCAGGACGTTGCCGACGTGCGAGCCGAAGACGCCGCGGTACACGTGCGCCTCGTCCACGACGACGTAGTGGAGGTTGTGCAGGACGTCCCCCCAGCGGTCGTGGTGCGGCAGGACGCCCACGTGGAGCATGTCCGGGTTGGTCAGGATCAGGTTCGACCACTTGCGGATCTGCCAGCGGCGGCTCGACTCGGTGTCCCCGTCGTAGATCGCCGGCTTGATCCCCGGCGGCTTCAGCTCGGTCAGTGAGCGGATCTGATCCTGGGCCAGCGCCTTCGTCGGGTAGAGGTAGAGCGCGCGGGTCTTCGGCTCCCGGGCGAGCGCGTCGAGCACGGGGAGGTTGAAGGCGAGCGTCTTGCCGGATGCCGTGCCGGTGGAGACGACGATGTGCTCGCCGCGGGCTGCTGCGTCCCACGCGTCGGCCTGGTGGGTGAAGAGCTGCTCGATCCCGCCGGCGGCCAGGGCCTCGCGAACCTTGGGATGCAGGTCGCCCGGGAGGGGCGCGAACCGAGGCGCGCGGGCAGGCTCGGAGCCGACGTAGGCGACTTCCTCTCCCTCGAGCAGAGCCGCCCAGTGCGGAGCCTCGACCGCCACGGATCGATGCTAGCCCTGGGCCTGGAACCCACCGTGGGCGGGCGGTGTAGAGAAATCGATATGCCGATCCGGGCCGGGGTCATACTCGCTGCGCTCGTCCTTACGGCAGCAGGCTCCGCGGCGACGGCGAAGCAGCCGACGGTTTCGCTCGCCTCGGCGCGGTCCGGCGCCGTCGCCGGTCAGCCGTGGACCGCGGTGCTCGTCGTGCGAGGCGCGCGCCCGAGGACCGTCGGCCTAACTGCGCGGTCGGGGAGTCGCCGGGTGGCAATGCGGGCGCGGAAGTGGCGCGGTGATCGGTACCGCGCGCGCCTGACCTTTCCGGCAGCGGGACGGTGGAGCCTGAGCGCCACGATCGCCAAGAAGAGCTTCCGCCTCGGCGCCGTGGTCGTTCGCGCCCCGGTCCGGCCTCCCGTCCTCCTCGTGTATCCGACGGAGGCGATCCTCGAGCCGAGTGGGTCGCTGCTGGTCGCCGAAGGCGGCCAGACGCGGATCGCGCGCATCGACCCGCAGACCGGGCGGGGCACGACGGTTGCGCGGGTCGTCCAGCCGTACGGCATCGCCCTGACGCCGTCCGGCGTCCTCTACGCAACGTCCGAG
>DASSSO010000058.1:0-10874 GCA_035776735.1 Gaiellaceae bacterium | reverse complement strand
GTCGAGCTCCGCGCGCTGCCCGACGACTGCGGCCGCCTGGAGGACCTCCTGTGCCTCCGGGCTGAGCCGGGCGGCTCGTGCGAGCACCGCGTCGCGAACGCTCTCGGGCCGCTCGGCTCCACCGGACGCCAGAACCTCGGTGACGAAGAACGGGTTTCCGTGCGTGAGGCGGTGCAGCTCGACCGGATCGACCTCGGATCCTGCCGCCAGGGTCCGCACACCCTCGACGGTCAGCGGCCTGAGCGCGATCCGCCGGTCCAGGGCGACCTCGCCGAGCAGCATCCGAAGGGGGTGCGTAGCACCGAGCTCGTCGTCGCGGTAGGTGGCGACGAGGAGCGTCGTCGTCCGGTCGAGCCGGCGGGCGAGGTACCGGAGGAGGTCGAGCGTCGCCTCGTCGGCCCAGTGGACGTCCTCGACGACGACGAGCGCCGGGTTGGACGTCAGTGCCTCGAGCGTCGCGCGGAAGACGTCGAGCCGGGGCCCGTGCGTGCCCAGGCCGAGATCGTGGAGCGGCGCCAGCGGCTGAGGCGTGAAGAGCCCGTCGCACGCCGCCCAGAGGACGCGGATCTCCGCTTCCCCGGCGAAGCGGCGGGCGAGCGCGGTCTTCCCGACTCCCGCCTCGCCGGCGACGAGGACCAGCCGGCCCTCGCCCGCCGACGCCGCAGCGAGCTGCTCGCCGAGGGCGGCGAGCTGGGCTTCCCGCTCCAGAAGCGCAGGCACGGCCCGATCCTGCGCCGCCGGGCGGCGCGTTTCAAGACGCGCTACTCGCCGGTCTTGGCCTCGGCCCGCTCCCGCGCTGCCTCGGCGAGATCCTCGGCGGTGTCCTCGACGGTGTCGGCGACCTCCTCCACGGCCTCGGCGACGAACGCGGCGGCGGCGAACAGCCGCCGCCGAGCGATGACGGCCAATCCGACGATCACGGCCGCGCCTACCACGACCAGCGCGACACGTGCGGCCGGCGGAAGGCTCTCGACCTCGGCGACCAGGCGCTCCGCTCTCGACTTCCGGCGAAGCACCGGGAAGCCGTCCGGCCGGTACCTGCGTGGAAGCTCGGCCAGGCGCTCTGATCTCGACTTACGGCGAAGCGTTACTTGCTCCATCATTCTCATCACCTCGTCTGCGGGAAGCCGAGGTCGACCTTGCTCGTGGCCGGATCGGGCCAGCGCTCGGTGACGACCTTGCCCCGCGTGTAGAAATTGATCCCCTCCGGCCCGTAGATGTGCGAGTCGCCGAAGAGGCTGCCCTTCCAGCCGCCGAACGAGTAGTAGGCGACCGGTACCGGGATCGGCACGTTGACGCCGACCATCCCGACCTCGACCTCGTGCTGGAAGCGCCGGGCGGCACCGCCGTCGCGCGTGAAGATCGCGACGCCGTTCCCGTACGGGTTCTCGTTCACGAGCCGGACCGCCTCGTCGTACGTCCCGGCCCGGACGACGGAGAGCACCGGCCCAAAGATCTCGTCCTTGTAGGCGTCCATCTCCGGCGTGACCTTGTCGAGGAGTGACACGCCGAGGAAGAAGCCGTCGCCGTCGGGCGCAGTCTCGCGCCCGTCCGCGACGACCTCGGCGCCCTGCTCCTTGCCGCTGTCCAGGTAGGACGCGACCTTGTCCCGGTGCTCGCGCGTGATCAGCGGGCCCATCTCGTTCTCGGGATCCGTCCCCGGCCCGACCTTCACCTTCGGGAGCCGCTCCTTCACGGCCGCGATGAACTCGTCGCCGATGTCGCCGACGGTGACCACGGCCGAGATCGCCATGCAGCGCTCGCCGGCCGAGCCGTACCCCGCCGAGACCGCCGCGTCGGCGGCCATGTCCAGGTCGGCGTCCGGCAGGACGATCATGTGGTTCTTCGCGCCGCCGAGCGCCTGGACGCGCTTGCCGTTCGCCGTCCCGGTCGCGTAGATGTAGCGCGCGATCGGCGTCGAGCCGACGAACGACACGGCCGCGATGTCCGGATGCTCGAGGATCGCGTCGACCGCGACCTTGTCGCCGTGGACGACGTTGAAGACGCCGTCCGGCAGGCCGGCCTCCTTCAGGAGCTCCGCCGTCAAGACGGACGCCGAAGGATCCTTCTCCGACGGCTTCAGCACGAAGGTGTTCCCGCAGGCGAGCGCCGGCGCCCACATCCACATGGGCACCATCGCCGGGAAGTTGAACGGCGTGATGCCGGCGACGACGCCCATCGGCTGGCGGATCGAGTACACGTCGATCCCGGTCGAGGCCTGCTCGGAGAAGTCGCCCTTGAGGAGCGTCGGGATCCCGCAGGCATACTCGATCACCTCGAGCCCGCGCTGGACCTCTCCGAGCGCGTCCGAGAAGACCTTGCCGTGCTCCTCGGTCAGGAGCGCCGCGAGGTCCTCCTTCCGCTGGTGGAAGAGCTCGCGGATCCTGAAGAAGAGCTCTTGGCGGCGCGAGAGCGAGACGTCGCGCCAGGAGCGGAGCGCCTCCTTGGCCGTCTGCACCGCGCGGTCGACCTCCTCGACCGACGCGAAGTCGACCTCCTTCGTCTGGACGCCCAGCGCCGGGTTGTAGACCGGGCCGCTGCGGCCCGACTCCCCGGCGACGCTCTGCCCGCCGATCCAGTGGCTGATCCGGCCCAGCTCGGTGCTGCGCGCTTCCTGCTGCTCGAGAACCTCGGTCATCTCCCCTCCTTCAGAATCTCCGGCCAGACTAGCGTGATGGCGGAGCTGCGAGGCGAACGAGTCCTGCTGCGGCCGCTGAGGGCCGCGGACGTGCCGCAAATTGCGGAAATCCAGGCGCAGCCCACAGTCGCAAGCCGGTGGGGAGAGCCGGAGCAGGAGAAGCTGCAGGGGAAGGCCGCCGGGACCGACGAGTGCACGGCCTTCGCGATCGAGCTCGACGGCGAGGTCGTCGGGCTGATCCAGTACCACGAGGAGGACGACCCGATGTACCGCCACGCGGGCATCGACCTGTTCCTCTCGGAGCAGGTCCACGGGCAGGGCCTGGGCGCCGACGCGGTGCGGACGATGGCGCTCCACCTCGTCCGCGACCGGGCCCACCACCGGCTCGTGATCGACCCGGCCGCGGACAACACCGCGGCGATCCGCGCCTACGAGAAGGCGGGCTTCCGGCCGGTGGGCGTGATGCGCCAGTACGAGCGCCTGCCGGGCGGCGAGTGGCACGACGGCCTGCTCATGGACCTGCTGGCGGACGAGTTGTAGGATCGAGCGAAGTGGCCACTATCGAGACGAACGCCGAGCTCGGCCAGCAGATCGTCGAGGACGCGAAGCGCTACGTCCTCTACTCCTGGTCGGTGCAGGACGCGATCAGCCCGATCGCGGTCGCCGGCGCCGAGGGGCGCCACTTCTGGGACTACGACGGCAACCGCTACCTCGACTTCGCCTCCCAGCTCGTCAACGTCTCGATCGGCCACCAGCACCCGCGGGTGATCGCCGCGATCAAGGAGCAGGTCGATCAGCTCGCGACGATCGGTCCGCCGATGGCGACCGAGTCACGGTCGAAGCTCGGCCGGCTGCTCGCCGAGGTCACGCCCGGCGACCTGGCGATGTCCTTCTTCACGAACGGCGGCGCGGAGGCGAACGAGAACGCGATCAAACTCGCCCGCTGGTACACCGGGCGGCACAAGATCATCGCGCGCTACCGCTCCTACCACGGGGCGACGGCCGGCGCGATCACGCTCACCGGCGACCCCCGGCGCTGGCCCGCCGAGCCGGGCCTGCCCGGGGTCGTCCGGATGCTCGACCCGTACACGTACCGTTGCCCGGCCGGCCATCCCGACCCTTGCCCGGTCTGCACGGGCGGGCCCCACCTTGAGGAGATCCTCCAGTACGAAGGCCCGGACACGGTCGCCGCGGTCATCCTCGAGACCGTCGTCGGGACGAACGGGATCATCGTCCCGCCCGACGGCTACCTCCAGTCGATCCGCGAGGTCTGCGACCGGCACGGGATCCTGCTGATCTGCGACGAGGTCATGGCCGGCTTCGGCCGGACCGGCAAGTGGTTCGCCTGCGAGAACTGGGACGTCGTGCCTGACATCCTCACGGTCGCCAAGGGGATCAACTCGGGCTACATCCCGCTCGGCGCGATGATCATCCGGCAGGAGCTCGCCGACTGGGTGCGCGACAAGTACTTCGCCGGCGGGCTCACCTACAGCGGCCACCCGCTCGCGTGCGCCTCCGCCGTCGCCTCGATCGAGGCGTTCCAGGAGGAGGAGATCGTCGAGCACGCGGCCGAGCTGGGGCCGCAGTTCGAGCAACGGCTGCAAGGCCTGGCCGACAGGCATCCGTCGATCGGCGACGTCCGCGGCCTGGGTTGCTTCTGGGGGCTCGAGCTCGTGAAGAACAGGGAGACGCGCGAGCCGCTCGTGCCCTTCAACGCGACGGGCCAGGACTTCGCGCCGGTGGCGCGGACGGCGAAGGCGGCGCTCGACCGCGGGCTCTACCTGATGACGCACTGGAACGTCGTGATGGTCTGCCCGCCGCTGACGATCACCATCGAGGAGCTCGACGAGGGCATCGCGATCCTCGACGAGGCCCTTAGCGTCGCGGACGAGTTCGTTTCCTAGATTCCCGTGGCGCCGATCGGCGCGCGACGCCGGATCTGCTGCCTGAGCAGCTCCTCGACCTCCTCCGACTGGCCCACGCTCAGGGCGCCGACGACCTCCTCGTTCTCGTCGGCGTAGAGCGCGTGCAGGTCGTTGTCCCGCAGCGAGCCACGGACGACGACCTGCGCGTCGCGAGCCGCATCGCCGAAGACCTTGATCGTGATCCCGAAGATCTCGGTGAAAAACTCCGAGACCCTGTCGTAGCCGCCGTCGGCGCCTGCGAGCACCTTCCCGACCTCCGTGCCCTGGTAGTTCGCGTTCGACCAGTGCTCGATGCGCCGGTGCTTCTCGAACAGCGGGTCGTAGAAACGGGCCACGTCGCCGGCGGCGTACACGTCGGGCACGTTCGTCTCGAACCGCTCGTTCACGACGACGCCGTCGTCGACCTCGATCCCGCTGCCCTCGAGGAAGTCCGTGAGCGGCGCGACGCCGACGCCGACGACCGCCAGGTCGGTCTCGACCTCCCGGCCGTTCTTCGTCGTCACCCGCTCCACGCGATCCTCGCCGTGGAACGCCTCGACCTCGTCGCCGAGGACGAGCTCGACGCCGCGCTCCTCGTACAGCGTGACCAGCTCCCCGCTGAGCTGCTCGACGCCGAGCTGGTCGAAGAGCCAGCGGCCGAGGTGGATCATCGAGACCTGCCTGCCGATCTGGTCGAGTGAGGCCGCGACCTCCATGCCGATGAAGCCGGCGCCGACGATGACCGCGCGCTCGGCGGACGCGGCCGCCTCGCGGATCGCCTTCGAGTCCGCGACCGTGCGCAGCGCGAAGACCCGGTCGAGGTCGGCGCCGGGTACCGACAGCCTCCGCGGCCACGCCCCGCTCGCGACTAGGAGCCTCCCGTAGCCGAGCCGGCTCCCGTCCAGCAGGAGCGCCCGCTCCCGCGTGTCGACACTCTCGACCGAGGTCTCCAGCATCACCTCCACGTCGTGGTCGCGGTAGAACGCCTCGTCCTCGACGAGCGGCTCCTCGTCCGTCTCGCCGCGGAGGAACCGCTTCGAGAGCGGCGGGCGGTGGTACGGGAGCGTCGAGTCGCGCGAGACGAGGACGATCGAGCCCTTGCCGTCGGCCTCCCGGTACGACTTGATCGCCCGGGCCGAGGCCAGGCCGCCGCCGACGATCGCGAGCTCGAAGTTCTTCACGCCAACCTCCTCTGTGTCCCTGCCCACGTGAGTCTTACCCGACGTAAGAGCTGGCGCCCGCAGAACACCAATCGCTCCGACGCGCCAACGACCGTAGGAGGCATACGCAGATGCTGGGACGATTGGGTCGACGAGCTGCCGGCCGGGTGATCGTGCGGTGAGCCGGGATCTCGTCGTCCTGGCGTGCGTC
The DNA here is from genome assembly GCA_035776735.1 of Gaiellaceae bacterium. Taxonomy (GTDB): domain Bacteria; phylum Actinomycetota; class Thermoleophilia; order Gaiellales; family Gaiellaceae; genus JACDAN01. Next base: position 4,961 of record DASSSO010000058.1, on the reverse strand, counting down.
GTCAGCGCCGGGATCCACGCCGCGCTCGCTTCCGATCACCCGAGCTTCGCCGTCGCGGCCGCCTTCCTGGGCGTCGTGTCCGCGGGTCTCGCGCACCGCCCCTCGAGCGCCTTCTTGCTCGACTGCGCGGCGTGCGTGCTCGCCGGCGTGATCGTCGTCTACGCCCTGGCCGTCACGACCGGCATCCCGGTCGTCCATCCCGACGTCGAGCCGGTCACCGGCCTCGCCCTGGCCACCAAGGCGGTCGAGGCGGCCGGCCTGCTCGCCGCCGTCTACTCGAAAGGAACGCTCACATGGCGAACACGAACACACACGGTCGGATTCCCCTCGCGCTGATCGCGCTGGTCGCGCTCTTCAGCGCGCTCGCCGCGCTCGCGGTGTCCGGCGGCCACGACGCGCACGCGCACGACGACGCGCACGGCAAGGGACGGATCACCGCGAAGGAGCTGGCGCTCCGGAACGACATGCGGAAGCTCTGGGAGGATCACGTCACCTGGACGCGCCTCGCGATCATCAGCCTGACCACGGGCTCGCCGGACACCGAGGCGACGGTCGGGCGGCTGCTCCGCAACCAGGACGACATCGGCGCCGCCGTCGCGCCCTTCTACGGAGAGGCGGCCGGCGACTGGCTCGCGACGCTCCTCCGCGAGCACATCGCGATCGCCGCCGAGCTGGTCGCGGCGGCGCAGGCGGGCAACGAGCCCGAGCTCGCGAGACAGCAGGCCCGCTGGGAGGCGAACGCCGACGAGATCGCCCGGTTCCTGAGCGCGGCGAATCCGCGCTGGAAGCTCGAGCCGACGCGGGAGATGCTCCACGAGCACCTGCGTCTGACGACCCGCGAGGCCGTGGCCCGGCTCGAGGGCGACTGGGCCGCCGACGTCGCCGCGTACGACGAGATCCACCGCCAGGCGCTCCACATGGCGGACATGCTCTCGACCGGGATCGTCGCGCAGTTCCCCAGGCGCTTCAGGTAGAGACGGAAAGGTAAGGACCGGACGGCCGGCGTCACTCATGGATCGATGGCCACTGCTACCGTCGCCGCCGCCATGCCCGAGCTCCCGGCCGTCCGGTCCCGCGTGCTGGACGCCGACTCCCGCCGGTGGTTGGCGGCCCTGCGCGGCCGCGGCGCGGAGCGGCAGGAGGCCGTCGAGCGCCTGCACGGCCTGCTCCTGCGGGCGGCCCGCTTCGAGGTCGCCCGCCGGCGGCCCACCCTTCCGCACCTGCGCGGCAACGAGCTCGACGACATCGCGCTGGAGGCGGCCGACGACGCGCTCATGTCGGTCCTCGCCCGGCTGGACGACTTCCGCGGCGCGAGCCGGTTCACGACGTGGGTCTACAAATTCGCACTGTACGAGGCGGCGGTGAAGCTCCGCCGCCGCGCGTGGCAAGGACGGGAGGTGCCGCTCGAGCCCGAGTCCTGGGGCACCTTCGCGTCTGCCCGCGTCTCGCCGGAGGACGAGGTGGAGCAGAGCGAGCTCGTCCGCAGCGTGCAGGCCGGGATCGAGGAGGCGCTGACGCCGCACCAGCGCACCGTGCTCGTCGCGCTCGCGCTCAACGGCGTCCCGATCGACGTCCTGGCGGAGCGGCTCGGATCCACCCGCGGCGCGCTCTACAAGACGCTGCACGACGCGCGCGCCAAGCTGCGCGCCCACCTGGGCGACCTCCTGGAGGTGACGGAGTGAACGAGCGGCCGGACCTGAAGCAGGCACTCGGCCGGCTGCTCGGGCCGAGCGGGCCGGAGATCGGCTGCGAGGAGTGCTTCGAGCGGCTCGACGAGTACGTCGAGCTCGAGCTCACCGGCGGCAACGCGGAGGCGAGGCTCCCCGGCTTCAAGGCGCATCTCGACGGATGCCCGGCGTGCCGCGAGGACTACGAGAGTCTCCGCGCGCTCGTCGGCGGCAACCAGGCCCTGTGACCGAGACAACCTTCTGCGGTCTCCGGCTCCTCGCCGAGCCGGGCAAGGTGATGACGCCGCGCCCGGCCACCGAGGCGCTCGTCGAGGCGGCCGTCGAGCGGATCGGCGACCGACCGGCGCTCGTCGCCGACGTCGGAACCGGCTCGGGCGCCGTCGCGCTCGCCATCGCCACGAGGGCGGCGCGGGCGCGGATCTGGGCGACGGACACGAGCTGCGCGGCGGTCCGGCTGGCGCGGGCGAACGTCTGCCGCCACGGCCTCGGCGACCGGATCAGCGTCGCCCGCGCCGACCTGCTCGACGGTGTTCCGGGACGCCTCGATCTGGTTGCCGCCAATCTTCCGTACCTCGCCGCCGCGCTGAGACCCCACCGACCGGAGCTCGCGGGCGAACCCGCGGACGCGGTGTTCGCGCCCGGCGACGGCCTCGATCCCTACCGCCGGCTGCTGGATGCCTGCCGATCCGCGTTGCGTCCCGATGGGCTGCTCGTGATCCAGCTCCACGGCCGCGTCGTCGCACGCGAGGCGGCCGTGCTCCACGAGCTCGAGCTCGCGGCCTAACCTCTGCCGTCCCCGCCGGGCTTCGGGCGGAGCACGAGGATCTCGGCGGGCGCACGGGTCAGCATCCAGCCGAGCTCCTTCGGCGAGAATCCGCGCTGGCCGGGGGTCGGCGCCGGGACGACGATCTGGTCGAACGTCTCGATGTCCCACAGGCGCTGCAACGCGTGGATCGGCGTCCGGCCCCACTCGATCCGGGCGTCGACCGGGACGCCCTCCTTCAACGCCCGCAGCTCGACCGCTTCGAGCAGCGGCATCGCGACGTCGACCTGCTCCTGCAGCGGCGCGTCGGGCGGGAACTCGAGCGGCGCGACGAGCAGATACGCCGGGACGAGCACGGCTCCCTGCGCGCGGGCGATCCGGAGCGCAGCCTCGAGCACCGACGGATCGAGCTCCCCGTCGGCGAAGGGCACGAGCAGCCGCGGCCGGCCCTCGTGGACCTCGGGCCGCGACCGGTGGAACAAGCGCTTCATGCCCGTTCGCGGGGGCGCTGCGCCCGGTCGGCGACGACGCGGATGTCGATCCCCGGGAGCTCCCGGATCATCCGCGAGACGAGCGAGCCGCGGAGGATCTCGGTCGAGCGCCGCTCGTCGGTTGTTCCCAGGATGATGTAGGTCGTCCCTCGCTCGTCGGCAACGCGCCGCACGATCTCGACGAGGTCGTCTCCCTCCTCCTCGAGGAAGTGGACGCCGAGGATCGCGGCGAGACGGCGCAGTGCCGCAAGCGCGACCGCCTCCTCTCCGCTCACCTTCGCGCCCGGCTTGCGCACCCAGAGCGCGTCGATGTCCGCCCCGAGCCGCTCGGCGGAGCGCCAGGCGCGCCGCAGGACGCGGTGCGAGCGCGGAGCCGGGGTGACGAGCGCAAGCACGCGCTCGGCGACGGCCTGCTTGCTCAGCGGGTCGAGGACAGCCGCGGTGCGCCGCTGGCCGACGTCCTCGGCCACCTCCCGGAGCGCCAGCTCACGGAGGCGGCCGAGGTTGTCGGCGCGGAAGAAGTTCGAGAGCGCCGTGTCGATCCGGTCGAGCGGGTAGACCTTGCCGGCGCGGAGGCGCGCCTGGAGCGCCTCCGGCGAGAGGTCGACGAGCACGACCTCGTCCGCCTCGTCGAGCACGCGGTCCGGAAAGGTCTCGCGCACGCGCACGCCCGTCAGCTCGAAGACGACGTCGTTCAGGCTCTCGAGGTGCTGGACGTTGACCGTCGAGATCACGTCGATGCCGTGGTCGAGGATCTCGGCGATGTCCTCGTAGCGCTTCGTGTTCCGCGCGCCGCTCGCGTTCGTGTGCGCGAGCTCGTCCACGAGCGCCAGCTCCGGTGCTCGCCTGACGACGGCGTCCACGTCCATCTCCTCGAGCTCGAGCTGGCCGTGCTTCAGGCGCTGCCGCGGGACGACCTCGAGGCCCTCGGCGAGCGCAGCCGTCTCGGGCCGGTCGTGCGGCTCCAGGTAGCCGATGACGACGTCGACGCCTTCCTCCGCCGCCTGCCTGCCCTCCTGCAGCATCCGGTAGGTCTTGCCGACGCCGGCGGCGGCTCCGAGCAGGATCCGGTACCTGCCTCGCATGGCTGGGAGGCTAGGCCCCGAGGACGTTGTGCACCAAGAGGTCGATCAGCTTGATGCCGATGAACGGGAGGATCACGCCGCCCAGCCCGTAGATCAGCAGGTTCCGCCGCAGCAGCGCGGTCGCGCCGATCGCCCGGTACTTGACCCCGCGCAGGGCCAGCGGGACGAGGGCGGGGATGATCAGGGCGTTGAAGACGATGGCCGAGATGATCGCGCTCTGGGGGGTTCCGAGGGCCATGACGTTCAGGTCGTCGAGCGGGCCGCGCTCGCCCGGGTTCGCGGCGTAGGTGAACGCGAACATCGCCGGTAGGATCGCGAAGTACTTCGCGACGTCGTTCGCGATCGAGAAGGTCGTGAGCGCGCCGCGGGTGATCAGCAGCTGCTTGCCGACCTCGACGATCTCGATCAGCTTCGTCGGATTCGAGTCGAGGTCGACCATGTTCCCGGCCTCCTTGGCGGCCGAGGTGCCGGTGTTCATGGCGACGCCGACGTCGGCCTGGGCGAGTGCGGGCGCGTCGTTCGTCCCGTCGCCGGTCATCGCGACCAGGCGGCCGCGCCCCTGCTCCTCCTCGATCAGCTTCATCTTCGCTTCCGGCGTCGCCTCGGCGAGAAAGTCGTCGACGCCGGACTCGTTGGCGATCGCGGCGGCGGTGACCGGGTTGTCGCCGGTGATCATCACGGTGCGAATGCCCATGCGCCGGAGCTCGGAGAAGCGCTCGCTCATGCCGCCCTTGACGACGTCCTTGAGGTGGATGACGCCCAGCATCCAGTTGTCCTGCGCGACCGCCAGCGGTGTCCCGCCCGACTCCGCGATCCGGCGCACGATGCCGTCGAGCTCGGCCGTCGTCTGGCCGCCGTTCGTGGCGACGAACGCCTTGACCGCGTCCACGGCGCCCTTGCGCAGGCTCTTCCCGTCGAGGTCGACGCCGCTCAT
>DASSSO010000054.1:0-30887 GCA_035776735.1 Gaiellaceae bacterium | reverse complement strand
AGGCGACGCGGGCCCTTCCGGCGCTCCGGGCACGGACGGGCGGGACGGCGCCGGCGGGAAGCCCGGCGCGAACGGCGCACCCGGCACGGCCGGTCTCGCCGGCGCGACCGGACCCGCAGGACCTCCCGGCCCCGCCGGTCCGGCAGGGACTGCCGGCGAGAAGGGCGACAAGGGAGATCAGGGAGCGACGGGCGCCGCGGGCGCCCAGGGGTCGCAGGGAATTCAGGGCGCGACCGGCGCCACCGGTGCGCAGGGACCGGCCGGCCCGCAGGGCCCGGTCGGCGCCACCGGCGCCGACGGTCAGGATGGAGCCGACGGTCAGGACGGAGCGACCGGCGCGACCGGTGCAACAGGCGCCCAGGGACCCGCCGGACCGCAGGGCCCGATCGGCGCCACGGGGGCGACGGGCGCCGACGGACAGGACGGAGCTGACGGACAGGACGGAGCGACCGGCGCTACGGGCGCCCAGGGACCCGCCGGACCGCAGGGACCGAGCGGCGCCACCGGGTCAACCGGTGCCGCAGGAGCCGACGGACAGGACGGCCAGGACGGTGCCACCGGCGCGACCGGTGCTCAGGGCCCCGCCGGCCTACAGGGCGCGACCGGAGCAGCCGGCGCCGACGGCCAGGACGGGGTCGACGGGCAGGACGGAGCAACGGGCGCAACCGGCGCACAGGGGCCCGCCGGGCCGCAGGGTCCGGCGGGCGCCACTGGCGCTGCCGGCGCAGACGGACAGGATGGACAGGACGGGCAGGACGGAGCAACGGGCGCAACCGGCGCGCAGGGTCCCGCCGGGCCGCAAGGCCCAACCGGCGCCACGGGCGCCGCCGGCGCAGACGGACAGGACGGCGCCCCCGGCGCGACCGGCGCAACGGGCGCACAGGGGCCCGCCGGCCCGCAGGGCCCGGTCGGCGCGACCGGCGCGACTGGACCCGCCGGCGCCGACGGTCAGGACGGCCAGGACGGCGTGGACGGCCAGAACGGTGCCACCGGAGCGACCGGCGCAACGGGTGCGCAGGGCCCCGCCGGCCCGCAGGGCCCGGTCGGCGCGACCGGGGCAACCGGCGCGACCGGCGCCGACGGTGCCGACGGACAGGACGGCCAGGACGGAGCAACGGGCGCGACGGGCGCCGACGGCGCCCAGGGACCCGCCGGCCCGCAGGGCCCGACCGGGGCGACCGGCGCGACGGGAGCGCAGGGAATCCAGGGCATTCAGGGCCCGGCCGGCCCGATGGGCCCGACCGGCGCGACCGGCGCGACCGGCGCCACGGGCGCGACAGGAGCTGCGGGCGTAGACGGCCAGGACGGCGCGGACGGCCAGGACGGCGCGGACGGCGCGACGGGAGCGCAGGGCGCCACGGGAGCAGACGGCGCGCAGGGCGCGACCGGTGCTGCCGGCGCCCAGGGGGCGCCCGGCGCCGACGGCGCCCAGGGACCCGCCGGCCCGCAGGGCCCGGCCGGCCCCACGGGCGCGGACGGTGCGACGGGCGCGACCGGAGCAACCGGCCCGCAGGGCCCGGCAGGCCCGACCGGCAACACGATGGTGCGCAAGACCTCGGCCGCGAACACGACGACGTCCACCACGCTGCAGGACACGACGGGGCTCGAGTTCACCCTCGCGGCGTCGACCTCGTACACCTTCGAGTACGTCGTCCTGATCCAGTCGGCTGGGACCAACAACGGTGTCGGCCTCGCGATCGACGGCCCCGCCTCGCCGAGCACCATCAGCTACACGGTCAACATCCCGAACGGGGCCGACGGCACTTCCGGCATCTTCTCCGGCTGGGGCACGGGGCTCAACGACAACGTCCAGGGCACTGCCGTACAGGCCGCCAACACGACGTACACGGCCCGCATCGTGGGCGTGATCGAGACCGGCGCTTCCGGCGGGACGCTGCTGCCCCGGTTCCGCTCCGAGTTGAACGGCACGACCGTCCGCGTCATGCCCCAGTCGTGGGGAATCCTCCACACGTCCTGATCCCTCAAGTCAGGGATGCCGCCTGCCGATGAACACGCCTGAGATGACGGAACAAAGGAGCAGGATGCGCGACGCGCAGACCCCCGTCGATGTGACGACCAGGGCGATTCAGATCCCCCGGCTGCCGACGCCCCAGCTGCGCCTGGGGGCGCTCGTGGCGGTCGGAATCGCGGCCTTCCTCGCCGGCTGGGTAATCATGAACCGGGGAGGCGACGAGGCTCCCGCGCCGGCCGGCGCGGCGGCGGCGAAGTCCGAGTCCGAGCTCCGGTCGGTCGCCGACTCGCTCTCGCACCCGGTCTACTGGGCGGGGCCGAAGGAGGGCCACACGTACGAGCTCACCCGGACGGCCGACGGCCGCGTCTACGTGCGCTATCTCCCGGAAGGGACCGAGGTCGGCGACCCCCGCGGACGCTTCCTCACGATCGGCACGTATCCGCGGAGGAGCGCGTTCGCGGAGCTCCAGCGGGCCGCGCGCGCCCAGGGCGCGGTCAGCCTCAAGCTCGGCAAGGGCGGGCTGGCCGTGTTCAGCGAAACCCGGCCGACCAGCGTCTACTTCGGCTATCCCGGCGAGCGCTACCAGGTGGAGGTCTTCCACCCCTCGGCCGACGAAGCGCGCCGTCTCGCGCTCGCGGGCCAGGTCGTCCCCGTCGAGTAGCGGGCGCCGCCCGCCGGCGCCATGACGCTCTTCACCTGCTGGATCGTCTTCCCGCTCGTCCTGGCCGTGCTCAGCCTGGGGTGCGGGCTCGGCGTCGCCCGTCTTGCCCGCACGCCGATCCCCCAGCCTCTGCTGCTCCCGCTCGGCTTCGCGACGATCGTCGTGCTCTCGTCGTTCGCCACGCTTCAGAGCTCGCTCGCCCGCTTCACGCTGCCGGCGGTGCTCGCCGCTGCCGCCGTCGGGCTCGCGACCTCGCTGCCGCGGCGGCTCCCGCGGTTCGACGGCTGGGCCGCCGGGGTCGCCGCTGCGACGTTCGCCGTCTTCGCCGCACCGGTCGTGCTCTCCGGCGAGGCGACGTTCGCCGGCTACATCAAGCTGGACGACACCTCGACGTTCCTCGCGCTGATCGACAGGTCGCTCGAGCACGGACGCAGCCTCGCGGGGCTCGCGCCCTCCTCGTACGAGGCGGCGCTGGCCTTCAACCTGCCGTTCTACCCGCTCGGCTCGCTCCTCCCGCTCGGGATCGGCGCGCGGCTCGTCGGACAGGACGCGGCGTGGGTCTTTCAGCCGTACCTCGCCTATCTCGCCGCGCTGCTCGGGCTCGTCCTCTACCACCTCGCCGGGCTGGTGCTCGCCTCCCGCCCACTCCGCGCGCTCGCCGCCGTGCTCGGCGCCCAGGCTGCGCTGCTCTACGGCTACGCGCTCTGGGGCGGGATCAAGGAGCTCGCGGCGGCCCCGCTCGTCGCGCTGCTCGCGGCGCTCGCCGGCTCGCTCCTCCAGCGGCGGCGCGGCTTCTCGGCGCTTCTGCCGCTCGCGGTGGCCGCCGCGGCGCTCGTCGGCGTGCTCAGCATCGGCGCAGCCGCGTGGCTCGTTCCGGTCGGCGCGGTCGCGCTGGCCGCGACCCTCCGGCGGGAGGGCGGGCGCCGCCTGCTCGTGCTCGCCGGTCTGGTCGCGGCGCTCGTCGTCCCCTCTCTGGCCGTGGCGCGGCTCATGCTCGGCGAGGGCGTGCTCGGCTCGCTGCGGAACGCCGAGGAGCTCGGGAACCTGATCGCGCCACTCAGCGTCCTCCAGAGCGCCGGCGTCTGGCCCGTGGGCGACTTCCGCGTCCGACCGGACGACCTGGTCGCCACCTACATGCTGCTCGCCCTCGTCGTGCTCGCGGCCGCGGCCGGCCTCGCCGTCGCCGTCTCCCGCAGGGCCTGGGAGATCCCGCTCTACGCGACGAGCGCGCTGGGCGCGGCCGCGGTCTTCGCCCTCCTCGGCTCGCCGTGGGTCGAGGCGAAGGCATTCGCGATCGCCTCGCCGGCGGTGGTGTTCGCCGCCGCCGTCGGCGCCGCCACGCTGCTCGGGCGCGGCCGGCTCGTCGAGGGCGCCGTCGCGCTCGCGCTGATCGCCGCAGGCGTGGGCTGGTCGAACGCGCTGGCTTTCCGCGAGGTGAACCTCGCTCCGCGCGCCCAGCTCGCCGAGCTCGAGCAGATCGGGAAGCGGTTCGAGGGGCAGGGCCCGGCCCTGATGACCGAGTACCAGCCCTACGGCGTCCGCCACTTCCTTCGCGGGCTCGACGCCGAAGGCGCGTCCGAGCTGCGCCGCCGGCCGGTCTTCCTCGAGGACGGCTCGACGCTCTCGAAGGGCGCGTTCGCCGATCTCTCGGCGTTTCGCGCGGACGCGCTCCTCCCCTACCGCACGCTCGTCCTCCGGCGCTCGCCCGTGGAGCGCCGGCCGCCCGACGCCTTTAGCCTCGTCTGGTCTGGACGGTTCTACGACGTCTGGCAACGGCACGGCGGCGCGATCTCGGGCACGGCCCGCGCCTGCGCCGAGCCCTCGATCCTCCGTCCCTTGCCGGCGACGGGCGCGATCTCGGTCGCCGTCCCCCGGTCCGGTCGCTACGACCTCTGGGTCGGAGGCTCGTTCCGCGGCGAGCTGGAGACGTTCGTGGACGGGCGCCGTGTCGGCTCGGCACGGCATCAGCTGAGCCACGGCGGCCAGTACGTCCAGCTCACGCAGGTCGCGCTCGAGGCCGGCAGGCACGCCGTCGAGCTTCGGCGGCGCACGAGCGCGCTGCGCCCGGGATCAGGTGGCCGGCCCTGGCCGCTCGGACCGCTCGCGCTCAGCCCCGCCGGGCGCTGCGGCGGGATCCCGAGCTAGCCGCCGGGCTTCCAGAGCGGCTCGTCGCCGCCGGCGTTGGCGGACCGGGCGAGGATGAAGAGCAGGTCGGAGAGCCGGTTCAAGAAGACGAGGACGAGCGGGTTGAGCTCGACCTGCTCGGCCGCGTCGAGGACGTCGCGCTCGGCCCGGCGGCAGACGGCGCGGGCGACGTGGAGCCGTGCAGCGAGCTCGCTCCCGCCCGGCAGGACGAAGCTGCGGAGCTCCGGCAGGTCGGCGTTGAAGCGGTCGCAGTCGGCCTCCAGCGCGGCGACCTGCGCCTGCGTGACGCGCAGGCGGTCGGCGATCCCGAACGGGACGCTGATGTCCGCGCCGACGTCAAAGAGCTCGTTTTGCACCCGCTCGAGCACGTCGCGCATCTCCTCGGGCGGCCCGCCGGCGAGCGCGAGCCCGAGCAGGGAGTTGACCTCGTCGACGGTTCCGAAGGCCGCGATCCGGCAGTCGAGCTTGGGAACCCGGCTCCCGTCGCCGAGGCTCGTCTCCCCGGTGTCACCGGCCCGCGTGTAGATGCGGTTGAGGCGAACCGGCTCGTCGGCCTTGCGGGGCATCCTCCAAGCTTAGGTTCCGAGGCGGAACGTCCCGCGGGCCCGCCACCGGTCGGGCTCGTGCTCCTCCATCAGCGTCGCCTCGGCGATGTGGAATCTCGCCGGCAGCAGGCCGTCGAGCCGCCGCTCGACGCGGGCGCGCATGGCGGCGCGGTCGTCGCCGCCCGACAGGGTGAGTGACGCATGCGGTGGCGGATCGCCGGCCGCCTCGCCGTACGGCGGGTACTGTGGGAATCGACACCAGAGCGCCCGCATCAGCCCGCGCAGCGGCTCCTGCGGCTCGGGCGCGAGGTAGACCGCGCCTCCCTCGTCCCACTGCTCGAGCCGCGCGAGCACGAGCTCGAACGGCTCCCGGGCGGCGAAGAACGCGGCGACCTCCTCGGCGTGACGGTCGACCTCGTCCACCGGCGCGAACGGATACAGCAGCGTCAGCGACAGCGGGAGCCCCTCCGGGATCCGCTCGGGATAGAGCTCGTCGTGCGCAGCCGCGAGCGCCGGGTGCTGGTCGGCGAGCAGCAGGGTCAGGTACGTATCCAGGCGGCTACCCCGCGGCGAGCTCGCGCTTCTTCAGCGCGAGGATCGACCGCGCGATCACAAGCCGCTGGATCTCGCTCGTCCCTTCGTAGATCTCGGTGATCTTGGCGTCGCGGTAGAAGCGCTCGACCGGGAACTCCTTCGTGTAGCCGTAGCCGCCGAGGACCTGGATCGCCTCCGCGGTCTGACGCCGCGCCATCTCCGATGCGTAGAGCTTCGCCTTCGCGCCCTCCTCGGTGTGCGGCCTCCCCTGCTCCTTGAGCCAGGCCGCGCGGTAGACGAGCAGGCGGGCCGCGTCGATCTCCGTGGACATGTCCGCGAGCTTCTGCTGGATCGCCTGGTGCTCGCCGATCGGCTTCCCGAAGGTGCGGCGCTCCTTCGCGTACCCGCGGGCGACGTCGTAGGCGGCCTGGGCGATCCCGAGCGCCTGCGCCGCGATGCCGATCCGACCGCCGTCGAGCGTCGCCATCGCGACGTTGAAGCCCTTCCCCTCCTCGTGGAGGAGCCGGTCGCGGCCGACTTCGGCGCCGTCGACGGCGATGTCGTTCGTGACCGACGAGTTGAGCCCGAGCTTCTCCTCCTCGCGGGTGATCCGGACGTGGTCGGCGTCGAGCACGAACGCCGAGACGCCCTTCGCGCCCGGCGTGTCGGGATCGGTGCGGGCGAAGAGCAGAAAGGTCGAGGCGTGCGCGCCGTTCGTGATCCACTGCTTCGTGCCGGTGATCGTCCAGCCGCCGTCCGTCGGCTCGGCCTTCGTCCGTAGCGCCCCGGCGTCCGAGCCCGCCTCCGACTCCGTGAGCGCGAAGGCACCGATGCCCTCGCCGCGCGCGAGCGGCGGGACAAAGCGGGCGCGCTGCTCGTCGGTGCCGAAGGCAAGGATCGGCAGCGTGCACGCGCTCGTGTGGACGGCGACCGTGACGCCGACGCCGGCATCGGCGCGCGAGAGCTCCTCGAGCACGAGGATGTACGAGAGGAAGTCCGCGCCGGCGCCGCCGTACTCCTCCGGCACGCAGACGCCCATGAGCCCGAGCTCGGCGAGCTTGCCGAAGAGCTCGCGCGGAAAGTGGTGGTCGCGATCCCACTGCGACGCGCTCGGCGCGATCTCGGCATCGGCGAACTCGCGCGCGAGTGCGCGGATCTCGCGCTGCGCCTCGGTCAGCTCGAAGTCCACTACGGGTAACTGTAGAAGCCCTGCCCGGACTTCCGGCCCAGGCGGCCCACCTCGACGTGCTCGCGCAGGAGCGGACACGGGGCGTACTTCTCGTCGCCGAAGCCCTGGTGGAGGACCTCCATGATCGCGACGCAGGTGTCGAGGCCGATCAGGTCGGCGAGGGCCAGCGGGCCCATCGGATGCGCGAACCCCAGCCTCGCGATCGTGTCGATCGCCTCCGGCTCGGCGACCCCGTCGTGGAGCGCCCAGACCGCCTCGTTGATGAACGGCATCAGGATCCGGTTGGAGACGAAGCCGGGGAAGTCGTTCGCCCGCGCGGGGACCTTCCCGAGCTCCTCGGCGAAGGCGACGACCGAGTCGGCGGTCTCGTCCGAGGTCTCGCGGCCGCGGATGACCTCGACGAGCTTCAGGACCGGCACGGGGTTGAAGAAGTGCATGCCGATCACCTTGTCGGGGCGCCGGGTGGCGGCCGCCAGCGACCCGATCGGGATCGACGACGTGTTGGAGGCGAGCACTGCCTCCGGCGGCAGCACCTCGTCGGCCCGGCGGAAGACGTCCTCCTTGACCTCGGCGTCCTCGACCACGGCCTCGACCATCAGATCGGCGGGGACGAGGTCGTCCACCGGCTCGATGCGCCCCAGGACCTCGTCCGGGTCGGGCCCGCCCTTCTCCGCGAGCCTGGCGGCGCTCTTGCGGATCGTCTCGAGCGCGCGATCGGTCGCTCCCGGCACGGCGTCGTGAAGCGACACCCGGCAGCCGGCGGCCGCCGCGACCTGCGCGATGCCGCCGCCCATCTGCCCGGCGCCGACGACGAGGACGTGCTCGAACTGCATGCGGCGGCAGGCTAACGTCAACGGTCGTGACCGACCTCTGGTACGACGTCGCCGGTGAAGGCCCGCCCCTCGTGCTGTTGCACGAGGGCGTCGTGGACTCGCGGATCTGGGCGCCGGTCGTACCGCTTCTGGCACCGCACCACCGGCTGATCCGCTACGACCAGCGCGGTTTCGGGCGCTCGCCGATGCCGGACGGGCCGTACTCCCTCGTCGACGACCTCGTCTCGGTTCTGGACGCCGCCGGCGCGGAGTCGGCCGCGCTCGCAGGGGCCTCGCGCGGCGGGAACATCGCGCTGACGGCGGCGGTGGAGCGGCCCGAGCGCGTGTCGGCGCTCGTGCTCCTGGGCTCCGGGCTCTCGGGCGCCGGGCTCGAGATCGACGCCACGCCCGAGCAGGAGGCCCGCTGGGAGCAGGCCGAGGCCGGCCAGGACTGGGCGGCCATGGCCGAGATCGACATGGAGATCTGGGCGCCGATGGGCGCCGACCCCGAGCTACGGGCGATGTTTCTCGAGAACGCGGTCGGCTCGAACAGCGAAGATCCCGCCACCGACGAGCCCGTCGCCGATCGGGTGAGCGGCATAGCCGCCCCCACCCTTGTGATCACGGCGAGTCGGGATGTCCGCGGGATCAACGAGCTCGGCGACCGGCTCGCGCGGGACATCCCCGGCGCCGAGTCGGCCGTAATCGAGGATGCCGATCACATGATTCCCTGGCGGACGCCTGAAGAGCTCTCTCATCTGATTCTCGACTTTCTCGCTAGGACTTCGGTTCGTACGTAGGGTCGTGGCCGAAGGGGTCCGCGCCGTGCGGAAAGCCCTTCCGGCCGATCGGGATCAGCAGCGCGCCGGCGATCGCGAGCACGAAGACCGTCAGGCCGCTGATGCTGCCCTTCTTCTTCGTGCGGACCGGCGGCTTGCTGCGGCGGAACGCCTCCGGGACGCGGCATTCGTCGGGCGAGACGCCTGCGAGCTGCGGCGTCCGCGCGGTCGTCGGGGTGTCCCCGCAGGGGTATGCGGCTGCGTTCTGGGGCAGCGCCGAGGCGAGCGCGAGCGCCGCGAGGCATGCGGCGGCCGTCGCTTTCGCCTGCCGTCTCCCCATCCCCCAAGCCCCCCGGCGTGGCCGCACGCCCAGGGAATCGTTCCGCATCATCGATTCAGACGCAGTATGGGCGGCGCGGTTGGCGTGCTGCCGAAAGATCCCCCGTCCGGGGTACGGATCAGACCTCGACGAGCAGGGCGTCGCCCTGCCCGCCGCCGGAGCAGATCGCGGCGAGTCCGAGCCCGCCGCCGTTGCGCCGCAGCTCGTAGATCATCGTCCCGAGGATCCGCGCGCCCGAGGCGCCGATCGGGTGCCCGAGCGCGACCGCGCCGCCGTTCACGTTCACCTTCTCCGGGTCGACGCCGAGCATCTTCGTCGAGTTGAGCGCGACCGAGGAGAAGGCCTCGTTGATCTCCACGCGCTCGACGTCGTCGATCGACTTCCCCACCTTCTCGAGGGCCTGGCGGCCGGCTCTTGCAGGCGTGCGCGCGAGGTAGGCGAAGTCGTCGGCGACATAGCCCTGCGAGACGATCGTCGCGAGCGGCTCGAGCCCGCGCTCCTTCGCGAACGCCTCGCTCGTGACGACGAGCGCGGCGGCGCCGTCGTTCACGCCCGGCGCGTTCCCGGCGGTGGTCGTCCCCTCGGGGTCGAAGACCGGCTTCAGCGCCGCGAGCTTCTCGATCGACGTGTCCCGTCGGGGCCCCTCGTCGGTCTCGACCTCCCCGACCGGCACGATCTCGTCCGCGAATCGGCCTTCGTCCTGCGCGGCCACGGCCCGCTGGTGCGACCGCAGCGCCCACTCGTCCTGGTCCTCGCGCGAGATGCCCAGCTCGCGCGCGACGAAGGACGCCTGCTCAACCATGTGGCGCTTGTCGAAGGTGGACACGAGCCCGTCGTGGGTCATGAGGTCGATCAGCGTGCCGTCGCCGAGCCGGTAGCCGAAGCGCGCCTGCTTGAGGATGTACGGCGCGTTCGACATGGACTCCATCCCGCCCGCGACGACGACGCGGTGATCGCCGGCGCGGATCATGAGATCGGCGATCTGGACCGCGCGGATCGAGGACGCGCAGACCTTGTTGATCGTGTCCGCAGGGACCTCGATCGGGAGCCCGGCGCCGATCGCCGCCTGCCGCGCGGGCGCCTGCCCGGCGCCGCCCTGGAGCACCTGCCCCATGACGACGTACTCGACCTCGTCGTTCTCGAGGCCGACACGGTCGAGGACGTTGCGGATCGCGATCGAGCCGAGCTCGGTCGCCTCGAAGTCCTTGAGGCCGCCGCCGAGCCTCCCGAAGGGCGTCCTGACCGCGGAGACGATGACTGAGCGCATCGCGGGTCAGGGTAACAATGGCCCGATGGGCGCCCGAGTCGCCAGGCTCGTCAACGTCGTCGGGCTCGAGCTGCTCGTCGGGCTCGCCCTGCTCACGGCCGGCGCCTGGATCTTCGGCCTCATGGCCGAGGAGCTCCTGGAGGGGGACACGCATGCCGACACGCGGTTCGCCGACTGGCTCCACGAGCGTGCGACCTCGGGCGGGACCACCTTCTTCGAGGCCGTCACGGTGCTCGGCAACTTCGTGACGCTGCTCGCGGTCACGGTGGTCGCCGTCGTCGTCCTGCTTCGCAGGCAGCGGCGAACGGAGGCGACGCTCGTCGCGCTGGCGTTCGTCGGCGCCCAGATCCTGACGCTCGGGCTCAAGCTGGGCTTCGCGCGGGAGCGCCCCTTCTTCCCCGACCCGCTCGCCTCGACGCCGACCACGTACTCGTTCCCGAGCGGGCATGCGTCCGTATCGCTGGCCGTCTACGGAGCGCTGGGCTACATCGCCGCACGGCAGGCGGGAACGCGACGGGCGCAGATCGCCTTCCTCTCCGGGGCCACGGCGCTGGTCGCCCTGATCGGGTTCAGCCGCCTCTACCTCGGGGTGCACTACCTCAGCGACGTGATCGCCGGCTTCAGCCTCGGGCTCGCCTGGATCGCCCTCTGCGTCGTCCTCCTGCATCTTCGGCTGCGCCTGAAGACGCGGCGTCAGACCTCGCGGTAGCGCGCCTCCACGAAGCAGTAGAGCCCGTACGCGATCAGGCCGGCGGAGACGAGTCCCAGCAGGGTGTCGCCGTAGTCGGCCCGGAGCACCTCGGCCAGCGCGCCGTCGAGACCGACCGCCTCCTTCGGGTCGTACTGCCACGCCGCCCGGAGGAGGAAGACGCCGATCAGGCCGAAGACGACGCCGCGCGCGAGGTGGCCGACCACGCCGATCGCCGTGAACACCTTGTCCTCGGTCTCGCTCATCTTCCGCAGCTTCAGCTTCTTCCGGAAGCTCCTCGTCACCGCACGCCAGACGTTGAAGCCCGCCGCGCCCAGGATCGCGAGGCCGAGGCCGGCGACGATCCACCGCCCGAGCGGCAGCTCGAGCACGCGCGCGGTGTACCGGTCCTCCTGCTGCGATCCTCCCGACTCTTCCGCGCCGCCGAGCACGGAGATCGCGACCCCGAGCAGCACGAGGTACCAGCCGGCGCGCGCGAAGTAGCCGATGCGCTTCGGCCAGCCCTCCTTCTCGCCGCCCTCGAGCGGCCGCCCCAGGACGCCCTGCGCGAGCCGCCAGGCCGCGTACCCGGCGAGGCCGACGGCGAGGAGGACGACGAGCACGTTTCCCAGCCAGTTGTCCGCCACCGCGGCGAGCGCGCCTTCGCGGTCGCGCAGGCGCTCGCCTCCGCCGACCGACACGTGGGCCGCGATGACGCCCACGAGGATGTAGAGCGAGCCCTTGGAGACGAGCCCCCAGCGGGCGAGACCGCGGCCGAACGGCCCCCGCGCGGCCTCCTTCGCTTCGTGTTTGGCGGCGACCAAGGGCGGTGACCTTACGTTGTCGCGCGTTACTTGGCCGCGCGCAAGTGGTAACACTCGCGGTATGGCGGACGAGCATGTGGCTGCGCTGATGGAGCACGGAGAGCGCGAGGGGTGCCTCGAGCTCTCGGAAGTCTCGCGCGCGATCGAGCTGGCGGAGCTGGACGACGAGGACGTGGAGCGGCTGTACCAGGACATCCAGGAGCGCGGCATCGAGCTCAGTGACGACTGCGGCCGCGCGACCGCCGAGCCGACCTACGTGAACGGCGACCTCGCGGCCTCGACGACGGACGCGCTCCAGCTCTTCCTCAACGAGGTCGGCCGCTACAAGCTCCTCACGGCCGAGGAGGAGGTCGAGCTCGCGAAGCGGATCGAGCGCGGCGACCGCGAGGCCAAGGACCTCATGATCAACTCGAATCTCCGCCTCGTCGTGTCGATCGCGAAGAAGTACCAGGGCCACGGGCTCTCGCTCCTCGACCTGATCCAGGAGGGGATCATCGGCCTGATCCGCGCAGTCGAGAAGTTCGACTGGCGGCGCGGCTTCAAGTTCTCGACCTACGCCACGTGGTGGATCCGCCAGGCGGTCCAGCGGGGCGTCGCGAACAAGGCGCGCGAGATCCGGATCCCGGTGCACATCGTCGACCGGGAGCGGAAGATCGCCCGCGCCGAGCGCGAGCTGCTCGCGAGCCTGGGCCGGCCGCCGACGGAGGAGGAGGTCTCCAAGGCGACGAAGCTGCCGCTCAAGCAGGTCCGCGAGGTCCGCGAGGCCGCGCGCGCCGTCACCAGCCTCGACAGGCCGATCGGCGAGGGCGAGGCCTCGTACGGCGACCTCTTCGCCGGCGCTGAGGAGCCGCCCGAGGAGCTGATCGAGGTGAGCCTCGAGCAGGACGTCCTGCGGCGGGCCGTGGCGACGCTTCCCGAGCGCGAGCAGGAGGTCGTCAAGCTCCGCTACGGGCTGAACGGCGACGGCCATCCGCAGTCGCTGGAGGAGATCGGCCGACGGCTCGGCGTCACCCGCGAGCGGGTGCGCCAGCTCGAGGCGGTGGCGCTCGAGCGCCTGGCCGTCAACCGCGAGATCGAGGCGCTACGGGCCGCGTGAAGCGACCGGGCGCGCCGGCAGAGCCGGCACACCCTCGGTCGGCACCGCCGAGTCGGCGCCTGAGGGTCTTCGTCGACGCCGAGAACGTCCGGCGCTCGCTCTGGCCGAACATCCCGCGCGAGGAGCCCACCGGCCTCGTCGAGCGCTGGGCCGAGCGCGAGGACGTCGACGCGAGAGTCGTCTTCGAGGGCCGGAAGGAGGTCGCCGACGACCGCATCGCCCGGGAGGCGGCCGAGCTCGACGGCCCCTACTGGCTCGTCACCTCGGACCGCGGCCTGCGCGAGCGGGCGGCGGCGAACGCCGAGCGCGTGATCGGCGGCGGCTCCTTCGCGCGTGAACTACGGGGCTCAGGCGGCCGCTAGGCGAGCCTTGCGGATCCCGAAGGCGTAGCGGCAGGCGACGACGCCGAGCATGGCGGCGACGACGGAGACTGCCGCGAAGAATCCCCACATCGCCGTGTCTCCGAACTCGCCGCGGATCTGAAGGCCGAGGAACGGGCCGAGCGCGAAGCCGGCCGACGACGTGCTGGCCGACGCGCCCATGTAGGCGCCGCGCACGTCCGCCGGCGCGAGGCCGGCGACGATCGCCTGGGAGGTCGGGATCCAGAGCATCTCGCCGAGCACGAAGATCAGGATCACGACGGCCATGACCGCGATCGACGCGTCGAGCGAGAGGAGCAGGAAGGGCCACCCCATCAGCAGCATCGCGAGCGCGAGCTTCGGCGCCGCGGGGAAGCGCTCCACCCTCCTGGTCAGGCGTAGCTGGAAGAGGGTGACGAGCGCGGGGTTGATGATCACGAGGAAGCCCCAGGCCGCCGGGCTCAGTCCGTGCGAGTCGACGGCGGAGATCGGGAGCACGACCTCGAACGCGAAGTAGACGAGGTGCGCGAGGACGAGCGAGACGAGGAAGAGCAGGAAGGCCCGGTCGCGACGGATGACCCCGAACGAGCCGCGTGACGGAGGCTCCTCGGGCGTGAACGCGCCGCGGTGCGGGATCAGCCGCCAGGCGAGGAAGGCGGTGAGCGTCCCCAGCAGGGCGACGCCGACCCAGAGGACGTCGTACTGCCCGGTGACGAGCAGCGCGCCGCCGATCGGCGGGCCGAGCGTGACGCCGAGGTTGTTCGCGACGCGCAGCGATGCGTAGGCATGCTCGTGGCGCTCGGGCGGGACGACGTCGGCGACGAGCGCCTGCGTCGCCGCCATCGCGACCGGCGCGAAGCAGGACACGAGCAGCAGCAGCGGAATCGCCCGCCCGAAGTCGTCGACGAAAACCCAGGTGACCGGGACGAGCGCGGTCAGCGCCCAGCCGACGAGGATCACGGGCCGCCTCCCCAGATGGTCGGAGACGTTGCCGCCCAGGTAGCCCGCGCTCGCGGACAACGCCGCGGCGACGATGAAGTAGAGGCCGAGCTGCGCAGAGGACGCGTCGAGCTCGTCGATCGCCCAGATGCCGATGAACGTCCAGCAGGCGGAGCCGGCGAGCGAGCCCGCGAATCCGACGACGAGGAGCGGCCGGAGCGCCCCTTCGACGTCGTCGCCCCAGATCAGCCTGAACAGGCGTCTCGGCACCCCGAGACTCTACTGATACCGAACCGGATATCTACGCCGCGGGCGCGGCGGTCGCGGCTTCCGAGCGCTCCTCGACCGCGGCCAGGACTGCCGTGACGAGGTCGGCGAGCTGCGCGCGGATCTCCTCGTCGACGAGGCGCCCGTCCTCGTCGAAACGCGTCGGCGCATGGCCGACCGGCACGCTGCCCTCGACGACCCGCGCGCCGAGCGCGCCGAGGACCTTGCGGAGCTCCTCCTGGGCCCACACGGCGCCGAAGGCTCCGGTCGACGCACCGGTCACCGCGACCGGCTTGAAGCGAAGCGCGTTCGTCATCAGCGGCCGCGAGGCCCAGTCGATGGCGTTCTTGAGCACGCCCGGGATCGACGAGTTGTACTCCGGCGTCGCGAAGAGGACCGCGTCGGCCCCGGCGAGCTCGGAGCGCAGCAGCGCGACCGGCTCCGGGGCAGGCTCGACGTCGTCGTCCTGGTCGTACGGCGGTACCGCCTTGAGCCCGTCGAAGACCTCGAACTCCACGCCTTCCGGAAGCAGCTCCGCGGCCGCTTCCAGAAGGCGCGTGTTGTACGAGCCCCGGCGCAGGCTGCCGGAGACGCCGAGAATCCTCACGGACGTCGAGGTTACTCCGCCTCGGTGAAGAACAGCTCCGCGTTGATCGTCACCTCGTCGCCGAGTGCGTTGCCGCCGCCCGGCACCGGCTGATTCCAGCTGACGCCGAAGTCGTGGCGGTCGACGGTCGCCGACAGGACGGCGCCGACCCGGTCGCGGCCGTAGGCGTCCGGTGCGGGCGCTGTGATGGAGCCGGTGAACTCGACCGCCTTCGTCACGCCCTTGATCGTGAGCTCGCCGCTGCCGCGAACCTCGCCGCCGTTCACCTCGATGCCCTCGGCACGGAACCTGATCTCCGGGAAGCGCTCGGCGTCGAAGAAGTCCGGCGTCTGGAGGTGGCCGGCGAGAATCTCGTCCTTCACGTCGACGCTCGCGACGCGCGCGCTGCCCTCGAGGGTCCCCGTTCCGCCCTCGTTGATCACGAGCCGCCCCTCGATGTCGCGGAACTGGCCGCGGAAGGTGCCGACGAGGTACGGGACCTCGAACCCGACGTCGAGTGGACGGGATCGAGCGTCCACGTGCCGGCCGGCTGCGCGATGTCCGTCTGTGTGGTGCTCATTTCCTCTCCTTCGTTGAGTGGTGTATTATTGAGTGCGCAATCAATGGTAGCGACAACTCTTTGAGTACGCAACTTTCATCCGCGCAGGCCTCCACCGACGGGCTTCCGGCTGCGGTCAAGGCCTGGACCCGGCTCCTCCGGGCCCACGCGGCCACTACCCGGATCCTCAACGCCCGACTCCAAGCCGAGCACGGCCTGACGATCAACGACTACGAGGCGCTCCAGGTGCTGGCGTGTGCCGAGGGAGGCCGGCTCAAGCGGGTCGAGCTGGCCCGCCGCCTGGTCCTGACGCCCTCGGGCGTGACGCGCCTGCTCGAGGGGCTCGAGGACGCCGGGCTCGTGGCGCGGGCGGCGTGCCAGGCGGACCGGCGGGTGACGTACGCGCAGGTGACGGATGCGGGCCTGGCGAAGCTGCGCGAAGCGGCCTGCGGGCACGAGGGGTCGGTTCAGGCCCTCTTCGAGGAGCACCTCTCGGCCAAGGAGATCGAGCAGCTCGCGGAGGTCCTCGGCAAGGTTCCAGGAGGGGAGGACTAGATGAAGATCACGATCATCGGCGCCGGCAACATGGGGCGCGGCATCGGCCTGCGCGCGGTCGCCGGAGGAAACGAGGTGGAGATCCTCGACCGCAACCCGGAGGATGCGCAGGCGCTGGCCCAGGAGCTCGGCGGCGGCGCGAAGGCGCTCGATCCGGACGCCGAGCTCGACGGCGACGTCGTCGTGCTCGCGCTCTACTACGCGTCGATTCCGGAGGCGGTCGAGCAGTACGGCGACCGGCTCGCCGGGAAGACGGTCGTGGATATCTCCGTCCCGCTCGACTGGGAGACGATGGACGGATTCGTCGTGCCGTCCGAGAGCTCGGCCGGCGAGGAGGTGCAGAAGCTGGTTCCGGAAGGGACGCCCGTCGTGAAGGCGTTCTCCACCAACTTCGCGAGGACGCTCGCCACCGGCGAGAAGAACGGGGTCCCGCTCGACGTCCCGCTGGCAGGCGACGACGAGCGCGCGAAGCAGCAAGTCGTCGAGCTCGTCGAGGGCGGAGGCATGCGTCCCATCGATCTCGGGCCGCTCCGCCGCGCTCGGCAGATCGAGCACGCGGTCTTCCTCCAGATCGCTGCGCAGGGGCCGCTCGGAACCGGCTACGACACGGCGCTCAAGATCCTCACCTAACCTCAGGTCATGACGACGCTCGCGCCAGCCGAGGTCGAGGTCGAGCGGCCGGTCGAGGACGAGGACCTGCGCCACGATCGACCCTGGGTCGTGATCGTCTGGAACGACCCGATCAACCTCATGTCGTACGTGACGCTCGTCTTCCAGAAGCTCTTCGGCTACTCGCACGCACGGGCGACGAAGCTCATGCTCCAGGTGCACCACGAGGGGAAGTCCGTGGTCTCCAGCGGCAATCGCGAGAAGGCCGAGCTCGACGTCGCCCGCCTCCATGCCTACGGGCTCTGGGCGACCATGCAGCAGGATTGATGCTCTTCCGCAGCCGGATCCGGCGGGCCCGCGGCGGCGCCGTCCGCCTCGAGCTCGCCGAAGAGGAGCGCGGCCTCCTCCGCCAGGTCGCCGGGGAGCTCCGCGCGCTCCTGGACGAGGAGCCGGAGGATCCGTCGCTGCGCCGCCTCTTTCCGACCGCGCACGCGGAGCCCGAGCGCGAGCGCGAGTACCGCGAGCTGACCCGCGACCAGCTCGTCAGGGGGCGGGAGCAGAGCCTCGACCTCCTTCGCGACACCGCCGGCCAGGAGCTCCTGACGCCCGAGGAGGCGGACGCCTGGGTGCGTGCCCTCAACGACGCCCGCCTCGTCCTCGGGACGCGCCTCGACGTGACCGAGGACTACGACTGGGACGGGCTCGACGAGACGAACCCGAGAGCCCAGGAGCTCGCGCTCTACGCGTACCTTTCCTGGCTCCAGGAGCAGCTCGTCGAGGCCATGGCATAGTCGCGGCGTGTTCGACCACGTCACGATCCGGGTCTCGGACCGGGCGGCCTCCGAGCGGTTCTACGACCTCGTGCTGGCGACGCTCGGAGTCGAGCGGACGTTCTCGGACGAGGGCTTCGCCGAGTGGGACGACTTCTCCCTCTCGGCCTGGAGCCCGGGCAAGCCCGTGACGCGAAGGCTGCACCTCGCGTTCGTCGCGCCCACGCCTGAGGCGGTGGACGAGTTCTGGCGCGCCGGGACGGACGCGGGCTACGCGAGCGACGGCGAGCCGGGGCCACGCCCGCAGTACCGTGCCGACTACTACGGCTCCTTCCTGGTCGACCCCGACCGGAACGTCGCCGAGGCCGTCCACCACGGCGCCATGCGGCAGGGCGGCGTGATCGACCACCTCTGGTTCCGGGTCGCGGACATCGCGGCCGCCAAGCAGTTCTACGACGCCGTCGGCCGGCATGCCGGCCATCGGCTGCGGACCGACGAGCCGGAGCGAGTGCAGTTCGCCGGCGACACCGGGTCGTTCTCGATCGTGCGCGGGGAGCGGACGGACCCGTTCCACATGGCGTTCCCGGTCGCCGACAACGCCACGGTCGAGGCGTTCCACCGCGACCTGGTCGCGCTCGGCTACCGCGACAACGGCGCGCCGGGCGAGCGCCGGAAGTACCACGAGGGCTACTACGGCGCGTTCGTGCTCGATCCCGACGGCCACAACATCGAGCTCGTGAACCACAACCGCTGAGGAGATCGGCCACAATCGGCTCCATGGGCGAGCGGGTCCCCAGAGACGAGCTGGAGGCGGCGATCGAGGCGCGCAAGGAGCTCGGCGCCGAGCTGGAGCCCGCGGTCATCGACTCGTTCGTCGAGCGCATCGAGCAGCGGCTCAGCGAGCGGTCCGAGGCGAGCGAGCAGGCGCTGCAGAGCCGCCGCAACCATCAGAAGGAGATGATCCTCGGCGCGATGGGGATCTCCGTGCCGCTCCTCGCGCTTGCGGCGATCTTCACGGGCCTCGCGGGCGTGATCGTCGTCTGCGCGACGCTCGCGGTGATCGCGATCGTCACCGCCCGGCAGAAGTAGTGCTCCCGGCGACTAGCGGTCGCCGTGCCAGGAGTCCCACAGGGAGGCGTAGGAGCCGTCGCGCGCGACGAGCTCGTCGTGCGTGCCGACCTCCTGGAGCAGGCCCTCCTCGACGACGGCGACGCGGTCCGCGTCGTGCGCGGTGTGGAGCCGGTGCGCGATCGCGACGACCGTCCTGCCGTCGAGCACCGACGCCAGCGAGCGCTCGAGGTGGCGCGCCGCCCTCGGGTCGAGGAGCGACGTCGCCTCGTCGAGGACGAGCGTGTGCGGGTCGGCGAGGACGAGCCGGGCGAGCGCGAGCTGCTGGGCCTGGGCGGGGTTCAGCGCGCGGCCGCCCGCGCCGACGACGGTCTCGAGCCCCTCCGGCAGCGCCAGCGCCCAGTCGAGCGCGTCGACGGCGTCGAGCGCCTGGACGAGCGCCTCCTCCGGCGCGCCCGGGCGGGCGAGACGGAGGTTCTCCGCCAGCGTGCCCACGAAGACATGCTGCTCCTGGGTGACGAGGGCAACTTCCTGCCGCAGCGTGTCGAGCGGCAGGTCGACGAGCCGGACGCCGCCGACCTCGACGCGCCCCACGCGCGGCGGATGGATGCCCGCGAGCAGCCGGCCGAGCGTCGACTTGCCGGCGCCCGAGGGCCCGACGACGGCCACCCGCTCGCCGGGCGCGAGGTCGAGGTCGATCCCGTGCAGGACGTCTCGGTCCGCCACGTACGCGTAGCGCACGTCCTGCGCGCTCAGGTCGTCGCCGTCCGGCCGCTCGTCCGTCGCGGTCCGGTCGGGCGGGACGCGTGCGATCCCGACCAGGCGCGCGAAGGACGTCGCCCCGACCTGGATCTCGTCGAGCCAGGAGATCAGCCGGTCGACCGGGTCGGCCAACTGGACGACATAGAGGGCGATCGCCGTCACCTCGCCGATCGAGGCCTGTCCGTTCGAGACCAGCCAGCCGCCCCACGCCAGCGCGGCCGCGACCGGGAGGACATAGGAGAACTCGGCGCTCGGGAACCAGATCGTCCGCAGCCGCAGTGTGCGCCGCTCGGCCCGGTAGGCCTCCTCGAGGTCGTCGTCGATCCGGCGGACGCGCTCCTCGCGCAGGCCGAGCGCCTCGATCGTCCGCCCGCCCTCGACCGTCTCGCCGACCCGCCCGGCCAGCGTGGCATAGGTCGCGCGCTCCCAGAGGTACGCGTCCGGAGCGCGCTTCAGGTACCAGCGTGTCCCGACCCAGAGCGCGGGCACGCCGACCAGGCACGGCAGCGCGGCGAGCGGATTGACCCAGAAGGCGGCGCCGACCGTCAGCACCGTCGTCACCGCAGCAATCAGCGTCTCGGGAACCGCGAAGCGGATCGTGCGCGCGAGGGAGTCGACGTCCGCGGTGGTGCGGGAGATCAGGTCGCCCGTCCCCGCCCGCTCGACGGTCGAGAGCGGCAGCCCGAGGACGCGGCGCATGAAGTCCTCGCGCAGCTCGGCGAAGATCAACTCGGCGAGGACGAAGGACGCGCGGCGCGCGAGCCAGGTCAGGACGGTCTGCGCCAGGAGGAACACGGCGAGGACGAGCACGACCTTGTCCACGAAGCCCTGGGTCGTGCCCTGCTCGACCGACTCGACGAGCTTGCCGAGCAGCGGCGGGCCCGCGAGCCCTGCAGTCGCGGCGGCCGCGTGCAGGCCGACGGTGCCGATGAGGGCCCGCCGGTGCCGGCCTGCAAGCAGCCGTGCCTGGCCGCGGAGCTCGGGGCCTTCGGCGATCGGGAGCAGCTCGCTCACACGTCCTCCCCGCGCGTCACGGTCTCGCGATAGTCGGGCCGCTCGGCGAGGAGCTCGCGGTGCGTCCCCTCGGCGACGACGCGGCCTCCCTCGACGAGGACGACGCGGTCCGCCTGGTCGAGCACGAGCGGACTTGTCGTCACGATCACGGTCGTCCGACCCGCACGCGCCTCCCGGAGACGGCGCGCGATCCTCGCCTCCGTGTGGGCGTCCACGGCGCTCGTCGGCTCGACGAGGACGAGCGTCTCCGCGCCCGCGAGGAGCGACCGCGCGAGCACGAGCCGCTGGCGCTGGCCGCCCGAGAACGAGCGGCCGCGCTCGTCGACGTCTGCGTCGAGACCCTCGGGAAGCGCGTCGAGGACGTCCTCCGCGTTGGCCACCGAGATCGCCGCCAGGATCTCCTCGTCGTCCGCGCGGCCCCACGGATCTAGCTCCGTACGGAGGGTGCCGGCGAAGAGCACCGGGTCGGCCTCGCTGACGACGATCCGGCGTCGCACCACGTCGAGGGGGAGCTCCGCGAGCGGGGTCCGGCCGAGGAGCACGCCGTCGCCGGGACCGAAGCGCCCGAGCCGGTCGGCGATCGACGAGGTCTCGTACGGCCTCGCGGAGACGAGACAGGTGACGAGGCCGGGCTCGACGACGAGGCCGGAGCGCGCGTCCACGAGCGGCACACCCGGGCGCGGCTCCTTGGCCGGCGCTTCCGGCTCGGCCGCGTGCGGCTCCACCGCGAGGACGTCCAGCATCCGCCGTGCCCCGACCAGCGCCCGCGTGATCTTGTCCACCGCCTCGGCCGCGGTGCGGAGCGGGATGACGAGGAACGCCGCGTACCCGTAGAACGCGACGAGCTCCCCGGTGCCGATGCGCCCGGAGAGCGCGAAGCGGGCGCCGAGCCAGGTGACGAGGACGACGAAGATCCCGGGCACGAAGACCTGTGCCGCGTCGAGCGTCGACTGCGGCAGCGCGACGCGCACACCGGCCCGCCGGACATCCTGGGAGCGGTCTCGATAGCGGTCGTAGAACGCCTGCTCGCCGCCGATCCCGCGCAGGACGCGCAGGCCTGCGGCGGTATCGGCGCCGAGCGCCGTCAGCTTCCCGACCTCCTCGCGCTGGTCACGCTGCCGGGCCTGGAGCGGCTTGATCACGAGCCCGAGGAGCAGCACGAGCACCGGCACCCCGAGCAGGACGACGAGCCCGAGCACGACCGACGACGAGAGCAGGATGAAGGCGACGACCACGTAGGCGACGATCGCGCCCGAGAGCCGGGCGGTGATGTCGAACGCCCCTCCCGCCCGCATCGCGTCGTTGGAGACGGTGGCCACGACCTCGCCGGTCGAGAGGCTGCCGCGGACGGCCGGCCCCGAGCGCGCCGAGTGGTGGGAGACGACCTGCGCGAGCCGGAACGAGGCCTGGAGCCAGTTGAAGACCGCGTAGCGGTGCCGCATGATCCCCGCCCCGGCCTGCACCGCTCCGAGGCCGAGCAGCGCGACCGTCCAGAGGGCGAGCGCGCGGTTCGACTGCTCGACGATCCCGTCCTCGATCGCCTGCCCGATCGCGAACGGCATCAGCGCCTGGGCGACCATCCAGAGGACGCCGAAGAGGATCCCGGCGAGGAGCGTCGGGATCTGGTGGCGGCCGACCCAGAGCAGCAGCCGCGCCGGCGACCGCGTGTCCGGCACGCCGGGGTCCTCGGCGGGCAGCCGGACGACGCCGGTCCAGCGGCGCGGGGCGTCGAGGGTTGCGGGAGAGGCCTGGTCCATGCGTGTCGGCGGGACGGCGTCCCGCCCTCTGATCGTAGTCGCGGCCTCAAGCGGCGAGCCCGCCGGGCCGATACCGGCCCCGATGGACCCTGTCGATCTTGCGGTCTGGGCCGACATCGACGTCCAGCTGAAGAAGCGGCACGACCTCGTGCCGAACCTCGTCGAGGTCGTCGACGCCTCCGCGACCCACGAGCGTGGGACGCTCGATGAGATGACGGCCGCACGCAGCGGCGTGGAAGCGGCCCGGTCCGCGGCGGAGCGGACGTCCGCCGAGAACGCGCTCAGCGACGCGCTCGTGTCCCTCTTCGCGACCGTCGAGGACTACCCCGAGCTCGAGGCGGAGGAGCGGTTCCGCGATCTCCAGGACGAGCTCCGTCGCCTCGAGGACGTGATCGCGATGTCCCGCCAGGCGTACAACCTCGCCGTCCTCGCCTACAGCAACACGACCCAGACCGTGCCGACGAACCTCGTCGCCTGGCTGGGGAGCTTCGAGCCGCGCGAGTTCCTCTCCGCGCCTGCCGCCGAGACCAGGGTGCCGGAGGTCGACCTCGACCTGCCGGTCGTGTCCCGCTAGCGGCCGCGGGAGACGACCAGCCCGATGCGCGTCCGGTGCGGGACGCGCCGGCCCGGCCGGATGCTCTGCGCGATCACGCGGCCCTTACGGACTCGGCGGGAGCGGATCGTCCTCACTCTCCCCGTGGCGCACCCGGCCCGGAAGAGCACCCGACGCGCCTGTCGCAGCGTCTTCCGCCTCACGTTCGGGACGGCGCAGCGCGGCACACGCGGAACCGACGCAGGCGCGACCACCGGGGGCGCCGGCTCCGCCGGCGGCGGTGGAGGGGGCGGATTCGGCGCTGGAGGCGGCGGCAGGCTGAACCGGTACGTGTGGACGTCCCAGCGGGCGAACGTGTCGGTGAAGGAGCCGTCCCTCACCTCGACGGACCGTCCCTCGGTGTAGACGGTTCCGTCGGTGACACCGGCGGGCAACCCGCTGATCGTCACTGTCTCCGTGCCCTCGCCGTGCCGCGCCGCGATCACCCAGAGCTCCGAATTGCCTGCGCCCCGGCGTGAGATCGCCTGCGTGGTCAGCTCGTTGCTCGAGAGCCTCCTGGTCGTGCCGGGGTTGACGAGCGCGGGCGCGATCGGGCTGTCGGCATTGATCTCCCGGACGAGGTCCTCGAGGACGTCGTCCCAGAAGGTCCAGTTCCACCCGAGCGCCGCATCCGTGTCGTTCCAGCAGCGGAAGATGTTGCCGCCGTAGAACGCCAGGCTCCTGGCGCCGTTGATAATCGCGTCGTAGA
Source organism: Gaiellaceae bacterium (assembly GCA_035776735.1). Taxonomy (GTDB): domain Bacteria; phylum Actinomycetota; class Thermoleophilia; order Gaiellales; family Gaiellaceae; genus JACDAN01. Next base: position 7,489 of record DASSSO010000054.1, on the reverse strand, counting down.
TCATGTAGCGCTCCTGCCGCCGGGTCGGCAGCACGAACCTCTCCGGGTCGTCCGGATCCGAGCTCCCGCTCGCGCAGACCTGCAGCGTCGTCCAGACCGCGCCGCTCGGCGTGATCGAGGCGATCGTCTCCGTCCAGAGGCCGACCTCGTGGAGGTCTGGATCGGCGGTGCCGTACGTGACCGGGTAGTGGTCGACGCCGTGGATGTCGGTCACCGCCGTGTACGGCGCCAGGTCCGCGGCGGTGCCGCGGGGCGCCTGGATCGTGACCCACAGGTGCTCCTCGTCGGCCGGGTCACTCTCGGCGCACCAGCTCGGCTGGCCCCGCGAGGTTCCCAGGCAGTACGCGAACTGCAGGGCCGAGGGCTGGAGACCGGCCCACCACGGCTCATCGGCGCCCTTCCACAGGGCGAGCGCCGTCCTCGACGGGTCACCCTCGAGCGCATCGACGACCTCCCGGATCCGGGTCTCCTTGAGGGAGCCCGCCTTCGCATCCGCGAGCGTTGCCAGGTTGACCCAGGTGTAGGCGCCTCGCTCGGCCGCTGCTCGGTTGTACTCGACCGCGTCGGCGACGTCCTCCGGCCACCAGGGCCGCGACGCCGGACCCGTCTTGAAGACGTTCACCCCCGCGTCGACGACCTCGTCGATCGCGTCGGCGCCGGACGGCGTCGTCGTCCCCGGCTCAGGGCCCTTCGCGAGTACGATCGGGAAGACCTTGCGCCCGTCGACGAGCGTGGTGCCAAAGGGATCGACACGCGTGGTCGCAGCGCCGGCTGTCTCCGTCAGGACGGCGGCTAGCACGGCGATGATGGCGAGACCCCGCTTCACCCCCACCGTGGACGCAGACTAGCCGCGAGGCGGCTGCAGCGCTCTACGCCGCCTTGACCGCCTTGACGATCGCGCTGTGCATGCCGTCGGCGACGCCGTGCGTGAACTCGACGCTGACGTCGCGGAACCCGGCCGCCTCGAGGCCGGCGACGTACTCGCCCTCCGAGAGCGCGCCGGCGACGCAGCCGACGTAGCTACCGCGCTCGGCCCGCTCGTCCGGCGAGAGACGGTCCTCGGCGACGACGTCCGTGATCCCGATCCGCCCGCCAGGCTTCAGCACGCGCGCCATCTCGGCGAGGACGGCGGGCTTGTCTGTCGAGAGGTTGATCACGCAGTTGGAGATGACGACGTCGACGGAGCCGGCCGGGAGCGGGACGTCCTCGATCATCCCCTTCAGGAAGTGGACGTTCCGCACGCCCGCATCGACGGCGTTCCTCCGCGCCAGTGCGAGCATCTCGTCGGTCATGTCGAGGCCGTACGCGGTGCCGTCCGGCCCCACGCGCTTCGCCGAGAGGATCACGTCGATGCCGCCGCCGGAGCCGAGGTCGAGCACGACCTCGCCCTCGTGGAGCTCGGCGACCGCCGTCGGGTTCCCGCAGCCGAGCGACGCGAGCACGGCAGCATCGGGGAGCTCGCCGCGCTGCTCGATCGAGTAGAGGCGCTCCCCGAAGGAGCCCTTTTCCCCGTCGCACCCGGCGTTGCCGCAACAGCTGCCGTCGTCGTTGCAGCCGCAGCCGCCCTTGTCCACGGACACCGCGGCCTCGGCGTAGCGGGCGCGGACCTGCTCTCGAAGCTCTTCGGCCGTCGTGCTCATCGGACCACCTCCGGAAGTCGAACGAGGCTCTCGAGATTCGAGACCGCCTCGGGATTGAGACTGAAGTAGGCCCACTTGCCGCGCTGCTCGCGATCGAGCAGGCCGGCATCGGTCAGCTTCTTCAGGTGATGACTGACCGTCGCCTGTGAGAGACCGAGACCCGGGATGAAGTCGCACGCGCACACGGGCTCCTCGGCCCGCGCGAGCAAGTTCACGATCTTCACGCGCGCCGGGTCGCCGAGCGCCTTGAACACGTCGGCCGTCGCCTGCGCCTCCTCCTCCTCGAGCGTGGGCGCCCCGAGCGGGCGGCAGCAGTCGGCAATCGCAAGCGTCCTCATATCGACTTCCATCATAACGATGTTTGTCGATATGTCAAGGTGAAAGAGAGGCCCCGCCGGGCGGGCCTCTCGCGAGTGGCTAGTCGGCCTCGGCGGTCGCCGGGACGCCGTGCGGCTCCTCGGCATGGGCGCCGGCCGCCTCGCCGCGCGGCAAGGTCGCGGCGACCACGGCCGAGGCGACCACGAAGATCGCGCCGAGGAGGAACGCCGCGTGGTACCCGCTGTTCAGCGCCGCGAGGTCGTCGGCACCCCCCAAGCTCTCCGTTCGCGAGTCGGCCAGGGCGGCAAGCGCCGCGAGGCCGACGGCGCCGCCCATCATGAAGGCGGTGTTGACGACGCCGGAGGCGAGGCCCGCCTGCTCCTGCCCCACGCCGCTCATCGCGGCGAGCAGGATCGGGTTGAAGGCGATCCCCGCGCCGAGGCCGACGGCGAGCGTGGCCGGCAGGACGTCGACGAGCCAGTTCCCCTCGACGGGCGTCCGCGCGAGCAGCAGGAGCGCGACCGTCATCAGCCCGAGCCCGGTGATCAGCGGCGGCTTGATGCCGTAGCGCATGATCAGCCGGTCGGAGAGCAGCAGGGACGAGGCTCCCCACAGGACGGTCCCCGGCAGGTACGCCAGACCGACCTCGAGTGGGCTGTACCCGAGCACGAGCTGGAGGTAGAGGGCCGACAGGAAGAAGTAGCCGAAGAGCCCGGCGGCCATCAGGATGCCGAGGACGTTCGCGGTCGACACGCTGCGGTTGCGGAAGATGCCGAGCGGCATCAGCGGCGAAGCGACTCGCGCCTCGATCGCCAGGAAGGCGCCCATGAGCACGACCGACGCGCCGAGTAGGCCGAGCGTCTGGGCCGATGTCCAGCCCTGCTCGTTGCCGTTCACGATCGCGTAGACGGCGAGCATCAGCGAGCCCGTGACCGTGATCGCGCCGGCGTAGTCGACCCGGCCGGTCGCCATCGCCTCGCCGTCGGCCGGGAGAAGCCGCAGCGTCAGCAGGAACACGGCCACGCCGACGGGGAGGTTGACGAGGAAGATCCAGTGCCAGCTCAGGAGGTCGGTGAGGATCCCGCCGGCGAGCACGCCGATCACGCCGCCGCCCGACAGCACGAAGCCGAAGACGCCCATTGCCTTCGCGCGGTCCGCCTGTTCGGTGAAGAGCATCATCAGGAGCGAGAGCGCTACGGCTGAGACGATCGCGCCACCCATCCCCTGCACCGCCCGCGCCGCGACGAGGAATCCCTGCGAGGTCGCGACTCCGCAGGCCAGGGAGGCGGCGGTGAAGAGCGCGATGCCCGAGAGGAACAGCCGCCGGTGCCCGAACAAGTCGCCGAGCCGGCCGCCGAGGAGCAGGAAGCCGCCGAACGTGAGCAGGTACGCGTTCACGACCCACGCGAGCGACGTCTGCGAGAAGCCGAGGTCGTCCCGGATCGACGGGAGCGCGACGTTCACGATCGTGCCGTCGAGAACGATCATCAGGTCCCCGAGGCAGAGGACGTAGAGGGCGAGCCACCGCCTACGCATGTCCAAGCTGGTCATCGGACTCCTTCCTGTGCGTTCATCGGTCTCGGGGGCATAGACCGTCCAACGACGCCGAACTCATCGGTAGTCCCTCGATGACTTTTTCGGGCCTGATCGGTCCTAGTTGCGATGGGCGTTCCAGCGCGAGAGACGGTCGCCCTTGCGATCCGCGGCCCCATCTCCCGCGCCGACCTGCCGGGGCTCTGCGACCGTGTCTGTGCGGTGCTGAGCGAGAGGCCAGGCGGCATGGTGCTCTGCGACGTGCACGGCGTCGAGCCGGACGCGGTGACGGTCGACGCCCTCTGCCGCCTTCAGCTCGGCGCCCGAAGGACCGGGTGCACAGTCCGGCTCCGGCATGCGGCGCCGGAGCTGCTCGAGCTGGTGGCGTTCATGGGCCTGACGGATGTGCTCCCCGACTGAGAGAAGGAGGAAGCAATGGCAACGAACGGTTCCCGCAAGATCTTCGTGAACCTGGCCGTGAAGGATCTCGATCGATCGGTCGACTTCTTCAAGGCGCTCGGCTTCTCGTTCGACCCGCGGTTCACCGACGAGACGGGCACCTGCATGATCGTCAGCGACGAGGCCTTCGTGATGCTCCTGCAGGAGGGCCGGTTCAAGGACTTCACGAAGAAGGAGCTCGCCGACCCGGCGCGGGCGACGGAGGCGATCATGGCGCTCTCCGCGGACAGCCGGGAGCAGGTCGACGAACTCGCCGACAAGGCGCTCGAGTCCGGCGGCTCGCCGGCCAACGAGCCGATCGAGATGGACTTCATGTACGGCCGCAGCTTCCAGGACCCCGACGGTCACCAGTGGGAGCTGATCTGGATGGACCAGAGCGCGCTCGAGCAGCAGCAGGCCTAGGGGCGGAACCGCGAGCCGGGTCGCGAGGGACTGTCCCTCGGACCCGGCTCGCGGAGCCATGGAGTTCGTGACGAGAGTGCGCCGATCGGCGCTCGCGCGGCGCCGAAGGCGCCGCGATCGGCGAGAGTTGCCGGGCGGCTGCCGGCACGGGCTGTCCGGATCGGACGACCCGGCCGGTCGGTCGCGCCTGGACCCGAACCCCGGGGCCGGCTTACGAGTCCAGCCGCGGCGGCAGCCCGAAGAGCGGGAACAGCGTGTCCGTGTCCAGGAAGAACGTGAACTCGCCGATCCCGTCGTCGCCGACCTCGAGCACCTGCAGCGCCCACGGCTCGTAGCCGCCGTCCGGGCTCGGCTTGTACTGGCCGAAGGTCGGCGCGCCGTTCGCCGCCGGTGCGGGAAGCACGCGGGAGCCCTTGCAGCCGATCCCGGGCCCGAACCACCACGCGAAGATGTCGTCACGGCCGCTCAGCCAGAGGTCGAACGGCGGCATCGACTGCGTCGCGTCCTCCCGGATCAGCGACGTCAGCTTCTCGATGTCGTACTCCTCGAACGCCTGGACGTAGCGGGCGAGCAGCTCCTCGTCCGCCGCGTCGACGGACGGCGGGGTCTCGGTTGCGCTCACGTCGCTTGCCTCGAGCGTCGCGCGGGCGCGCTGGAGCGCGCTGTTCACGGCCGCCACGCTCGTCTCGAGGAGCTCGGCGACCTCGCTCGCCTTCCAGCGCAGCACCTCGCAGAGGATCAGGACCGCGCGCTGCTTCGGCGGGAGGTGCTGGAGCGCCGCCACGAAGGCGAGCCGGATCGTCTCGCGCGTCTCGGCGACCGCGGCGGGGTCACCCTCGGGAACGACGCGGTCGTCCGGAATCGGCTCGATCCACGTCACCTCCGGCAGGGTGTTGAGATTCGCCTCGACCGGCTCCCGCGCCGGGCCGAGGTCCATGGGACGCGCTCGGCGCTCGCGCCCGCCGAGCATGTCCAGGCAGACGTTCGTCGCGATGCGGTAGAGCCACGACCGCAGCGCCGCCCGCCCTTCGAACTTCTCGAAGCCGCGCCACGCGCGGATGAACGTCTCCTGCACCGCGTCCTCGGCCTCGAAGGGCGAGGCGAGCATGCGGTAGCAGTAGGCGGTCAGCTCGGAGCGATGCTGCTCGAACTGCAGCTCGAGCTCGGCGGACGCAGGCGTCGTGGCCATGTCGGCCATCCTAGGCATTCGGCCAGGGCCACCGATGAGTTTCCGCCCCGTCCGCGGTCGAATCCGTGCAACCACCGGAGCGCCGATGAGTTCGGGCCCGGTCGCGGGTTCTACTCGCGACGGACCAACTCGGAAGGGAGCACTCGTGAGCAAGGTGGCGACGGCGGACGTGACGGTGGCGGCGATCGACGAGATGGAGGGGATCCACGGGAACCTCGCGCGCCGGAACGGTCAGCCGGCGCTCGCCGCGTTCGTCCAGGAGTCGCCTGCGGAGCCGTTCCGCGCCTACGGGATCATGGTCTTCGCGGTCGACGGCGACCGGATCGCCGGGATCACCGGCTTCGCCGGCTACCCCGAGCTCTTCCCGCTCTTCGAGCTGCCTGCCGAGCTCAGCAGCGGCGCAGCTGCACGCAGGCGCGCTCGATCCGGATCGCGAAGTTGATGTTCTCGCCCCCGCCGGAGACGAGCACGCCGACGACGCGCCCCTTGCGGTCGACGGCCGGGCCGCCGGAGTTCCCCGGGTTCGCGGCCGCGTCCGTCTGCACGGCCTTCCGCGTCACGCGGCTGACGATCCCGGTTGTGACCGTGCCGCCGAGCCCGTAGGGGCTGCCGACGAGCAGGAGCTGGTCTCCCGTGCGCGGCCGGGCACGCCGGGGCTTGGGCCAGAGCACAGGCGCGCCGTCCGGGCGTCCGTCCACGCGCACGAGCGCGAGGTCGTTCTGCTTGTCGCGGCGGACGATCTCGCCGGTCCAGTTCCCGTCCTTGCGCAGGAGGTCGACCTCCCCGCGATGGCCGTCGACGACGTGGTTCGCAGTGATGAAGAACGTCCCCTCGTTCGTGCGCCAGGCGGCGAATGCAGTGCCGAGCCTGCGACCGGCCGCGATCGTGAAGACACTGCGCTTCGTCCGGGCGGCGACGGGGCCGACGCGGAGCTGCCGCTCGGTCGAGCGGATGCGGCCCGCGAGCCGGTCGTTGTCCTTGTGGACGAGCCCGAGCTCCCGCTCGATCCGCTTCGCGGAGAGCTGGGCGACGTTGGCCGCGTCGATCGCGCGCTGCTGGCGGACGAAGGCGGTGGCGGCGAGCGCAAGCGCGACGACGGCGATGCCGAGAGCGAGGAAGGGGCTGCGCAGCCAGGGTGCGCGGACGAGGTCGTATTCGTCGTAACTCATAGGCGGCTGACTTCCGTATCGCCCGGTTCGAACCGGGTCGCATCCCTCGTTCGAGGGACGATGAGGGTCTGGTGGAACGGCGCTCGTCGCCAGTGTGCGATGGTCGTTCCGAGGCAAGGACGCATGGAGCGCCCGTATCGGTGAGATACGGGCGCGACTGAGGACGCAGTCCTCGGGGCGAGCAGCGCGGCCTGGCGGCACAGCCGCTGTTTCGCCAGACCCTCCTTTACTCGCCGATCGCCTTCAGCAGCACGCGCTTGCGGCGCCGGCCGTCGAACTCGGCGTAGAAGACCTGCTCCCACGGGCCGAGGTCGAGCCCGCCGTCCGTGATCGCGAGCACGACCTGGTGCGCCATCAGCTGGCGCTTCAGGTGGGCGTCGGCGTTGTCCTCCCCGTTGTTGTGCCGGTACTGGGAGACGGGCTCGTGCGGGGCGAGCCGCTCCAGCCAGTCGTCGAAGTCCCGGATCAGCCCCTGCTCGTCGTCGTTGACATAGACGGCGGCGGTGATGTGCATCGGGTTCACGAGGCAGAGCCCGTTCGCGATCCCACTCTCGCGGACGAACGCCTCGACCTCGGGCGTGATGTTGATGTACGACCGGCGCTCGGGCGTCTCGAACCAGAGCTCCTTGCGCGCGTGTTTCACCGGGCCATCGGACGGAGGATGGCACAGCGCTCACCGGAGTTCATCCGGACCGGGTGATGGCGGGGCACTCGCCTCTCCGGGACCATGGGGGCAGGCGGTGGTATGACCTGTTCGACCTCGACGCACGCGAAAGGAG